>NZ_JACBZI010000001.1:1702500-2057500 GCF_013408145.1 Nocardioides marinus
GCTGACCCGCCCGCTGCGGGCCCTCGCGCGGCGCGCCGGTGCCCGGACGACCCCGTGGACGCTGGTCGACCTGCTCCTGCGCACCGGCCCGCACGGCGACCGCTTCGGTCTGCGCCGCGGCGGCCTGAGCCTGAAGCGGCTCAGGGCCGAGCGACACGGCGTGATGCTCCCGCCCGCGAGCGGCGGCCGGCTCGCCGAGGTCGTGCGGCACCCGCACGGGAAGGTCGACCTCGCCCCCGGCCAGCTCGCGGCCGAGTGGGACCGGCTGCGCTCCGCGCTCGAGGTCGAGACGGACCCGGCGTACCCGCTGAAGATGATCGGCCTGCGGGAGATGCGCTCGCAGAACTCCTGGATGCACAACAGCCCGACGCTGATGAAGGGGCGCAACCGCCGCCACACTGCCCGGATCCACCCCGATGACGCAGCCGAGGCGGGTGTGGCCGACGGCGACCTCGTGCGGATCCGCTCGGCGGTGGGGGTGATCGAGACCGTCGCCCAGCTCACCGACGAGGTGCGTCGCGGGACGATCGCCTGCCCGCACGGCTGGGGTCACGACGCCGGCTGGTCGGTGGCGAACGCCGCGGGGGGCGCGAACACCAACGAGCTGGCTTCGGCGCGCGTCGAGGACGTGGAGTTCCTCGCCGGGATGGCGCGGCTCAACGGCATCCCGGTCCGGCTGGAGGCCGCGGTCGGTGCCGTCGGCTAGCGTCGACCGGGTGACGGGCACCGAGGCGGAGCGGCGGCGCACCTGGCGCCCTGACTGGCCCTGCTCGGTCATCGGGCCGCTGCGCCCCCTGCGTCGGGGCGCGGGCGACCCCACGTTCCGCATCGACGACGCCGGACGCGTCTGGCGGGGCACCCGCACCCCCGAGGGCCCGGCCACGCTCCGGGTCGGGTCGGACCCCTCGACCGGCGAGGTGCGCGCCTCCGCCTGGGGCCAGGGTGCGGACTGGGTGCTGGAGTCGCTGCCGGGCCTGCTCGGTGCCCACGACGACTGGAGCGGCTTCGAGCCGCGGCACCCGGTGCTCGCCGAGGCGCGGCGCCGGCATCCCCACGTGCGCAGGGGGCGCACCGGTCTGGTGATGGAGGCGCTGGTCCCGGCGATCATCGAGCAGAAGGTCACCGGGCAGGAGGCCTTCGCGGGCTTCCGGATGCTGGTGCACCGCTTCGGTGAGCCGGCGCCCGGCCCCGGCCGCGACCTCGGGCTGCGGGTCCAGCCCGACGCCGGCACGCTGCGCACCATCGCGTCCTGGGAGTGGCTGCGCATGCACGTCGACCACGCCCGCTCGCGCACGATCGTCACCGCCGCCCGGGTCGCGGACTCCCTCGAGCGCCTGGCCGGGCTCGACCCCGCGGAGGCCGACCGGCGGCTGCGCAGCCTGCCCGGGGTCGGGGAGTGGACCAGTGCCGAGGTGCGCCAGCGGGCGCTCGGTGACCCCGATGCGGTGAGCTTCGGCGACTACCACGTCGCCAAGGACGTCGGCTGGGCGCTGACCGGCACCCCCTTCGACGACGAGGAGATGCGGGCCTACCTCGAGCCCTGGCGGCCGCACCGCGGCCGGGTGCCGCTCCTGATCGGCCTGGCCGGCCTGCACCGGCCCCGGCACGGGCCGCGGATGGCGCCGCGCACGCACCTTCCCGCGCGAGTCACGCGCGGCGGGGGCCCGGGGCGGTTATCGTGACGCTGTGACACAGGTAACTCTCGACGTCCTGCACGGCGCCACCTCCGAGGAGGCCACCGGCTTCTTCGCCGACACCGACGCCGAGGCACTCGTCGAGGCGCTGCGGCGCACCGGCGACGAGGAGCTGCGCGCCCTGGTCGCCCGCGACGAGATCCGGTTGCCCGCCGTGCGGGGCGTGCTGTCGCGTCTGCACGAGTACGCCGACCCCGACCGGCTCGCTGCCCTCGGCGGCACCGTGCGCATCGACCTCACCCGTGACGACGCGCGCCTGGGGCACCACCTCCTGCGGATCGGCTCCGGCACGATCACGGTGGGCACCGACGTACCCGCCTCGGCGGCCAGCGACGTCGTGCTCGGCACGACGGTCGTCGGCTTCGTCCGTCTCGTCAGCGGGCAGGGCAACGCCGCGCTGGACTTCCTCGCCGGGCGGCTGCACGTCGAGGGCGACGCCGCCCTCGCGCTGGCCGTCGGCGGTCTCTTCACCATCCCCGGCACCGACGAGGTCGCTGTCGACCCGACCGCGCTGGACCCCGTCGACGTGGCCCGGGCGCTGACCGGCGTCCCCGTCGAGCACCTGCGCGAGGTGATGGCGGGCGGGTTCCGCCCGGTGGTGCTCGAGGAGATCTTCCGTCGCCTCCCCGACTTCGTGAGCCCGCGTCGCGCAGCGAAGGCCGACCTCACCGTCGGGTTCCGGCTGCTCGGCGGTCCCGGTGACGAGCCCGAGCGCTACGTCGTGCGCGTCGACCACGGCGCGTGCAAGGTGGAGCCCGGGGACGCCGGCGGGCCCCGTGACGCCACGATCACCTGTGAGGGCTACGACTTCCTGCGCCTGGCCACCGGCCACCTCTCCGCGGTCACCGGTGTCCTGCGTGGTCAGCTCAAGGTCCGGGGCGACAAGGCCAAGGCGCTGCAGCTCGCCTCGGTGCTGGACATCCCGAAGTCCTGAGCGTCGGCACGGTGGGTGGGCACCTCACCGGGTCTCGACACGCTCCGTCGCGCCCTCGCAGGCTCGGTCGCGGTCGCTGCTCGACCACCGACGACCACGCCCGCTGGCGCGGGCGTGATCACAGCAGCGGACGCAGCGGGGCCAGGACGAACTCGGTGAACTTGCGGTGCAGGTCACGGGCCTCCCACTCACCGACGGTGAGCTCCAGGCAGTGCGACTGGTCGACGCGGAAGACCTCCTCCATCTGGCGGGCCAGACCGGCGTCGATGACCTCGACGTTGATCTCGTAGTTGCCCGACAGGCTAAGGCGGTCGATGTTGGCCGTCCCCACCGTGGTCCACGTGCCGTCGACCGTCGCCGTCTTGGCGTGCACCATCGCGTCGCGGTAGCGCAGGATGCGCACGCCGGACTCGAGCAGCTGGGAGAAGTACCCGCGCGAGACCCAGTCGGCCACGATGTGGTTGGACTTCAACGGGACCAGGAGCCGCACGTCCACACCACGCGCCGCTGCGTCCTTCAGGGCGTCGACGAAGTCCTGGTCGGGCAGGAAGTAGGCGGTGGTGATCCAGATGTTGCGGCTGGCGCGGTTGATGGCCTCGAGGTACATCGAGCGGATGGGGAACATCCACAGTCGGGGCACGTTGCGCTGGATCCGGATCCGGGGCTCCCAGTCCGAGGCGGTCTCCAGCAGCAGCGGTCGCTCGCTGGGTCGCAGCCGGCGTCGACGGTGCAGGTTCCAGAAGTCGGCCACCGCCCGCTGGAGGTCCCAGACCCCGGGCCCGGTGATGCGCACGTGGGTGTCGCGCCACTCCGTGGCGTAGGCGTCGCCGATGTTGAACCCGCCGACGAAGCCGATCTCGGAGTCGACCACCAGGATCTTGCGGTGGTCCCGGCCGTAGCGGCGCAGGTCGAAGAAGCGCAGCCCGGCGGAGTAGACGGGGAAGCGCAGCACCTTCATGGCGCGGGGGAAGCGCTTGAAGACCGGGGAGACCACGAGGTTCGCGAAGCCGTCGTAGATGCAGTACACCTCGACGCCGCGGGCTGCGGCGTCGGCGAGGGCCTGCTTGAACCGCTCGCCGGTGGCGTCGCCCTTCCAGATGTAGGTCTCGAAGAGGATCTGCTTCTGCGCCCCCTCGATGGCGGCCAGCATGTCGTCGTAGAGATGCTGACCGTAGGTGTACGTCGTCACCGTGCTCTCGCCGATGGGCACCTGCGCCGGCGGGGTCACCGGGAACTCGCCCGGCTTCTTCCCGCGCCGGCGGTAGGAGTCGACCAGCGTCATCGCCATGGCCAGCCCGAACTGCACGCCCACGACGGTGAGCAGCGTGCGGCGGAGCACCCGTAGCCACCGGTCGGGCCAGGTCCTCGCCATCACGGGGACAACCTAGTACCGCCGGACAACGCCGGACCGGTCCGGTCAGGTCGTGACCTGCGTCTCGTCATCGCCCGCGACGTGTGATACCTGTTACACCACGACACACTCACTTGCGGGTTGGCGACAGCTCGGCGACGACCAGGAGCGGGCGCATGGGACCCACGGTGGAGACCGGGCGGTGAGCGGTGCCCTGACGGCCGGGTCGCGCCGGCCGCTGATCGGGGTCGTGGCCGGCATGCGCGGACGGTGGCGTGCGGGCATCGTGACGACCGGACACCTGGTCCTGCTCGCCGCGTCCGCGACCGGCTACGCCGTCAGCGACATCGTCAGGGGACGCTTCTCCTGGTCCGAGTTCGTGCTCCAGGCCTGGTTCATGACGCGGGTCTCGCTGCTGCCCACGATCCTGGTGGCCATCCCCTTCGGGGTCATCACCTCGGTGCAGATCGGCGCGGTGGCCGCGCAGATCGGGGCGACGTCGTTCTCCGGTGCCGTCAACGGCATCGGGGTGCTGCGCCAGGGCGCGCCCCTGGTCACCTCCTTGATGATCGCCGGCGCCGTGGGGTCGGCCATCTGCTCCGACCTCGGGGCCCGCACGGTCCGCGAGGAGATCGACGCGCTCAAGGTCATGGGCATCTCGCCGGTCCAGCGCCTGGTGGCGCCCCGCCTGGTCGCGGCGCTCCTGGTGGCCATGCTCCTGACCGTGGTCGTGGCCATGACGGCGCTGCTCACGGCGTTCGTCATGAACGTCGGCGGCGGCAGCATCTCCGCCGGTGCCTACCTCGACTCCTTCGTCTCCTTCAGCCAGCCGACCGACCTCGTCCTCGCCGAGCTCAAGGCGCTCATCTTCGGCTTCGTCGCCACCATCGTGGCCAGCCACAAGGGGCTCTCGGCGTCCGGTGGGCCCAAGGGTGTCGCCGACGCGGTGAACCAGTCGGTGGTGCTCAGCGTGATCCTGCTGGCCGTGGTCAACGTGGGCATCACGCAGGCCTACGTGATGCTCGTGCCACAGGGGGTGGCATGAGGGGCCCGGGCGCGCTCGCCGGTGGGGCGGTCTCCGCCGCCGCGCAGCTCGGCTCGTTCGCCACCTTCTCGTGGCACACGTTGCTCGCCGTCCCGGCGACGCTGCGGTTGTACCTGCGCGAGACGCTGCGCCAGCTCAAGGACGTCGCCTGGGGCAGCGGTGCCCTGATCGTCGGCGGTGGGACCATCGGCGTGATGGTGCTGCTGTCCATCTCCGCCGGCACGTCGCTGGGCATCGAGGGCTTCAACGGCCTGGAGATCGTCAGCCTCTCCCCGCTGACGGGGTTCGTCTCGGCGAGCGCCAACACCCGTGAGCTGGCGCCGCTCATCGCCGCCCTGGCGCTGGCGGCCCAGGTCGGCTGTCGCTTCACCGCACAGCTCGGCTCCATGCGCATCCATGAGGAGGTCGACGCGCTGGAGGTCATGGCGGTCAGCTCCATGCGCTACCTGGTGACGACCCGGGTCATCGCCTGCATGATCGCCATACTCCCGCTCTACCTCATCGGGCTGATCGGCTCCTACCTGGCCTCCGAGGCCTCCGTCGTCCTGCTCTTCGGGCAGTCCCCGGGCCAGTACGACCACTACTTCTCGACCTTCATCCAGGGACGCGACGTCTTCTTGTCGGTGGTCAAGATCCTCGTCTTCGCGATCATGGTCTGCCTCATCCACTGCTGGTACGGCTTCAAGGTCTCCGGCGGCCCCCAGGCGGTCGGAGAGGCGACCGGGGCCGCGATCCGGGCCAGCATCGTGGTCGTCGTCGTGCTCGACATGGTGATGACCCTGCTCTTCTGGGGTGGCGACCCCGGGTTCCGGGTGAGCGGGTGATGGGAGGTGGCTGACCGTCCACGTCGCGAACCGCGACGCTCCGACCTCGCGCTGCGCGGTCTGCTGGTACTGCTCGTCATCAGCCTGGGCCTCGGCGCCGGCTACCTGCGCGTGACCGGCTCGTGGGGTGGTGACCCGGCGATCTCCACCGTCGTGGCCGATGCCGGCGGTGCGCTGCGCCCCGGTGCGGACGTCAAGGTCCGCGGGGTCATCGTGGGCCGCGTCGAGAGGATCGTCCGCGACGACGGGGGCGACGTGCGGCTGGAGCTGCGCGTGCCGGAGGAAGCCCTGGCCCGAGTCCCGGCCAACGTGGTCTCCCGCGTGCTGCCGGCGACCGTCTTCGGCACGACGTACGTCGACCTCGCTCTGCACGAGGAGCCGGACGCGGGTTCCCTGCGACCCGGTGCCGTGATCCCGGCCGACACCGAGCAGGACACGATCGAGCTGCAGCAGGCCCTCGACGACATCGACCGCCTCGTCAGCGCGCTCGGGCCCGCCGAGCTCGCGTCCGCCATCGGCGCCGTCGCCGACGCGCTCGACGGCCGCGGTGCGCAGCTCGGTGACCTGCTGGAGTCGCTGGACTCCTACCTGGCGCGGCTGCGCCCCCTCCTGCCGCTGCTGCGCAGCGACCTCGCCGTCCTCGCGGACGCCCTCGAGGTGGTCGACCAGGTGGCGCCGCAGCTGCTCGGCGCGGCCGAGGACTCACGCACGACCCTGCGCACCATCGCGTCGCAGCAGGAGCAGCTCGCCGAGGTCCTGCGGGGCGGCAGCCGGGTCGCCCGGCACGCGCGCGCCCTGCTCGGCGACGACCAGGAGGCGCTGGTGGAGTGGCTGGAGGGGGTAGCCCGCACCGTCGATGCCGTCTACGACCACCGCGAGGCGGGGATCGCGGCGGCGATAGAGACCAACCTCGCCCTCGCCGACATCGTCGCGGGCGCGGTGCGGGAGGGCTTCGTGCGGGTCGACGCCCTGCTCCGGCTCGATGCTCCGGACTACTACACGCCCGCGGACCGACCCCGCTACGGAGGTGCCCCATGAGTGCCGCGACCAAGGAGGTGCGCCTCACGGCGGTGCGCTTCGGTCTCTTCGCGCTCGTCTCGCTGCTGCTGCTCGTGCTGCTGGTCAACACGATGCGCAACGGCCTGGCCGACGACAACCGGGCCTTCACCGCCCAGTTCCGCGACGTCAGCGGGCTGCGGGTGGGTGACGACGTGAAGGTCGCCGGCGTCCGGGTGGGCCGTGTCTCCGGCATCGAGGTCTCCGACGACGGTGCCGCGGTCGACTTCGAGCTCGCGACGCAGCAGCCCCTGCTGGAGGACACCCGGCTGGTGATGCGCTACCAGAACCTCATCGGCCAGCGGTACCTCTCCCTCGAGCAGGGCCGGTCCCGGGGGCGCGAGCTGGAGCCGGGGGAGACCGTGCCGGTCTCGCGGACCAGCCCGGGCTTCGACCTGACCGAGCTGCTCAACGGCTTCCGGCCGCTCTTCGAGGTCCTCGAGCCCGCCGACGTGAACGCGCTGGCCACCTCGGTGGTCCGCGTCCTGCAGGGCGAGGGGGGCACCGTCGAGCAGCTGCTGCAGCAGACGACCCGCATCAGCACCTTCGTCGCGAACCGGGACCAGCTGATCGGCCGTGTCCTCGACAACCTGACCCCGGTGCTGGGCAACCTCGAGCGCCAGGACGAGCAGTTCACCGGGGCCGTGGACGACCTGCGGACGCTGATGACGGGCCTGGCCAGGGAGCGCCGGAGCATCGGCCGGTCGATCGACGGCGTCGGGAGCCTCGTCGAGGCCACGACCGGCCTGCTCGAGGACGCCCGGGAGCCGGCCACCGAGACCGTACGCCAGCTCAGGGCGGCGGGATCGCTGCTCGCCGGCACCACCGACGAGCTGGCGGCTGCACTGGGCTCGTTCGAGTCCACCGCGGGGACGCTGGGTCGCGTCACGTCCTACGAGAACGCCCTCAACATCTACCTCTGCTCCTTCCTCGTCAGCCTCGGCCCGGCCTCGCTGAACCCTGTCGGTGGCGACGGTCCCTGGTCGGAGGCGTGCCGATGAAGCCGCTGGAGGAGCGCAGCCCGTACGCCGTCGGGCTGGTCGCACTGGCCGGCCTGGCCGCCCTGGCCGTGGTCGTCGTGCTGCTCAGCGTGCTGTCGTTCGGCACCACGACCTACTCGGCCGTGCTCTCGCAGACCGCGGGGCTCAGGGAGGGCGAGAGCGTGCAGGTCGCGGGTGTCGTCGTCGGCGAGGTGCGGGCGGTCGAGCTGCGCGACACCGACGTGGAGGTCCGCTTCACCGTGGCCGACGACATCCGGCTCGGCGAGCTCACCACCGCCGAGGTCAAGGTGGCCACGCTGCTCGGCACCCACTACCTGCAGGTCACACCACGGGGGTCCGGGTCGTTGGCGGACGACACCATCGCCCTGGAGCGGACCTCGGTGCCCTTCAACCTCGAGGACGTGCTGGAGCAGGGCACCGACACCCTCGGAGAGCTCGACGCACCGGGCCTGGCCCGGGCCCTGGAGTCCGTCACCGGCACCCTGCGACGTGCCGGGGACGACGTGGCGCCCGCCCTGGAGAGCGTCGGGCGGCTCGCCGACCTGGTCGCGGAGCGCAGCGAGCAGACCGGGGACCTCCTCGGATCGGTGGAGCGCGTGTCGACGATGCTCCATGAGGACTCCGAGGACGTGCTGGCGCTGATGCAGCAGACGACCCTCGTCCTGGACGAGGTCACCTCACGGCGCGAGGCGATCCGTCGGCTGCTGGAGCGCACCACCGCGCTCTCGCGGTCCCTGGCTGGCCTGGTGGAGGACACCCGCGACGACCTGCGGCCCGCGCTGCGGGACCTCAACACGGCCCTGACCGCCCTGCGCGAGGAGGACGAGACGTTGCAGTCCCTGCTGAGCACGCTGGCACCGGCGGTGCGCTACGTCGCCAACGCCGCGGGCAACGGGCCCTGGCTCGATCTCTACGCCCGCCCGCCCGTCCTGCCCTCGGACGACCAGCGCTGCGCCCTCGGGGACTGCGGATGAGCGCCCGGACCCGCCCCCGGGGGCCCTCCCGCGTGCTGGCGGTGCCCAGCCTCCTGACCCGCCTCCTGACCAGCCTCCTGACCGGGATCCTGCCCGCCCTCCTGCTCGGACTGGTCCTCGCCCTCACCGGGTGCGGCGTGGTGCCGGGGACGTCGGACACCATCCGCGTCACTGCCCTGATGCCCGACTCCGCCGGCCTGTTCGAGGGCAACGACGTCGGCGTGCTCGGCGTGCCCGTCGGGCGGGTCGCGAGCATCGAGCCCGCGGGCGAGGTGGTCCGGGTCGAGCTGGAGATCGACGCCGACCGCAAGGTCCCCGCCGACGCCGTGGCGGCGGTGATCGCCCGGTCGGTGGCCACCGACCGCTACGTCGAGCTGACCCCGGTGTGGACCGAGGGGCCGACCCTGGCGGACGGCGACGAGATCGCGGAGGAGCGCACCCGCACCCCGGTCGACTTCGACGAGGTCCTGGAGGCGCTCGAGGGGTTGGCCACCGGCATCGGGGGTGACGAGCGGACCACCGCTGCGGTGCGACGCTTCATCGACGCGGCCGACCTGGCCCTGCGCGGCAACGGAGCGCTGCTGCAGGACACCATCGGGTCGCTCTCGGCAGCGGGCGCGGGCGTCTCCGCCCAGCGCGAGCAGATCACCGAGACCCTGGTGGCGCTCGACGACCTGGTCGGCACGGTCGTGGACAACCAGCGGACCGTACGGCGCTTCGTGTCGCAGGTCTCGGACGCCGCGGCCCTGCTGGACCGCGAGCGGGGCAACGTCCGGGCGAGCCTGGACGCCCTCGATCGAGCCGTCGCGCTGGTGGCGGAGCTCGCGGTGGACAACCGGGGGGAGATCGTGTCCTCGATGCGGGCGGCGACCGGCCTGATGGAGACGGTGCTCGACCGGCGTACCGACCTCGAGGAGGTGCTGGCCGTGATGCCGCTGGCGCTGCAGAACCTCCAGCGTGCCGAGGACGACGGTCGCCTCACCGTGCGGCTGCCCGCGACGGCGCTGCTGCCGTTGGGCGACGCCCTCGGTGACCTGTGTGCCGCGCTGCCCCTGGACCTGTGCGCCGTCATCGGCGGGACCGATCCCTCGGGCCGGGCCGTCGTCGAGCCGCGGCGCTCCGGCACTGACCCGGGAGGTGGGGAGTCGTGAGGCGCATCGTCGTGGCCCTGAGCGGGGTGCTGGTCCTCGTGATGACGTGCGCGGGGTGCTCGACGACGCTCGGCGACCTCCCGCTGCCCGGCACCGGTGTCGAGGGCGAGACGATCGTCGTGGAGGCGGACTTCGACGAGGCGCTGAACCTCGCGACCGGGGCGGTCGTCAAGGTCGACGGCGTCGACTCGGGTCGCGTCCAGGACGTCAGCGTGGTGGACTTCCGGGCGCGGGTCCGGATGCTCGTCCAGACCGGGGCGGAGCTGCGGGAGGGAGCCACGGCGCGCCTGCGGTACACCACGCCGCTGGGCGAGCTGTTCGTCGACGTCACCAACGCCGAGCGCGGTGCGCCGCTGGCCGACGGGGCCCGGCTCCCGCCACAGGACACCAGCACCGCGCCGACGGTCGAGGACGCACTGGCCCAGGCCTCGCTGCTGGTCAACGGTGGCGGCCTGGCCCAGCTCCAGACGGTCACCGAGGAGCTGCGTGGCGCGCTGGAGGGCCGTGAGGACACAGCCGTCTCCGTCCTCGACCGCACCCTCGACGTGCTCGACCAGGTCGACGCGGCCACGGGGGATGTCGACCGCGCGCTGCGCTCGCTGGACTCCGTCTCACGGACGCTGCGCCAGCGGCGCGAGACCATCAACGGGGTCCTGCGCGACGTCCGGCCGGCCGCGCGGGTGCTGCGGCGCTCCACGCCACGGCTCGTGGGGCTGCTCTCCGAGGTCGAGTCCTTCGCCGAGGTCGCGGACGACACCGTGCGCCGTACCCGCGAGGACCTGCTCTCGGCCCTGCGTCAGGCCGGACCGGTGCTCGAGACCCTCGCCGGGACCCGCGGGGAGTACGCCGACTCGCTGCGTGCCCTCGTCCGCCTCGCCGAGGAGCTGGACGGCGTGGCCCCCGGGGACTACCTCAACCTGTCCTTCGACCTGAGGCTGACGGCCCTGTCGGGCGGACTGCCCGGCCTGCCGATCCTCGGGGACCTGCTCGACGACCTGCTCGGTGGGCTGGTGACGGCGCTCCTCGGCGAGGAGGGCTTGGTGGACGGGCTCCTGAACGACCTGCTCGGCGGTCGCCAGGGCCGCGCGGGAGGTGCGCGGTGACATCGGTGCGGACACGACCGGGCGCCCTGGCCAGGACCCTGCTCACCGACCCGCTCTACCGCAGCCTCGTGGGCGTGGGCCTCGTGCTCGTGGTGGCGGTGGCCTACCTGTTCGGTGGCGTCCTGGACCGCCCCGTGACGGGACGCTCGCCCAGCGTCACGGTGCAGATGCCCGCCACCGGGGGCCTCTTCGAGGGCTCCGCGGTGACCTACCGCGGCGTCAAGGTCGGCCGGGTGACCAGCATCGAGCTGACCGACGACGGGACGGTGCGGGCCGTGGCCCGTCTGGACGATCCGGGAGGCATCCCCGTTGACTCCCGGGTCCGGGTCCGCTCCCTGTCCCCGGTCGGGGAGCAGTACCTCGACTTCCAGCCGCGCAGCGACTCCGGATCGTTCCTCCGCGACGGCGACGTGGTGCAGGCCTCGGTCCGCGACCTCCCGACCAGCCTGGGTGCCACCGTCGTCGCGGTCAGCGACCTCCTCGACCAGGTCGACGACCGGGCGCTGGGTCGGGTCCTGCGCGAGGTGAGCGCGGGGGTGGCCGGCACGGGGCAGGAGCTGGGGCGCCTGATGGACCAGACCGACCTGCTGCTGGCCGAGCTGGAGCGCGCGCTGCCCACGGCCGAGAACCTGCTGCGCGACGCCGGGCCCGCGGCGTCCCTGGTCGTCGACCAACGCAGCGACCTGCTGCAGCTCGGACGTTCGGCCCGTCGCGCGGCCGCCTTCTTGAAGTCCTACGACCCACGGCTGCGCGAGCTGCTCGCCGGGGCGCCAGAGCGCCTCGAGCAGATCGACGGCCTCGTGGACCAGTCGCGCGCGGTGCTGCCGGCGTTCCTGATGGCCGGCGTGGACCTCGGTGGCGTGCTGCAGCGCTACGACCCGCACCTGCGCCAGCTGCTGCGCGAGTACGCCCCAGGCCTGGGCACGGTGGGCGAGGTGGTGGGCGAGAGCCTGCGGGTGGACCTCGTGGTCGACCAGTCGACCCGGTGCCGTTACGACACCGAGCGCCGCGCGCCGCGCGACATCGCTCCCCGAGGGCTGCAGGCCGGTGGCCGCTGCCCCGAGTCCGCGCCCGGCCTGCAGCGGGGTGCGGCGCACGCGCCGCCCCCCGCCCGGTGAGACCGCTGCTCCGCCGACGTGGTGGGCAGCGGACTCAGATGCGCCGGTCGTCCCCGCGGATGAGGGTGCGGTCGGGGCAGTTCATGATGACCTGGCTGTGCACGACCAGGGGCACGGTGAGGTCGATCGTCCGGGTGACCTCGCGGCCCAGGACCGTCCCTGTCACCAGGACCTGGTCGTAGGTGTTGTTGGCCCGCTCGTGGTAGTAGCGGCAGTTGGTGTACTCGAAGGACAGGTCGACCGACACCTCCCCGAAGGGCATGAGGGTGACCGGCTCGAACGTCCCGCCGACCGGCTCGAGGAGCGGGTACGCCGGCTCCACGAGCTCCGCGGACGTGATCCGCCACGGGACGGCCGAGGCGTTCGCCAGCGGCACGCTCATCGTCACGGTCTCACCGAAGCGGTAGTCCAGCCCGTAGACCCCGTGCGGGCCGTAGCCCGGGACCATCAGGCCCGCGTCCTCGGGCAGCGCGGCGGTGGTGGGCTCGAGCTGGACGGCGTACGGCGCGAGGACCAGGCCGGCCGCGACCACGCCCACGGCGCCTGCCACCCACCGTCTGCGGCGTCGCGGACGTGAGGGCTCCTCCGACCCCGGCTCCGCGGAGGTCTCCCTGCGCAGCCGGGGACGCTCCAGGATGCTCACGCCGCGTCCCGCTGGCGGCGACGGGCCCCGGCCAGGCGGATGCCGAGCGCGCCGAGCAGGGTCACGGCGACCAGGGCGGCGGGCGCCCCCGGCTGGTCGACCAGGGACGGGGCGGCCGCCGCCGCACCCGCTGCGCCGGCGTCGGACGAGGGCTTGGCCGGGGTGTCCAGCCAGTCGCACCCGGCCGGGTCCGGCTCGGAGTAGCGGTCGTAGGTCGCGCACGGGATCAGCTGGGTGGTCTTGATGAGGTTGCCGATGGGCCACTGCGAGGGGTGGCCGCAGTCGGGGAGGTCGATCGCGTAGTTGTGCGTGACCTCCTTGCCCGGCGCGGTGAGGTTGTCCTGCCAGCAGTTGCCCTGGCCGGCCTCGTCCCAGTAGAAGTCGATGCCGTTGGGCAGCACCTCGCCCTTCGGCGAGTACCCCAGCTCGTTCTTGGTGAAGGCGTTGTGGTTGGAGTTGTCCTGCTGGGCCAGCGGGTCGTAATCGCCGCGCAGCAGCGCCGGCGGGACCCAGAAGAGCATGAAGCCCTGCCGCCAGTTGTCCCAGACCTGGTTGGAGTTCACGAAGTTGTAGTTGCCCACGATGATGCCGCCCGTGCCGACCGGGAAGCCGAAGGCGGGGCAGACCACACCGTGCTGGTGACCGACCTTCTCGGGCACCCGCTCCTGGCAGGCCGCGTCGTCACCGTGGACGTACTTCTCGTAGTAGTTGACGTTGTTGCTGTAGATCTTGTTGTTCTCGAACCACCCGTGGTCCTGGGGCATCCCCGGGTGCCCACCGAGGATGGACTCGACGATGAACCCCATGCCGTTGTGGTGGATCCGGTTCTTGTGGACGTAGACCGAGTTGCCCGCGGTGCCGGAGAAGCCCAGCGCGTTGTGGTGGATGTTGCACCGCGTGACCTCCACCGCGTAGCGGGTCAACGGGCCCGTGGCGGTGTTCTGGGAGTTCACGTCGGCCGCCGAGCCGGGGTAGACGCCCGAGTCGCCGTTGTGGTGGGCGTTGCAGTCGGAGATCCGACCGTGGTCGGAGGTGAAGGTGAGGATGCCGTAGAGCTGGTTGTGCGACCCCTCCCAGTGCTCCACGACGTACCCGTCGGTCTCGTGGACGTAGAAGGCGTTCTCGCGGAAGAGCATCCCGCGCATGTTGGCCAGGTAGAAACCGTCGGCGCGGTCGGCCTTGATGCCGTTGTGCTTGACCCAGTCGCCGTCCTCGCGGAATCCGCCCTTGAGAGTGACGTCACGGGGCTTCGCGCCGGTGCCCATCATCTGCAGGTCGCACAGCTGGTTGTCGCACCTGATGTCGGGGTCGTCCGGGTCGTCACCGGCGATCGTCACGAGGTTGACGACCTCCCCGCAGGACACGATGAGGTCGTACTCGACGATCCCGCCGTCGTAGTCATCGGCGCACGGCGGGTCCCAGCTCGGCTGCTCCCGGTACACGCCCGGCAGGACGTAGATGTTGGTGCGGCGCTTCTCCACCGCGTCCACGGCTGCCTGCATGTGCCGGTGCTCGCACTTCTTGAGCAGGCGCATGTTGAAGGCGCGCAGCTTCTTGCTCTTCAGCTTCTTGATGCGCTTCTTGGAGTCGGCCTTGCAGACCACGATGACGTCGGAGGCCTGCTTCAGCGATCGCTTCTTCGGGACCGTGCCGTCGCCGGCGGGGAAGACGGACTCGCGCTCCTCATGAGCGGAGGCAGGGGTGCTGAGGCCCGGGACGCCGAGCACGAGGGCGACCAGCAGGACCAGCAGGAGACGCAGGACGTGCCGGGGCACGTGCAGGGTGAGGTTCCGGGGGACGGTGCGCATGGGCACTCCAGGGGGAGGAGGGAGCAGTCCCCGGAGAATATGAGCATCGTTCAGGTTTGGGAAGGCCCCACCCCGTTGTCGGTGCGGGCTCGTAGGCTCGACGCATGCGTCCCGTCACCGATCTCGAGCGCCGCGTCGCCCCCTTCAAGGTCGTCTCCGACTACGAGCCCTCCGGCGACCAGCCCGCGGCCATCGCGGAGATCAGCAAGCGGATCTCGGCGGGGGAGAAGGACGTCGTGCTGCTCGGCGCCACCGGAACCGGCAAGACCGCGACGGTGGCCTGGGTCGCCGAGCAGCTGCAGCGGCCGATGCTGGTCCTGCAGCCGAACAAGACGCTGGCCGCGCAGTTCGCCAACGAGCTGCGCCAGCTCTACCCCGACAACGCGGTGGAGTACTTCGTCTCCTACTACGACTACTACCAGCCCGAGGCCTACGTCCCGCAGACCGACACCTACATCGAGAAGGACTCCTCCATCAACGAGGAGGTCGAGCGGCTGCGGCACTCGGCGACCAACTCGCTGCTGACGCGACGCGACGTCATCGTCGTCAGCACGGTCTCCTGCATCTACGGCCTCGGCACCCCGCAGGAGTACGTCGACCGGATGCTGCGACTGCGGGTGGGCCAGGAGCACGACCGCGACTCGATCCTGCGCCGGCTGGTGGAGATCCAGTACACCCGCAACGACATGTCCTTCACCCGCGGCACCTTCCGGGTGCGCGGCGACACCCTCGAGATCTTCCCGGTCTACGAGGAGCACGCGGTGCGCATCGAGTTCTTCGGCGACGAGATCGAGCGGCTGATGACGCTGCACGCGGTGACGGGGGAGGTGCTCACCGAGGACTCCGAGCTCTACGTCTTCCCGGCCACCCACTACGTCGCCGGTCCCGAGCGGATGGAGCGCGCGATCGCCGGCATCGAGTCCGAGCTCGAGCAGCAGCTGGCCCGCTTCGAGCGCGAGGGCAAGCTGCTGGAGGCCCAGCGGCTGCGGATGCGCACCACCTACGACATCGAGATGATGCGCCAGGTCGGCTCCTGCTCGGGCATCGAGAACTACTCCATGCACATCGACGGCCGTGCCCCCGGCTCGGCCCCCAACTGCCTGCTCGACTACTTCCCCGAGGACTTCCTGCTCGTCGTGGACGAGTCCCACGTCGCGGTCCCGCAGATCGGCGGGATGTACGAGGGTGACATGTCGCGCAAGCGCAACCTCGTCGACCACGGCTTCCGGCTGCCGAGCGCGATGGACAACCGGCCGCTGCGCTGGGAGGAGTTCCTCGAGCGGATCGGGCAGACCATCTACCTCTCCGCCACCCCGGGTGACTACGAGCTCGACCTCGTGGGCGGCGACAAGCCGCCGCACGTCGTCGAGCAGATCATCCGCCCCACCGGCCTGATCGACCCCGAGGTCGTCGTCAAGCCGACCAAGGGCCAGATCGACGACCTCATCCACGAGATCAAGCTGCGCACCGAGAAGGACGAGCGGGTCCTGGTCACCACGCTGACCAAGAAGATGTCCGAGGACCTCACCGACTACCTCCTCGACGCCGGCATCGACACCCGCTACCTGCACTCGGAGGTCGACACGCTCAAGCGCATCGAGCTGCTGCGCGACCTGCGGATGGGCTCCTACGACGTGCTGGTCGGGATCAACCTGCTGCGTGAGGGCCTCGACCTCCCGGAGGTGTCGCTGGTCTCGATCCTCGACGCCGACAAGGAGGGGTTCCTGCGCTCGGACAAGTCGCTGATCCAGACCATCGGCCGCGCGGCCCGCAACGTGTCGGGGCAGGTCCACATGTACGCCGACAAGATCACGCCCTCGATGGAGGCCGCGATCGACGAGACCAACCGGCGCCGGGCCAAGCAGATCGCCTACAACACCGCCCACGGCATCGACCCGACGCCGCTGCGCAAGAAGATCGCCGACATCACCGACATGCTCGCCCGCGAGGACGAGAACACCCAGGCGCTGCTCGAGACCTGGGCGGGCACCGAGGCCAAGGGTCGCGCGGGCAAGGCCGGCAAGCGCCAGCCCGTCCCCGCGCTGGGCGCGGGCGCGGCCGGCGCGCACGCCAAGGACCTCGCCGGGATGCCCAGCTCCGACCTCGCCCAGCTCATCCAGGACCTCACCGACCAGATGAAGGAGGCCGCGACAGAGCTGCAGTTCGAGCTCGCCGCCCGCCTGCGTGACGAGATCGGCGAGCTGAAGAAGGAGCTCCGCCAGATGATGGAGGCCACCAAGTAGGGCTGCTCAGTTCTCGTCTGAGGGGTTCTCGACCGCCCTCATCGCCTGGCGGCTGACCACCAGGCCCACGAGCCGCGAGACGACGAGGGCGACGTAGAGGACACCGGCGATCATCTCCACCGCCACGAGCGACCGCGCGTGCGCACCGACCGGCACCACGTCGGAGAGCCCCACGCTGGTGAGCACCGAGAAGGACAGGTAGAGCAGCTCGAACCAGCTTCGCACCCCCTCGCTCCCGGTGCCGGCGAAGGAGTCCGGCCACACGACCTGCACCGCGGCGTAGACGTAGGCGAAGCCCCAGGCCACCACGGTGAACGCGGCGCCGGTGGCGTAGAGCTCGTCGCGGGTGACCCGGTCGTCGTGGAAGACGTAGCGGATCATCGAGTAGGAGACGTAGAAGTAGAACGGTGCGTGCAGCAGCGCGGAGGTCAGCACGATCCACTCGGCCCCGCCCTCGCCCGCCACGACCGCCTCGAGCACCGTGAACACCGCGGCAGGCGCCCCGAGGGTCAGGGCGACCCACGTCAGGGCCGGGGTCCGGCGTACGGCGGCGACGGCGGCACCGACGGCGAGCATCTGGCCCACGCCGAGCACCGCCCGCCCGCCGGGACTGCCCTCGAGGAACGGGAAGGCGAGCACCACCAGCAGCTGGGCGCCCAGCAGGACGGCCGAGGGCCGCGGGCCGAGGACGCCACCGGGACGAGGGTCGTGGGAGTGGCTGCGACGGGACACGCCGCGACCCTAGGACGCCCGGCCAGCCAGAGGGAGGTGGACCGGTACACCGGGGTGTGGGGAAGAGGAGCACAATGGCGCCCGTGAGCCTCCCGCCCCCGCCCCGTGCCATGGCCTGGGCCGTCTGGGGCTCGGCGGTTTCTCTCTACCTGCTCGCGGTCTTCCACCGCTCCTCGCTGGCCGTGGCGGGCCTCGAGGCGGCCGAGCGGTTCGACATCACCGCCGCGCAGCTCGCGACGTTCACGATGCTCCAGCTGCTGGTCTACGCCGCGATGCAGGTCCCCGTGGGGTTGCTGGTCGACCGGTTCGGGCCGCGCAGCGTCATCCTCACCGGGGCCGTGGTGATGACCGTGGCCCAGGTCGGCTTCGCGCTGTCGGAGACCTTCGTGCTGGCGCTCCTGGCGCGCACGCTGGTCGGCATCGGCGACGCGATGACCTTCATCTGCCTGCTGCGGCTGGTGGCGACGTGGTTCCCGCCACGGCGGATCCCCTTCCTCACCCAGGTCAGCGGCACGCTCGGGCAGAGCGGGGCGATCCTGGCCGCGGCGCCGATGACCTGGGCGTTCGGCGCGCTCGGGTGGACCGGCGCCTACCTGCTCTCCGCGTCCGTCGGGGTGGTGCTGGCCCTCGGCGGCGCGATCGCGCTGCGCGACGCACCGGGGGAGCGGCACCACCGCGGGGCGGTCCTGGCGTGGGCGACGGTGCGCTCGAGCCTGCGTGCCTCCTGGGCCCACCCGGGCACCCGGCTGGGGTTCTGGATCCACTTCAGCACCCAGTTCAGCGCGACCAGCCTGGGACTGCTCTGGGGCTACCCGTTCTTCGTGCGCGGTGAGGGTCGCACTCCCACGGAGGCCGGGCTGCTGCTCACGCTGCTCGTGGTGGCGGTGGTCCTCGCGGGGCCGGTGCTGGGCTGGCTGGTGGGGCTGCACCCCTGGCACCGCTCGTCGATGGCGCTGGTGATCGTGGGCGCCATCGTGGTGGTCTGGAGCGTGGTGCTGGCCTGGCCGGGGCCTGCGCCGCTGGCGCTGCTGGTGCTCCTGGTCATCGTGGTCGGCGTCGGCGGACCGGCCTCGATGATCGGCTTCGACGTCGGTCGCACCTCCAACCCGCCCGAGCGGCTGGCCTCCTCCACCGGGATCATCAACGTCGGCGGCTTCTCGGCCAGCCTGGTCCTGGTCGTGATGATCGGGTTGGTCCTGGACTGGCGGACCCCCGGGAGCGGGACGGACTACCCGCCCGAGGCCTTCGTGTGGGCGATGTCCACGCAGTACCTCCTGTGGACGCTCGGCCTGCTCCAGCTCGCCCGATTCCGCGGACGGGCCCGCCGGGTCATCGACCGGACCGCCCTGCAGGCGGCGCGCTCGGCCACCTGAGCGGGGCGGTGCGGCTCAGCCGGGCAGCCCGGCCACGACGGCTGCCAGCAGCACCAGCAGCAGCACGTGCACCGCGAGCACCGTGGTGCCCCGTCGCCCGAGGGCCGTGAGCACGGGTGCGACCGTGCCGGCCAGCGGGCGCCAGCAGCGGGTGAGCAGCAGCCAGGCCGCCAGGCCGGTGAGGGTCACCAGCAGCAGCCGCACGACCGGCAGCTCACGACCGCTGCTCAGCCCGACCAGTCGGTCCGCCAGGGCGCCACCGTCGAGCGCCGCCCACAGCGACACGGCCGACCAGCCCGCGGCCACCACGCCCAGCAGGCCGGCGCCGACCGCACGCACCCGCGGGCGAGCCAGCACGGCGGCCAGGTCGTGCCGGTGGTGGGCGAGGACGACCGCGTGGACGAAAACCACCTGCCACAGCAGCGGCGGGTACGCCGTCTCCCAGGTGCCCATGGTCCAGTCGGGGGTCCACAGCACCCCGGCGGCGTACGTCGTCCAGGAGAGCGCGACGACCGCCCACCACAGCCGGGCCCGTAGGGCGGCGACCACGAGCGGGGCGAGCAGCGAGAGGACGACCAGCAACCCGAGCATGGACAACGGCCACGGGACCGTGCGCAGTTCGAAGAGCTCGCGCACAGCCCACCACGGCGGCGGGTACTCCAGGAGCGGGGCCGAGCGGGCGTAGAGGTCCTCCCCGCCGGATCCGGGCAGCCAGTGGGTGACCGCGGCGGCCGCCGAGCCGGGCAGGTAGCGCAGCCCGAGCACCACGAGGGCGACCAGGACGGTGAGGGCCCACCAGCGCGATGCGACCGCCCATCGCGCCGAGGCGGCTCCCAGCCAGCCCGCCCGGGCGGCGACGGCCTCGTGCTGCAACCCCACCGCCAGCCCGGCGACGAGCACGAACGCCTCGGGGCCGACGACCGCCCCCATCACGTGCGCCACGGGGCCGTCGGTCGTGGCGAGCAGCTCGACGTGGGCGGCGACCAACCCCAGCAGGAGCACCCCGCGCGCCGCATCGAGACGGGCATCGCGCCCGGCCACCGCGTCGACCGCGGGGTCGTAGGCCCAGGCCGGCCGGCGCCGACCGGCTGCCCAGCTGAGCGCCAGCACCAGCAGCAGTCCGCCGGCGCCGACCGCCAGGCCCGGAGCGGTCGGACGGGGCAGCGCCGCCGTCCCCGGTAGGGGCGGGGCAGGCGTCATGTCGTCGGCTCCGGACCCACCCGGGAGCCCGTCCTGCGGATCGGGGTCCGGGGTGCTCGCGGTCGGCGGGGTCACCGGGCCGAGGTCGACCTCTCCCTCGAGGTCCCGCAGGAACGCGCGGGCCAGCCGAGGGGTGCGGGTCGCCCGCCAGTCGACGGTGCGATCGCGGACCTCGGCCTCGCGACGACGCTCCTCGACCCAGAGGATGCCGCCGATCAGCGGCCGGTCCGCGTCGGCCCGGAGGACCTGGCGCCACCACGAGCGCTTGATGCGAAGCTCCGGGTCGCCCTCGGGATCCGGGAGCCACACGGCGCCGGTGTCGACCAGGAGGGGCTTGCCGTAGCGCTCGGCGAACCGGTCGTAGAACGGCCGCCGCCCGCCGCCCGCGCCGTAGCCGTAGACCTCCTCCAACCGGGCCCGGAAGGCGCCCGGTCGCGGGGCGACGTCGGTCTCGAACCCGGTGCTGGTCTCGACGTCGCCGGTCTCGCCGCCGACGGCGGGGTCGTCGAGCTCGTTGTCGACCCGCCCGCGGTCGGGCCCGAAGTGGTAGAGCGTCAACCCCACCCAGTCCACCGCGTCCTCGCCCGGCCAGAAGGGGCCGTAGGGGTCGTCCCCGGAGTTCAGGCGTCGGTTGCCGTCGGTGTCCAACGCCTCCACGTCGGCCTCACGGTCGGGGTCGACGTCGCCGTACGCCGCGCCGTAGGGGTACCCGGCGCCGTAGACCGGCGACCACACCATCGCCGCGGACGGCGTCTGGTCGTGCACTACGCCGCCCAGGAGCCGGAAGGCACGGACGTAGGCCTCCGGCTGCTGGCCCCAGGAGTACCAGGTGCCGTTCATCTCCGGGGCGAAGCGCAGCAGGTACGTCGTGCCGAGCTCGGCGTGCAGGGCGGCCAGCTCCTCGGCCAGCTCCGCGGCGTGGTCGTCGGTGAGCTCGCCGAGCGGCAGGGACGGCTCGAGGCTCAGGACGGGGACAGCACCCTGCGCCGCCGACTGCCGCACGAGCCGCTGGAGGAAGAACCGGGAGTCGTCGGTGAGCGGGTAGGCGACCCGTTGTCCGTACAGCGCAGCCGAGCTGCCGAGGCGCTGCTGGTAGTCCTCGGCCGAGTCGGTCTCCCAGTCCAGCTGCGGGCCGAACCAGGGGGCGCCGGGGGCGGGGGTGGGCCGGGCGTCGTCGGTCGCTGCAGCCGCGGTCGCCGGGAGGAGGCAGGCGAGCACGGCGGCGCACAGCAGCACCAGGGCCTGCAACGAGCGCAGCGCGTGGATCGGCCGGACCCGCGACGTCGGGGAGGGTAGGGACACCTGCGTCGGGCCCTCAGTCGAGACGGCAGGCGAGCCGCCAGTGGTTGCGTGCCCCGACCCGCTCGAACTCGAACACGTCCAGTGCAGCGGCGGCCAACGCCAGTCCGCGGCCGGACTCCGCCATCTCGTCGGGCATCGGCAGGTCGCCCAGGTCCAGGCTGACGGGCATGCCGTTGTCGCTCAGCGAGGCGGCGAGGTGGGTGTCGGTCACCGCGAGCCGGATCTCGAACCGGCGCACCTCCGAGGCCGCGACGTCGGGCAGGGCGGCGTCGTGGGCGTAGGCGTGCTCCACGATGTTGCCCAGGACCTCGATGACGGCCATCTCGAAGCGCATCCTGGCCGAGGCGCTGACGTCCACCCCCCGCGTGTGGAGGTGCTCGAGCATGGAGTGCACCAGGTCGAGGACCTCGGGGTCGGCCGGAGCGGTGAGGACCAGCCGACCCGGGGACCAGGCGAGCTGGTCGACCAGGCGGGCGACCACCTCCGGGGACGGCTCACTCATCAAAGGCCGTCTCGACGCTGTCGCGGGCGCGCAGCACCCGGTCGAGGTTGGTGAGCTCGAAGACCGACACGACGGCCGGGGTGGGGCGCGCGACCCGGAGGTCGCCACCGGCCTGGCGGGCCGCCTTGAGCCCGCCGATGAGGGCGCCGAGACCGGAGGAGTCGAGGAAGGAGGTCTCGCCCATGTCGACCACGATCCGGGTGGTCCCGGCGGACACCAGCTCGCCGAGCGTCTCCTTCAGGTTCCTGGCCGAGACCATGTTCAGGCGGCCCCGGGGGACGACGACGGCGATGCCGTCGGGGCGGGTGGTGACGTCGAGGTCCATCAGTGGGCTCCTTCGGTGGCGGGCAGCGTGCTGGGGTCGTCGGTCTCGGAGGTGGGCGGGTCGGGCGGCTCGTAGCCGCGGTAGAGGGCGGCTCGGATGATGACGGAGAAGATCAGCAGGTCGAAGGCGACCCAGACCATGTTGAACACGGCGCCGGCGGTGTTGGCCTGGCCCGCGAGGATGCGCACGACACCGATGACCATCGCCCCCACCAGCAGCCCGATGGCCCACAGCTGCGGCTTGACCAGGTGCCACGCCGGACCCTGGGGCTCCTGCTTGGTCTTGGGGGTGACGGCGAAGTCGAGGGGACGCTTGAGGAACACGTTCCCGAACGCCGAGGTGAAGGACTTGATCCACACGGGGAAGAGGGCGAGGGAGTACTGCTGCCCGCGCCAGGTGGGTCTGCCGTCGGCCACCAGCCAGAACAGCAGCTGGTTGACGACGAGAAAGGGGATGAGGCGCAGGAAGAACTCGGTGGAGAGCGCCTGCACGGGGAGCACGCCGATGGTGAGGTAGACGACCGGGGCGCCGATGTAGACGATCGCGGCGAACCCGGAGAGGTAGCTCCACATCGTCGAGAAGTACATCAACCGCTGGGCGAGGCTGAGCCCCTTCTGCACCAGCGGGTTCTCCCGGAACATCACCTGCACGGTGCCCTGCGCCCAGCGCAGACGCTGGACCAGCATGGTCTGCAGGTCCTCCGGCGCCAGGCCGTGCGCCAGGACCTCGTCGTGGTAGGCCGAGTGCCAGCCCAGGGTGTGCAGGCGCATGCAGGTGGCCATGTCCTCGGTGACCGAGATCGTCGCCAGGGGCATGATCGCCTGGGCCTCACCCGCGCGGTCGACATCGACGGCGCGCACCAACGTCTCCACCGCTTCGACAGCGGCGAGCGGGGAGAGGTCGCGGGCCAGGACCCTCCCGAGGTCGCCGGCGTCCATGGCCCCGAGCGACATCTCGGGGTCGGCGGCGATGTCCTCGAGCTCGGAGAGGACGGACAGGTCGGCCTGGAGCGTGGCCAGGTCTTCGGCGACCAGGGATCGGCGGACCGCCGCGACCCGCTGCTGGAACCTGAAGGTCACGTCGAACAGCGGGACGCCGCGTGCCAGCTCGCGGCGTGCCCGGCCGATGTCGGAGAGGATCGCGTCCAGGGCGGCGCGGACCTCGACCTCGGCCGGGTCGAGTGCGGCCCGCGAGCGGCGTACGACGGACCGGGCGCTGTCGAGAGCCTTCCGCACCCCGGTCTCGACCTCGTGCACGTAGCGGCTGATCCCCAGCTGCATCAGCGCCTCGCGTCGGATGACCGCGTTGGAGCCGCAGAAGAACGCGGAGTTCCACCCGTCCTTGCCCTGCTGGATCGGGCCGTAGAACAGCGGGGCCTGGCTGCCCAGCGGGTCGTCGTCGGGGACGTTGACGAAGTACTGCGGCGTCTGGACCAGAGCCATCTTCTCGTCGTCGAAGTAGCCGAGGGTGCGGTCGAGGATCTCCGGCAGCGGGATCTGGTCGGCGTCGAGGATCAGCATGAACTCGCCGTCGGTGTGCAGCAGCGCGTTGTTGAGGTTGCCGGCCTTGGCGTGCCGCGGCATCCCGGCCCAGTCCGAGGACCGCGTCAACCACCCGATGCCCTCGGCCTCCGCAGCCGCTCGCATCTCCGGACGGTTGCCGTCGTCGAGGATCCAGGTGCGGTGGGGGTAGCGGATCTGCTGGGCGGCCCGGGCGGTGGTCATCACCAGGTCGATGGGCTCGTTGTAGGTGGCGATGAAGACGTCGACCGTCAGGTCCGGCGGGGGCACGGGCGGCTCGCCACGCTCGCGCAGGCGCCACATCCCCAGCCCGAAGAGGAGGGAGTCGATGAGGCTGTAGGTCTCGGCCATCACCAGGGGCACGCCGATCCACCAGGCGTCCCAGTTGACCGAGAACATCCACCGCCAGGTGACGTAGTTCAGGCCCAGGAGGGAGGTCAGGACGACCACGACGCGGATCTGCAGCAGACGCCGACGGCGGCGGTTCTCGGCTGCCTCGGGGGAGAGCGGGGCGCGCTGGCGACGGGCCATCAGGACAGCAGCGCCGGGGTCTGTCGGAAGATCGCGACCATCGTGATGTCGTCGAGCGCCGCGACGTCCGTGACGTGGCGGGCGGCGTTGGTGAGCAGGGTGGGGATGTCCGGGGCATCGGCGACCCAGGACCCGACTGCCTCGTGCCACGCCTCGGGGTCCGGCAGCAGGTCCAGGACTCCGTCGCTGAACAGGATCAGCCGGTCCCCCGGCTCGAGTGTGACCTCGACCTGCTCCCACCAGTCGTCGGGGAGCACGCCCAGTGGACGGCCCCTGCCCGAGAGCCGCACGGGAGTCCCGTCGGCCCGGACGAGCAGGAGCAGTCCGGAACCGGCGTCGACGAAGCGGACGGTGCCGGTCTCGAGGTCGACCGCGAGATCGATCAGCGTCACGAAGGACTCGGCCCGCTCGAGGTCGTCGAGCATCGACCGGGCGACCTGGGTGATGGTGATGCCGAGGTCGACCCCGGCCGAGACGGCCTGCGCCGTGCCGCGCAGAGCAGTGCGCGTCGCAGCGCCGATGAGGGCGGCGCCGGTGCCCTTGCCCATGACGTCGCCGAGGCTGACATGGAGGACCCCGCCGATGACCTCGTAGTCGTAGAAGTCGCCGCCGACCGCCATCGCCGGGAGGCACAGCCCGTCGACGTCCCACTCCCCGACCCGGATCGGGCGCGAGGGCAGCAGGCTTGCCTGGACCCGGCTGGCCTGCTGCATCTCGGTGGACGCGACCAGCTCCCGCTCGGCCCATGCGGCGAGGTCCTCGAGGGCCTCGCGCTGGTCCCGGGTCAGCTCGCGGGGCCGCCGGTCGAAGACGCAGAAGGTCGCCACCGGCGTCCCTGTGTGGTCGCGCAGCGGCACACCGACGTAGGACCGCACACCGTCACGGACCACGGCGAGGTCCTGGAACCGGTCGTCACGCGTGGCATCGGTGACCTCCAGCGGGCCGTCGACGTCGGACTCGTCGATGGTCGTGCGGCAGAAGGTCTCGCCCTCGGGCACGGAGACGGGATCGAAACCGTGGGCGCTGGGGAAGCGCGCCCGACCACGATCGAGCACGGTCACGGCTGACATCGGCACGTCGAGGGCCAGGCAGGCCAGGCGGGTGATGCGGTCCAGGCGGGGGTGGGCGCCAGGCTCGGAGAGGCCGAGCCCATCGACGGCCCGCTGGCGACGCAGGTCCTCGGCCGCACTCACGTCGGGTCTCCTCGTCATGCCGTCGGGGTGATGGTGCCAGGAGCGCACAGGCTATCCGGGGGCTCGGAGCGGAGACACCCCTCGGGCGCGGCACGCGCACCCCGTGCGCACTACGGTGGGGGCGTGCCCGTGCCTCTGACAGTCCCGCTCCGTGGCCTCGGAGCGCTCCGATGACCGAGTCCCGCCACCGGGCGCTGGTCGTCGACGACGACCCGGACATCGCCGACCTGGTGGTCATGGTCCTGGAGGGGCTGGACATGGACGTGAGCGTGGCGGGCACGGGGGAGGAGGCCCTCGCGCTGGCGCGGGAGCGGCAGCCGGACCTGGTCACCCTGGACCTGACGCTGCCCGATGCCGACGGCACCGAGATCTGCGAGCGGCTGCGCCGGTTCACCGACGCCTACATCATCATGATCACCGGCCGCGACGCGGAGACCGACCGGTTGATCGGCCTCGAGGTGGGCGCCGACGAGTACCTCGCGAAGCCGTTCTCGCCGCGTGAGCTGCGCGCCCGTGCCACCGCCCTGCTGCGCCGGCCGCGCAGCGGCCTACGAGCCGGCGACGGCGGTGAGGAAGCGGCCGTCGTCGTCCGCTCCGCCGACGTGGAGCTGACCGACCTCGGGGGCGGCCTGCTGGTCGACCCTCTCACCGGGGCGACGCGCCACCGCGACGAGAACGTCCCCCTGACACCGACCGAGGCCAAGCTCCTCGTCACGCTCACCCGGCAGGCGGGCGAGCCGATGGAGCGCGCCGACCTGGCGACCGAGGTGCGCGGCGGGGACTTCATCGCCTCCGACTTCCTCATCGACGTGCAGGTCGCCGGCCTGCGTCGCAAGCTGCGCGCAGCGACCGGCAGGGACCGGCTCACCGTGGTCCGCGGCACCGCCTACCAGCTCACCGTGGTCGACTGAGGCCCGGTCAGGACGACGGAGGGCGGAAGCGCTCGCTCACGCGGCGCACGACGTCCTGCTCGATGGCCCGGGCGGCCTCCTTGAGCTTCTGCGACGGCAGCTCCTCGCGGGCCGCGGCCCGCTCCTCGCGCGCGATGGCCTTGACCTGCTTCTTCTCCAGCGACCGGACGTGGTCGGAGACGAGGTCCTGGCGCTGCACCAGCATCCGCAGCACGTTCAAGGCCGTGACGGCCGAGACGATGAGGGGCCAGGCGAACTCGCCGGGCGTCGTCAGGGCCCAGATCGTCCAGCAGATGACCGAGGGCACCAGGAAGCCCATCACCGCGGACCGCAGGTCCTTGGCGTACGTCGCCGCCGCCCGCTCCCGCAGCTCGGCCGGCGTCGCGCGGGCCAGGCCCGAGCTGCTCGAGGGCTCCGGCGACAGGGGCGGCACGAGGTCCTCGAGCAGGGGCACCAGGTCACCCAGCAGGCGGGCCCGCGTCGCGGCGGTGGCGCGCTCGTCGTGCTCGGAGGGGTCCAGCCGGCCCTCGGCGTACGCCTCGCCGAGCAGGTGGGCGGCGGTCGCGCGGTCGAGGTCGCCGGCCCGCAGACCCCGGTGGGCGGGCACGCGGGGGTCGAGGTCGAAGCTGCTCCAGGCGCCCGGCACCAGACCCACGTCCCTCACCCCCGTCCGTCGTCGTGTCCGGCCCGAGTCTAGGTGCGGCCCCGTCCGGGTGTGGTGGGACGAGGGTCGTGGGAGGTTTGGGCGCGTCGCGGATTGAGCATGACGAGAACACGTTCTAGTGTGGGCGCCGCCACACGCGATGGGGAGGTCACGGATGGCTGTCAGTGCTGCCTCGGTCGTCCGGGGGCCGGGGGAGATCGCGGCGATGGTCGTCGACGTGACCCGTCGCATGTTCACCACGCGGTTCCAGCTGCGCGAGTTCATCGAGCAGGCGTGGTTCATCACCAGCGTGACGCTGATGCCCACGATCTTGGTGAGCATCCCCTTCGGTGCGGTCATCTCCCTGCAGGTCGGCAACCTCACGGGGCAGCTGGGCGCCCAGTCCTTCGCCGGGGCCACGGCGGTCCTCGCGGTCGTGCGCGAGGCGGCGCCGATCGCCGCCGCCCTCATCATCGCCGGCGCCGCGGGGTCGGCGATCTGCTCGGACCTGGGTGCGCGGAAGATCCGCGAGGAGATCGACGCGATGGAGGTGCTCGGGGTCGACCCGCTGGCCCGGCTCGTGGTGCCCCGGGTGCTCGCCACGATGTTCGTGGCCCTGATGATCAACGGCATCGTGATCGGGGCCGGCATCGGCGGCGGCTACTTCTTCACCGTGATCATCCAGGGTGGCAGCGCAGGTGCCTTCCTGAGCTCGTTCACGGCGCTGGCCAGCATCACCGACCTCTACATCTCCTGCATCAAGGCGGTCGTCTTCGGGTGGCTGGCCGCGATCGTCGGCGCCTACAAGGGCCTCGGTGCCGGCGGCGGCCCCAGCGGTGTGGGTCGAGCCGTCAACGAGTCGGTGATCATCGCGTTCATGCTGCTGTTCTTCCTCAACGCGGTGATCACGGCCATCTACTTCCAGGTCGTCCCCCCGCCGGGGCTGTGAGCAGGAGCGATCGGATGAGCACACTCGGCGCACTCGGGAGCGCCTTCGTCTCCGGCCGGCGGGCCTCGCTGGAGCAGAAGGGCGACCAGCTGCTGTTCTACGTCAAGGCACTTGCCTGGACGCCGCGCGCGATCCGTCGCTACCCCCGCGAGATCGTCAACACCCTCGCCGAGGTGACCTTCGGCGCCGGCGGGCTGACGCTCATCGCCGGCACCGTCGGGGTGATCGCGTTCCTCGCGTTCTTCGCCGGCACCGAGGTCGGCATCCAGGGCTACGCCTCGCTGAGCCAGCTCGGCGTCGCCAAGTTCTCCGCGTTCATCTCCGCCTACTTCAACACCCGCGAGGTGGCACCGCTGGTGTCCTCGATCGCCCTCGCGGCGACCGTGGGCTGCGGCTACACCGCCCGGCTCGGCGCGATGAGGATCTCGGAGGAGATCGACGCCCTCGACGTCATGGGCATCCCCTCCCTGCCGTTCCTCGTGACGACGCGGATGATCGCCGCGTTCGTGGCGGTGATCCCGCTCTACATCGTCGCCCTGTGCGCCTCCTACCTCTCGCCGCGACTCATCGTCACGCTGATCTACGGCCAGAGCCCGGGCACCTACGACCACTACTTCCTGCAGTTCCTGCCACCGATCGACATGATCTGGTCCTTCGGCAAGCTGCTCGTGCTCGCGACGGCGGTGATCCTCATCCACTGCTACTACGGCTACACCGCCTCCGGGGGGCCCGCCGGCGTCGGGATGGCGGTCGGGCGGGCCATCCGCACCAGCATCGTCACCATCGTGGTCGCCGACTTCTTCCTCAGCTTCGCCATCTGGGGCTCCACCACCACCGTCCGGATCACGGGCTAGGCGGCGCTGATGCTGGTCAACATCCACCACGACTCCCCGGCCGAGCACCGTCGGCTGCTTGTCGCCGGGGTCGTCTTCCTCGCGATCCTGGGCCTGCTGCTCTCCTTCTGCGTGGCCGTCTACGCCAAGGTCTTCGAGTCCTCGACCACGGTGGTGGTGGAGGCCGAGCGCGCCGGTCTGCAGCTGGCGAAGTTCGGCGACGTGCGGATGAACGGCGCCCTGGTGGGCCAGGTCCGCGGGATCGAGCAGCGAGACGACGTCGCCCGCATCACCCTGGCGCTGGACCCCGAGTCCGCCCGCCAGGTGCCGCAGGACGTCACCGTCGAGATCCTCCCGACCACGCTGTTCGGCCAGAAGTTCGTGTCCCTCGTGGTCCCCGAGGACGGAGGTGGCGCGGCGATCTCCGACGGCGCGGTCATCCCCGCCGAGCGGGTCGAGACCAACGTCGAGCTCAACCGCATCCTGGCCCGGCTCTTCCCGCTCCTGCGGGCGGTCCGGCCCGCCGACCTCAACGCCACGCTCAACGCGCTGGCCACCGCGCTCGAGGGTCGTGGAGAGGTGCTGGGGGAGACGCTGGACGACCTCGACGGCTACCTCGTGGCCATCCGGGGCGCGCTGCCGACGCTGCGCGAGGACCTCGCAGCGCTGGCCGACGTCGCCGACGCCTACGACGACGCCGCACCCGACCTCCTCGACGTCCTCGGCAACCTGACGGTGACCAGTCACACGATCACCGAGAAGCGCCAACAGCTCGACACCTTCTTCACCGACCTCGGCGGGCTCGCCGACACCTCGACCCGGGTGCTGGCCGACAACGAGTCCGACCTGATCCGCGTCGGCGAGGTCACCGCGCCGCTGCTGCGCCTGCTGGCCGTCTACTCACCCCAGCTGCCGTGCCTGCTCGAGGGCGCGGAGAACTACGAGCCACGGCTGTCGAAGGCCTTCAGCGGCAACCAGGTCAAGCAGTACCTCGAGCTGTTCAGCTCTCAGTACGAGGCCTACGACGAGGACGACCGGCCCGAGTACGGCGAGGTCGGCCGCGGTCCCTGGTGCCTGGGGCTCCCGGACCCGCCCGAGCCGATCGGGCCCCAGCCGCTGCGGGACGGCTCCGACATCGACAGCCGGCCCCCGGACAGCAAGCTGCCCTACCTCGGGGCGCTCCTGGACCCGGCCGCCGGCCGGGTCTCCATGGGGTACGCCGGCACGCCCGGCGACCAGCAGGTCCTCAACGCCCTGCTCGCCGGACGGTCGGGTCGCGACGCCGGCGGCTACGGCGCGCTGGGCTCACTGCTCTACGGCCCGGTCGTGCGCGGGGAGGCGGTGTCCTCGTGATCACCGACCAGCGCAACCTCGCCACGATCTCGGCGGCCATCAAGCTCGGGATCTTCACCGTGGTCTCGATCCTCGTCACCGGTCTACTGGCCGCGATCATGGGCAACGTCGGCTTCGGCGCCGGGCGGGAGTACACCGCGGTGTTCACCAGCGCCTCGATGCTGGAGAAGGGCGACGACGTCCGCGTCGCGGGGGTGAGCGTCGGGGAGGTCCGCTCCGTGGAGCACCACGAGCGCTCCGCCGCGCTGGTGACCTTCCGGGTCAAGGCCGACGTGGAGCTCACGACCTCCTCCCGGGCCGAGATCCGCTTCCTGAACCTCGTGGGCGACCGCTACCTGGCGCTGGAGGAGGGGCGCGACGGCGACACCGCACCCGCCCAGGACCCCGGCGAGCCCATCCCGGTCGCCCGGACGAGCCCGGCGCTGGACCTCACCACGCTGTTCAACGGGTTCAAGCCGCTCTTCCAGGCGCTGCAGCCCGAGCAGGTCAACGAGCTCTCGCTGAACCTCGTCCAGGTCCTGCAGGGCGAGGGCGGCACGGTGGCCGGGCTGCTGCGCCGTACCGCCTCGCTCACCGGCGACCTCGCCGAGCGCGACGAGCTCATCGGCCGGGTCGTGACCAACCTCGACCAGACGCTGCGCACCGTCGACTCCCGCCACTCCCAGCTGACCCGACTGATCGTGGAGCTGAAGCGTTGGATGGGCGACCTCGCCCGCGACCGGCGGCTCATCGGCTCCTCCCTGGGCAGCATCTCCGAGCTCACCGAGGAGGTCGCCGACCTGCTCACCCGGGGGCGTCCACTGCTCGAGGACGACGTCGCCGAGCTGCGACGGCTGGCGCGGCTGCTCAACCAGCCGCGCAACCGCGAGGTGCTCGTGGAGCTGGTCGAGCGGCTGCCCGAGTCGATGACCGACCAGACCCGTACCGGCACCTACGGCAGCTGGTACAACTACTACCTCTGCGGCTTCTCGGGGAAGATCTCGCTGCCCGAGCTCGAGGGCATCCCGGGGCTCGACGTCCTGCTGGACCAGCTCAACGACCTGGAGTTCCACTCCACCGCGCCGCGGTGCAACGGCGCCGACGAGGCCGGGGGTGAGGACTGATGGCCCGCCACTCCGACGCCCAGATCCTGCGGCTCGGGACGATCACGCTGCTGGTGATGGTCCTGGTCATGGCCGCGGCGTTCAACCTCTCCAAGTTCCCCGGCTTCGGGGGCACGACCTACCAGGCGTGGTTCGCCGAGGGCTCCGGTCTGCGCACGGGCAACATGGTGCAGGTCGGCGGGATTCGCTCCGGCCGCGTCCAGGGCCTGGAGCTGGTCGGCGACCGGGTCCTGGTGACCTTCGAGGTCGACAACGACGTCGAGTTCGGCACCGAGTCGCGGGCGTCGGTCGAGGTCTTGAACCTGTTGGGCGAGAAGTACCTCCAGCTCGACCCCGCCGGCCCGGACCAGCAGCCCGAGGACGAGCCGATCCCGCTGGAGCGCACGGAGTCGGCGTACGACATCGTCGGGGTCTTCGGCGACCTCACGACCACCACCGAGGAGATCGACACCGACCAGCTGGTCGAGGCCCTCGACGTGCTGGCGGGGACGGTCGACGAGGCGGCCCCGGAGCTGGAGGCCTCGATGGCGGGGATCGCCGACCTCAGCCGTGCCGTGGCCTCCCGGGACACCGAGATCCGCTCGTTGCTGTCCTCGGCCAAGGACGTCTCCACCCTGCTGGCCGACCGCAGCGAGGACGTCGTGACGCTGATGGAGCGCAGCGACCTGGTCTTCGCCGAGGTGCGCCGTCGCAAGCAGGCCATCCACCGGCTGCTGGTGGGTGCGCGCGGGCTCGCCGACGAGCTGCGCGGCGTGGCCGAGGACAACCAGCGTCAGATCGCCCCGGCGCTGCGCGAGGTGGAGGACCTCCTGGACTTCCTGACCAGCAAGGAGAAGGAGCTGAAGGCGACGATGGCGGCGCTCGGGCCCTACGTCTCGATCCTCGGCAACATCATCGGCACCGGGCCGTGGTTCGACGCCTACGTCGTCAACCTGCTGGCCATCCCGACCGGTGAGTTCCAGCCCGGAAGGCTCAAGGACTGATGGCCACACCCACCGCCCGCCAGAACCCCGCCGCGTCGGTCCTGCGTGCCCTCGGTCGACGCGGCGTCGCGATCGCCGTCGTCGCCTGCCTGCTCGCCACGACGGCGTTCCTGGCGCTGCGCGACGACCGGGAGCCGCACACCGTCACCGCGCACTTCCCGCGCGCGGTGAGCGTCTTCGTCGGCACCGACGTCCGGGTGCTCGGCGTGACCGTCGGGAGGGTGACCTCGGTGACACCCGACGGCACCTCGGTCGCCGTGAAGATGGAGTACGACGCCGACGTCCGCCTGCCCGCCGACGCCCAGGCCGCGATCGTGACCCCCACCCTGGTGGCCGACCGCTACGTCCAGCTGACCCCGGCCTACTCCGGCGGCGAGGTGCTGGCCGACGGCGCCGACATCGCCCTGCCCGACACCGGGGTCCCCGTCGAGCTGGACCGGATCTACCGCTCCCTGCGCGACCTCTCCCAGGCGCTGGGGCCCAACGGCGTCAACCGCAACGGCACCCTCGACAACCTGCTGCGGGCCGGGGACGAGGCACTCAGCGGCCAGGGGGAGCTCGGCAACCGGATGATCCGCGAGCTCTCCGCCGCAGCCACGACCTTCGGCGAGGGCAGCGGCGACCTCTTCGACACCGTTACCCAGCTGGCCACCTTCACCGGCACCCTGGCCGAGAACGACCGGCTGGTCCGCGCCTTCCTGCGCGACCTCGCCGGCGTCTCGGCCGACCTCGCGGACGAGCGCCAGGAGATCTCGGCCGCGCTGGCCGCGGTGGCTCGGGCCGTCGGCAGTGTCGAGGACTTCGTCGGCGACAACCGCGAGGCGCTGGTGACCGATGTCGAGAAGCTGACCCGGGTCGTGAAGAACCTCGACTCCGAGCGCGACTCCCTGGACACCGCCCTCACCGTCGCCCCCGTGGCGATGTGCAACCTGGCCCTCGCCTTCAACAACGACTCCAACTCGATCGGCTCGCGCATCGGGATCGGCGGCAACGTGTGGGACGCCGACGGGTTCCTGTGCGGCATCGTCCAGCAGTCGGCACTCCCTCGGGCCTCGAAGGACCTCGCCTGCGAGCTGTTCGCCATGCTGCTGGAGCCGATCACCGGACAGATCCCGTTCATCCCGCCGGAGCACAGCGGGCGCCCGTCGGGCACGGCCAACCGGCCGAGCCCCGGGGGCACCGCGCTCGCCGACCTGCTGGCAGGTGGTCGGTGATGGGTCCGCGCACCCTCCGCGGCGTCCGGCTGCTGGCTGCGGCCCTGGCGGGCACCCTGCTGCTCGCCGGGTGCGACTTCGACGGTGCCTACGACCTGCCGCTGCCCGGCTCCCCGGTCGACGCCGACGAGTCCTTCGAGGTCACCGCGGACTTCGCCGACGTCCTCAACGTCGTGCCCCGGTCCCCGGTGATGGTCGACGACGTGACGGTCGGTGAGGTCGTCGACGTCGAGCGGATCGGCTGGCACGCACGGGTGACGCTGCGCGTGCGTGACGACGTGGAGCTGCCCGACAACGCGGTCGCCGACATCCGACAGGTCTCGCTGCTCGGTGAGAAGTACGTCGCCCTCGAGGCCCCTGCCGGCGAGCCGGTCGGCCGGCTGGAGGACGGCGACCGCATCGAGCTGCCCGCCACCGGCCGCAACCCCGAGGTCGAGGAGGTGCTCGGCGCGCTGTCCTACCTGCTCAGCGGTGGTGGGGTCGCCCAGCTGGGCACCATCACCCGAGAGCTCAACGACGTCATGGACGGTCGCGAGGAGCGGCTCAAGGGGCTGCTGGCCAACCTCTCCGACGTCGTCGGCACGCTGGACCAGCAGAAGGCGGAGATCATCCGGGCGATGGAGTCCATCGCCGGCCTGACGCGCACCCTCAACCGGGAGAAGCAGGTCATCACCGACGCGCTGGACGCCACCGGACCCGCCATCGGGGTGCTGCGCGAGCAGCACGACGAGCTGGTGGGGATGCTCGGCTCCCTCGACGAGCTCGGCACCGTGGGCACGCGGGTGATCCGCGCCAGCAAGGAGGACCTGCTGGCCTCGCTGCGCGACCTGCGCCCGGTGCTGCGCCAGCTCAACGCGGCGGGCGACCACCTCGCCCCGGGTCTCAACCTGCTGATCAGCTTCCCGTTCCCCAAGGAGGCCTCCGAGATCGTCAAGGGCGACTACGCCAACACCTCCATCCGCGCCGACATCAGCCTGGAGAACCTCCTTCCCGGCGGCGGCGTGCTGCCCCCCGTGGACGTGCCCGACCCCGTCGAGACGGTCGGTCTCGTGCTCCAGTGCCTGGCCTCGGGAAGCCTCACCAGCGCGCCGTGCACGAAGGTGCTCGGTGACCTCGACCTGCTGACGCAGCTGAAGAAGAAGTGCCGCCGTCCCGCCCACGAGGAGAAGGCCGTGTGCCAGGTGCTCAACCTGCTGCCCGACCTCCCGGGACTGGAGGACCTCGGCGGGCTCCTGGGCGGTGGGCTGGACGGGCTCCTCGACGGACTGCTCGGTGCACCCGCCGCGCGCGGCACCGCCCCGCCCACGCTGGCCGACCTCGTCGGGGGAGGTGCCGCATGACCCGGGGCACCCGCATCCGCATCGCCGCGTTCTTGGTCCTCTCGGCCGTCGGCATCGTCTACATCACCGGGACCTACCTCGGCGTGGTGGACCGCCTGCTCGGCCGCGGCATCACGGTGCAGGCCACCCTGCCCGGCAGCGGTGGCCTGTTCGAGGGCTCGGAGGTGACCTACCGCGGGGTCAAGGTCGGCAAGGTCGTGCGGATGGAGCCGACCCGCGAGGGCCTCACGGTCACCCTGCGCCTGGAGGAGGGCACCCGGCTGCCGGTGGACTCCCCGATGTACGTCCACAACCTCTCCGCGGTCGGCGAGCAGTACCTCGACTTCGAGCCGGAGGGCTCCGAGGGCCCGTACGCCCAGGACGGCGACGTGCTGCGCGGGGGAGCCGACTCGCTGCCCGTGGACGAGGGCGACCTGCTCGTGGAGCTCGACGAGTTCGTCTCCGGCGTCGACCGCAGGCACCTGAAGTCGGTGGTGGCCGAGCTCGGGACGATGTTCGACGACACCGGCGGCGCGCTGCAGGCGCTGGTCGACGACGGCGGCCGGTTCGTCCGGGAGGCGGCCGAGCACACCGACGAGACGATCGCCCTGCTCGAGGACGGGCTGACGGTGCTGCGCACCCAGCGCGACAACCAGGAGAACATCCGCTCGCTGTCGCGCGACCTGCGGCTGCTCACCGGCTCGCTGCGCCGCTCGGACCGGCCGCTGCGCCAGGTGCTGCAGGGCACGCCGGGCACGGCGCGCGAGCTCGAGGCGCTCCTCTCCGACCTGGAGCCGACCCTGCCGATCCTGCTGGGGCACGCGGTGTCGCTGAACCAGGTGGTGGTCAGCCACCTCGCCGGGCTCGAGCAGCTCCTGGTCACCTATCCCCGGGTGATCTCCTCGGGCTTCACCGGCACCCCGGCCGACGGCTACGGCCACGTGAACCTGCAGCTGGACTACTCGGTGCCGCCGTGCACCGAGGGCTTCAAGCCGCCCGAGGACTGGCGGCCGGGCAGTGACCTCTCGGACGGTCCCATCTTCCCGGCGCGCTGCGAGTCCGGGCCGCCGTACGGCATGCGCGGGCCGAAGTACTCCCCGGACGCCGACGGCACCAACACCGGGCCGCGCCGCGTGGCGACGGGAGCCCCGGCCCTCAGCGGCTCCTACGACCCGCTCACCGGCGTGCTGTCCGGGGCGGTCGACGCAGCGGGGGAGCCGGTACGGTTCCTCGGGACGCCTGACCTGTCGATCCTGGGGGAGGACGCGTGGACGTGGTTGCTGGTGGGTCCGGTGAGGAGCCGGTGATCGCCGGGCCCCGCCTGGTGACCGGGCTGGTCGTCCTCGCCCTCGTCCTGGCCGGCGCGGCCGTGCTCCTGGGCGTCGCGGTCTGGCAGGCGCAGGGGGACGAGGCCGACGACGCGGACATGGCGGGACGCTACGGCGCCATCCTGGCCGCGGCGACCGCGGAGACCGAGGCCTTCGTCAACATCCGCTACGACCGGGCCGAGGAGAGCATCGAGGCGGTCGCGCAGGGTGCGACGGGCGACTTCGCCGAGCAGTACGACCAGTCCACGGAGGGGGTCCTGACCGTGCTCGAGGAGAACCGCTCGGTGATGGAGGGCGAGGTCGTCTGGATCGGGGTCGTGGACGCCGACGCCGACTCCGCGACCGTCCTGGCGGCCACCACCGGCACCGTGGCCAACGCCCAGACCGACGACGAGCCGGTGGCCCGCGCCTTCCGCCTGCGCCTCGAGCTGGTGCTGGTCGACGGTCGCTGGCTCACCTCCGACCTGCAGTTCGTGGCCTGAGATGGGCGACCGACCGACGCAGGGGACCCCGGGCCGGGGGAGACGTCCCACCAGCCGACCCTCGCGCGCCGTGACCAGCCGGCCGCGTCGTCTCGCGGGCAGCGGGCCGCGCCCCGCCCCGGACCCGACCGTGGCCGGTGACCGGGGGCCCGAGGAGTCCGGCGACCCGCTCGTGCCGCCGCCCCCGGCGCGGCCCGGCGGGGCAGAGCCCCCCAGCGACCGTCCGAGCGACCCGCTGGGCGCGGCCGGGGCGGAGCGAGCCCCCTCGCCGGGCCGGGGCGGCCCCGGTCTGGGGCGTCGCGGTCTGCTGTCGCTCGTGGCCGTGGTCGCGGCCCTCACCGTGGTCGTGGCCGTGGAGGCGGTGGTGCTGTGGCGTGGGGACGAGCCCTCGGCCACGGTGTCGGCCGAGCGTCCCGTCGTGGTCCCCGAGCGCACCTGGCGTCCGGCCGTCGAGGCGGCCGCCCAGGGCGCCGAGATCGTCCTGGGTGCCAGCTGGGAGAGCTACGACGAGGGCATCGAGCGCGCTCGCGGCGTGATGACCGACGAGTTCGCCGACACCTACCTGGCGACCAAGGAGGACGTCCGCGAGGAGTTCGTCGACCAGCGGACCGAGGTCGAGGTCCGGGTGCTGGGACAGGCGGTGACCCGGGCGACCGGGAGCTCGGTGCAGGCACTGCTGTTCTTCAACCAGTACGTCACGAAGAAGGGCGCGCAGACCTCCTTCAGCGAGTACCGCGCGCTGGTCACGGTCGTCGACACCCCTGACGGCTGGCTCATCGACCAGATCGACACGCAGTAGCGACGACCTGGTGGCCCCCGGGACTAGAACACGTTACAGTTCCGGCGCGGACGTGACCTGCCGGGTGACGACGCCAGAGTCGAGACGGGCCCTAGCGCGGCCCGCGTGCCGAGGGGAGGATCACGCGTCGTGACCCCACCCCCTTCCAGTCCCGACCCGACCCCGTCCGGCGCCACCGTCGACGTCGACCTCGTGATCGTCGGCGCCGGCCCCACCGGCCTGTTCGCCACCTACTACGCGGGCTTCCGCGGGCACCGCATCGCCGTGGTCGACTCCCTGCCCGAGCTCGGCGGCCAGGTGACCGCCATGTACCCGGAGAAGCAGATCCTCGACGTGGCCGGATTCGCCTCGGTCAAGGGTCGCGACCTGGTGGCGGGCCTGGTCGAGCAGGCGTCGACGGCCGACCCGGTCTACCTGCTCGGGCGCACTGCCACCGGGTTGGTCAGCCGGGAGGACGGGATCGAGCTGTCGCTGGACGACGGCACCGTCGTGCGGGCCGGGGCCATGATCATCACCGCAGGGATCGGCAAGTTCAGCCCCCGTCCGCTGCCCGCCGGGGACGAGTTCCTCGGCCGCGGCATGGAGTTCTTCGTCCCCTCCTTCGCCCCGTACGCCGGCAAGGACGTCGTGATCGTGGGCGGCGGTGACTCCGCGTTCGACTGGGCGGTCCACCTCGAGCCCGTGGCCCGCTCGGTGACCCTGGTCCACCGGCGCGACGCGTTCCGGGCCCACGAGCGCACCGTGGAGCAGGTCCGGGCGTCCTCGGTCCGCATCCTCACCAGGGCCGAGCTGACCGCGTTGCGGGGCGGCGACGGGCCCGACGGACACCTCAGCGAGGTCGACGTCACCGACCCCGACGGCGTCACCACGCTGCCGTGCCAGGCGGTGGTCGCCGCGCTGGGCTTCGTGGCCGACCTCGGGCCGATCCAGCAGTGGGGCCTGGAGGTCCACAAGCGGCACGTCGTCGTGGACACCACGATGCGCACCAACCTGCCGCGGGTCTTCGCCGCCGGCGACATCACGGAGTACCCCGGCAAGGTGCGCCTGATAGCCGTGGGCTTCGGCGAGGCCGCGACGGCGGTCAACAACGCGACCGTGGCGATCGACCCGAGCGCCAAGGTCTTCCCCGGACACTCCTCGGAAGGTGGCTGACATGGCACGCGGGAACCGCGACGCGGTGAAGATGAGCGAGGCGGAGGTCGAGGCCCTGCTCGCCGAGAACCTCAAGGTGCAGGTCGCCTGCAACGGTCACGACGGCGTGCCGCACCTCTCCACGCTGTTCTACGTCGTCCTGGACGGGCGCATCGCCTTCTGGACCTACGGCCGGAGCCAGAAGATCCGCAACCTCGAGCGGGACCCGCGGGTCAGCGCCCTGGTCGAGGACGGCGTGGACTACTTCGAGCTGCGCGGTGCCTCGATCACCGGACGGGCCGAGATCGTCCGCGACCACGACCGGATCTTCGAGATCGGCTCGGCGGTCGCGACCCGGATGGTGGCGGCGGAGTCCTTCGAGGCGCTCGGCGACCTCGGCCGGGAGACGGTCGAGAAGCAGGCCACCAAGCGGGTGGCCGTGATCATCCATCCCGAGCACGTCGCCACCTGGGACCACCGCAAGATGGTCTGACCCTGCGGGTCGGGCCGCCCCCACACGCCTCCGTCATCCACCACCAGAGGAGACCGACATGAAGATCAAGGTCGACTTCGACCTGTGCGAGTCCAACGCCCTGTGCGAGGCCATGGCCCCCGAGGTGTTCGAGCTCGACGACGACGACTTCCTGCAGCTCAAGACCGAGCACACGACCGACGAGAACGTCGAGGACGTGCGCCGGGCCGTGGCGGCGTGCCCGCGCGCCGCCATCTCGCTGGTGGAGGAGTGAGTCGATGAGCACCTCCCCCCTCAGCCTGGACGGCAAGGTCGCCGTCGTCACCGGCGCCGGTGCCGGCCTGGGCCGCGCGGAGGCGCTGGCCCTGGCCGATGCCGGTGCCCGCCTGGTGCTCAACGACCTCCCGGGGGCCGCTGACGCGGTGGCCGAGGAGATCCGCGGCCGCGGCGGCGAGGCCGTCGTCGCCGCCGGCGACGTCTCGGAGCGCGCGACCGCCGACGCGATGGTCGCGGCCGCGGTCGACGGCTTCGGCAGCCTCGACGTCGTCGTCAACAACGCCGGGATGACCCGGGACCGGATGCTGTTCAACCTCTCCGACGAGGAGTGGGACGACATCATCCGCGTCCACCTGCGCGGCCACTTCCTGCTCTCGCGCAACGCCGCGTCGTACTGGCGTGGCAAGGCCAAGGAGACCGGTGCCCCCGTGGACGCCGCCGTGGTCAACACCGCCTCCGAGGCGTTCCTCTCGGGCCCGCCGGGACAGGCCAACTACGCCGCGGCCAAGGCCGGCATCGCGGCCCTGACCGTCAGCACCGCCCGCGCGCTGGCCTCCTCCGGGGTCCGCGCCAACGCGATCTGTCCCCGCGCCCGCACCGCCATGACCGCCCAGGTCTTCGGGGAGGACACCTCCGGCGAGGAGGTCGACCCGTACTCACCCCAGCACGTGGCTCCGGTCGTGGCCTACCTCGCCAGTCCTGCCGCGTCGCGGATCACCGGCCAGGTCTTCGTCGTCTACGGGGGGATGGTCGCGCTCGTCGCGGCGCCGGTCCTCCAGGAGCGCTTCGACAAGAGCGGCACCGTGTGGACGGCCGACGACCTCGACAAGCAGCTCGGCGGCTACTTCTCCGACCGGGACCCCAGTGTCGGCTTCGCCGCCGACTCCATCATGAAGCTCTCGGTCTGAGGCAGGAGCAGGGATGAGCAGCAGCACCGCAGCAACGGGCCGGCTGGCCGGCAAGGTCGCAATCGTCACCGGCGCCGCCATGGGGCAGGGCGCCGGCATCGCGCGGGCCTACGTCGCCGAGGGCGCCCGGACGGTCCTGGCCGACGTCGCGAAGGACGAGGGTGAGGCGCTGGCCCAGGAGCTGGAGGCCGCGCACCCCGGGATGGCGGTCTTCCGCCACCACGACGTGGCCGACGAGGGCTCCTGGACCGCGCTCGTGGAGGAGACCGTCGACCGGTGGGGCCCGGTGACGGTCCTCGCGAACAACGCCGGCATCCTGCGTTTCGGCAACGTCGGGCGCCTCGAGCTCGGCGACGTCGACCTGATGTACCGGGTGAACCAGCTCGGCACGCTGCTGGGCATGAACGCCGTGGCGCGCACCATGCGCAAGGCCGGCGGCGGCTCGATCATCAACGCCTCCTCCACCGAGGGCCTGGGCGGCATGTCCGGCTGCGTGGCCTACGGCGGCACCAAGTTCGCGATCCGGGGCATGACCAAGGGCGCCGCTCACGAGCTCGGCCCGCACGGCATCCGGGTCAACTCGGTGCATCCCGGCATGATCGACACCCCCATGACCCGCGTGCACGGAGGCGACGCCGCGATGGAGTACGGCGCCTCCAAGATCCCGCTGCGCCGCGTCGGCCACCCCGAGGACGTCGCCCCGCTCTACGTCTTCTTGGCCAGTGACGAGTCCTCCTACATCAACGGCGCCGAGATCGCCGTCGACGGCGGGGTCACCGCGACCCACGGCTTCGGCGGCTGAGCCGGGCGGCCCGGTCAGCGGTCCACAGCGGACCGGACCGGTCGCTATCCACGAATTCTCCGGAATCCGTGCCGACCGCACCGCGACGTCTTTACGGTGGAACGATGGAGGGGGACCAGGCCTGGCGTCCTGGGCTGGACCAGGAGACGCTGGAGCGAGCCGACTGGACGTCGCAGGTCAAGGACTACGCGATCGTCCGGCTGGACCGCGACGGGCTCGTGCTGTCGTGGAACGCCGGTGCCGAGCTGGTCAAGGGCTACTCACGCGAGGAGATCCTCGGGCGCAGCTTCGAGGTCTTCTACCCTCCCGAGGACCGGGAGAGCGGGTTGCCCCGCCGGCTCCTGGCCGTGGCCGAGGCCGACGGGCGGGCCGAGCACCAGGGCTGGCGGCTGCGCCGCGACGGCGTGCGTTTCTGGGGCGACGTCGTCATCACCGCGGTACGCGGCGACTCCGGCCAGCTCCTGGGCTTCGTCAAGGTCACCCGCGACCTGACCGAGCAGCACCTCCTCGAGCGCAGCCGTCAGCAGTTCGTCGCCGGCGTGACCCACGACTTCCGCAGCCCGCTCACCAGCATCGAGGGGTACGCCGCGATGCTGGTCGCCGAGCTGACCGACCCGGTGCTCGGCGACTTCGCCTCCCGGGTCCGCTCCAACGCGCTGCGGCTGATGAAGCTGGTCGACCTGATGGTCGAGCACTGCCAGCTGCCCATCGGCAGCGTCAGGCTGAACCCGGAGCAGGTGGCCCTGGGAGCGGTGCTGCGCACGGTGGTCGACGACCTCAGCACCACGGTGCAGGATCACGAGGTCTCGATCCAGGACACCGACGTGGAGCTCCGGGCCGACCTCACGGCCCTGGCCCGGGTCTTCACCAACCTCATCGGCAACGCCGCGAAGTACTCCCCGCCCGGAAGCCGGATCGACGTGCTGGTGGAACGCAGCGAGGACGCCGCCGACGCGGTCGACATCGTCGTCGCCGATCGGGGCCGGGGCATCGACCCCGAGGACCGGGACACGATCTTCGACGAGTTCGTCCGGGGACGACGGGCCCACGACGACGGCGGCTTCGGCCTCGGGCTGAGCGTCGTCCGCGCCCTGGTCGAGCAGCACGGGGGCGCCGTGCGCATCGACGACGGCCGCTTCGGGGGCACCGACGTCACGGTCCGACTCCCGCTCGCGGACACCGGGTCGACCGGGTCGACCGCGAACGGTCCGGGGCTGCAGACCGCCCAGGGCTCGTAGTTCTCAGTCGCGCAGCAGCAGCCTGACCGCGACCTCGATCTGCTGGGCGGTGTCGGCCGCCGACGAGCGACCGGTGACCCAGCCGACCAGGGCGGAGAGCCACACGTCGCCGATCACCTTGGCGATCGCCACGTCCTGGTCACCGAACTCGGTGCGGCCGGGGTGCATCGCGCGGGTGACCATCGAGGTCATCAGCATGCCGACCTGGTTGATCTCGCTCTGCACCGAGGAGTCGGCGAACATGAACGCCCGGGTCAGCGCCTCGGTGAGGTGCGGGTCGCCCTGCAGGCCACGGCTGGTGAGCTTGAGGACCTCGATGACCCGCTCCGCGGGGGTGTCGCCGGGGATCTCGCGCCCACGCAGGGCACCCTCGGCCTTCTCGAACTCCCGACCCAGCGCCGAGACCAGCAGGTGGATCTTGGAGGGGAAGTAGCGGTAGAGCGTGCCCAGCGCCACCTCGGCGCGGTCGGCGACCTCGCGCATCTGCACGGCGTCGAAGCCGCCCTGGGAGGCCAGCTCGATCGTGGCGTCGAGGATGCGCTTGCGCCGCTCGCGCTGCGCCGACGAGCCGAGCTCCTCGGTCGCCGTGGCGGTACCGGGGCCGGCCGTGCTGTTCGTCGTGGTCATGTGAGTCCCCATGATGTGGTGGGTTGAACGTTCAAAGACGGTACCGCTTCCCCGGCCCGGTGCCACGGACCACCTCTCGGCAGCACGTCACGTGTCCTGCTACTAGGCTGGGGATACGTGGTCCATAATAGGAACACGTTTCACTTCTTCGGCTCGGCGCCGACTCCGCGCGTCGCCGACCTGCAGTCCGGGAAGTGCTTCCGGACCACCCCCAGCCAGCCGAAGGAGGGCCAGCCCATGCGCATCGCGATGCTGTCCTACCGCTCCAAGCCGCACTGCGGCGGCCAGGGCATCTACCTGCGCCACCTCTCCCGTGAGCTCGTCGCCCTCGGGCACGAGGTCGAGGTCTTCTCGGGCCAGCCCTACCCCGAGCTCGACGAGGGGGTGCGCCTGACCAAGGTGCCCAGCCTGGACCTCTACCGCGAGCCCGACCCGTTCCGGGTCCCGCACCCCCGGGAGTTCCGCGACCGCATCGACGTCGAGGAGTTCGCGACGATGTGCGTGGCCGGGTTCCCCGAGCCCAAGACCTTCAGCAGCCGGGTCGCACGCATCCTGCGCGAACGGGTCGCGGACTTCGACATCGCCCACGACAACCAGGTGCTCGGCTACGGGATGCTCGACATCGAGCAGCAACTGCCGCTGATCACCACGCTGCACCACCCGATCACCTTCGACCGGCGCATCGACATCGCCCAGACCCGCAACCCGTGGCGCAAGTTCACGCTCTCGCGGTGGTACGGCTTCCTGCGGATGCAGGGCCGGGTCGCCCGCGCCGCGCGGCACGTCATGACGCCCTCGGAGACCTCCAAGCGCGACATCGCCACCGACTTCGGCGTCGACCCGGCACGCATGCAGGTGATCCTGCTCGGGGTCGACGACGCGTTCGTCCCGCCCACCGTGCCGCGCGTCCCGGGACGCATCCTCGCGATGGCTAGCGCCGACGCCCCGATGAAGGGCATCGCCACCCTGCTGGAGGCGTTCGCCAAGCTGCGCACCGAGCGCGACGTCGAGCTGCTGCTGGTGACCAAGCCCAAGCCCGGCGGACGCACCGAGAAGCTCATCGACAAGCTGTCGATCGGCGACTCCGTGCGCTTCGTCCACGGCATCTCCGACGCCGAGCTGGTGGCCCTGATGGGCTCGGCCGAGGTCGCCTGCGTCCCCTCGTTCTACGAGGGGTTCTCCCTCCCGACGGCCGAGCTGATGGCCTGCGCCACGCCCCTGATCGTGTCCCGGGCGGGCGCGATCCCCGAGGTGACCGGCCCCGACGGGCTGTGCGCCGACATGGTCACCGCCGGCGACGTCGGGGAGCTCGAGCAGGCGCTGGCCGCCCTGCTGGACGACCCCGAGCGCCGTGCGCGCATGGGTGCTGCCGGACGCCAGCGCGTCGAGGAGATGTTCAGCTGGCGCGCCGTGGCCGTGAAGGTCGCCGCCGCCTACGAGCAGGTCGTGGCGTCCTGGCACGCCGAGGGGCCGATGCCCGACCCGGGCCGCAAGGGCCGTCGTACCAAGAAGTGGAGTGCTGCACGTGCTGACCGTTGACTTCGACCGGCTGGGCCTTCGGCCCGGCGAGCGGATCCTCGACATGGGCGCCGGCGCCGGCCGGCACGCCTTCGAGGCCTACCGCCGCGGCGGTGACGTGATCGCCTTCGACATGGACGCCGAGGAGCTCGAGCGCGTGCGCGAGCTGTTCGTGGCCATGAAGGAGGCCGGGGAGGCGCCCGCCGGCGCCGAGGCCGACGTCAAGGAGGGCAACGCGCTCTCGTTGCCGTTCGCCGACGGCGAGTTCGACCGCATCGTGGCCGCCGAGGTCCTCGAGCACATCCACGAGGACGTCCAGGCGATCCGTGAGCTGGTGCGCGTGCTGCGCCCCGGCGGCACGCTGGCGATCTCGGTGCCGCGCTGGCTGCCGGAGGTCATCAACTGGAAGCTCTCGCCGGACTACCACCACGCCGAGGGCGGGCACATCCGCATCTACACCGACCACGAGCTGATCGACAAGGTCACCAAGGCCGGACGCTTCAACGACGGCACGCCCGGCGACGCGATGATCTTCGAGGGCAAGGACTACGCCCACGGCCTGCACGCGCCGTACTGGTGGATCAAGTGCGCGGTCGGCGTCGAGAACGACGAGCACCCGGCCGTGAAGGCCTACCACAAGCTGCTGGTCTGGGAGATCATGAAGCAGCCCACCGCCCTCAAGCTGGCCGGCAAGGTGCTCGACCCGGTGATCGGCAAGAGCATGGTGCTCTACTTCCGCAAGCCCGAGTCCGCGGCGGGCGCTGCCGGGGGAGCCGCGTGAGCCCGGTCCCGTACGTCGAGGGGCTGCTCACTGCCGACCAGGTCGCCGACACCGCTCGGGCGATCGCGGCCATGCAGGAGCCCTGTGGCGCCGTGCCGTGGACCACCGGCGAGCACGTCGACATCTGGAACCACGTCGAGGCCGCCATGGCCCTGCTGGTCGGTGGCGAGGTGGAGGCCGCCGAGCGCGCCTACGCGTGGGTGCCCACGATGCAGCGCGAGGACGGCTCGTGGCCGATGAAGATCGTGGCCGACACGGTCGAGGACGCGCGCGGAGAGTCCAACATGTCGGCGTACTTCGCGGTGGGGCTGTGGCACCACTGGCTGGTGCGCCGCGACATCGAGTTCGTGCGGACCTACTGGCCCAGCGTGCGTGCCGGCCTGGACTTCGTGGTCTCGCTGCAGGCCGAGTGGGGCGGGATCGCCTGGACCCCGGTCGACGACTTCTGCCTGCTCACCGGCTCCTCGAGCATCTACCACTCGCTGCGAGCCGGTGTCGCGCTCGCCGAGCTGCTCGACGAGCCGCAGCCGGAGTGGGAGCTGGCCGGTGGCCGGCTGGGCCACGCGGTGCGCGAGCACCAGGACCTCTTCGCCGACAAGTCGACCTACTCCATGGACTGGTACTACCCCGTCCTGGGAGGTGCCCTGCGCGGGACGGCGGCCTTCGACCGCCTCGCCGACCGGTGGGAGGACTTCGTGGTGCCGGGCCTGGGCATCCACTGCGTCGACACCAACCCGTGGGTGACCGGCGCCGAGACCTGCGAGCTGGCCATGGCGCTGGACGCGATCGGCGACCACGAGCGGGCGCTGGCGCTGGTGCGCGACATGCAGCACCTGCGGGAGCACGACGGGCGCTACTGGACCGGCTGGGTCTACGACACCGGACGCACCGACGAGCCCTCCGACGTCTACTGGCCCCACGAGCACACGACCTACACGGCGGCCGCCGTGGTGCTGGCGGTCGACGCCCTGGGGGAGACCCACGGCCACGCGACCCCCGGGTCGGGGATCATGCGCGGCACGTCGCTTGCCCCGCACTTCGACGAGATCGCGCTGGAGTGCGGCTGCGAGTCGGTCCGCTCCCAGCTCCAGGACTAGCCGACCGGGTCGCCCGCCTCGCCCGAGGTGCGGCGCAGCACCCGCATCGACCCGAGTGCCTCGACCTCCTCGAAGCTCCCGGAGGCCAGCGCGCGCTGGTAGACGTGGTACGGCGCCTGCCCACCGTCGGCGGGGTCGGCGAACACGTCGTGGATGACCAGCAGCCCGTCGGGGGCCAGGTGGTGCGCCCACCCGGTGTAGTCGTTCTGCGCGTGGACCTCCGCGTGACCGCCGTCGATGAACAGCAGTGACAAGGGAGTGCGCCAGTGGGCGCTCACCGTCGTCGACTGGCCGATGACCGCCACGACGACGTCCTCCAGGCCGGCGTCCTCGATCGTGCGGCGGAAGACCGGCAGGGTGTCCATCCGGCCGGTCCGGGCGTCGACCAGGCTGGCGTCGTGGTGCTCCCAGCCGGCCTGGTTCTCCTCCGACCCGTGGTGGTGGTCGACGGTGAACACGACGGCCTGGGGACCTCCGACGACGCGGGCGGCGGCGCCCAGGTAGACCGCCGACTTGCCGCAGTAGGTGCCGACCTCGAGCGCGGGGCCGTGCGCCAGCTGCTCGAGGGCGCGGCGGTGGAGCAGCATCCCCTCGTCCTCGGGCATGAAGCCCTTCGCGGCCAGGGCGTGGTCCAACCAGTCGTCACTCACCGGGCCAGCCTATAGAGTGAGAACACGTTCTAGTTTTCGCCACCCCGTGCGGGCTCGACCTCGCGCGGGACGAAGGGACAGCCATGTCGATCGGCATCTCCGAGGAGCACACCGGACTCGCTGACAGCCTGCGCGGATGGGCCGCCTCCGTCGGCGGCGTCGAGGCGGCGCGCGCCGCCGAGGGCGACGCCGACGCGGCGTTCGAGGACGCCTGGAAGGGCGTCGTCGAGATGGGGCTGGCCACCATCGCGGTGCCGGAGTCGCTCGGCGGCGGTGGCGGCACGACCCTGGACCAGGCCGTCGCGCTCGAGGCCTGTGCGACCGAGCTCGTCGCGGGCCCGCTGCTGGGGCCGGCGATCGTGGCCCGCGTGCTGGCACGGGCCGGGCACTCGGCCGGGCTCGAGGCCCTGGTTGCCGGGGCGGTGGTCTCCCTGGGCGTCGACGGCGTCGACGGCACGGTGCTGCTCGACGCCCCGTCGGCCCAGCAGGCGCTCCTGCGGGGGCCCGCGGGCTGGGTGCTCGCGCCGGTCGACGCGCTGGACGTCTCACCGGCCACCGGGCTCGACCTGTCCCGGCGGGCCGGGCTGGTCGCCGGCGGCGTCGCGGGGGATCCGGTCGAGGTCGACGACGGCACCGTGCGGCGTACGGCGGTGACGCTGGCGGCGGCCGAGGCCGCGGGGGTGGCCCGCTGGTGCCTTCGCACGGCCGTCGCCTATGCCGGGGTCCGCGAGCAGTTCGGGCGCAAGATCGGATCGTTCCAGGCCGTCAAGCACCTGTGCGCCGAGATGCTGGAGACGGCCGAGGCCGTCACGGCGGCGGCGTGGGACGCCGCGGCAGCGGCCGACGCGCGCGGCGAGGACGCCGCCGAGCAGTGGGGCTTCGCGTGCGACGTCGCGGAGGTGACCTGCTTCGACGGGGCCGTCGAGGTCGCGAAGACCTGCATCCAGGTGCTGGGCGGGATCGGCTTCACCTTCGAGCACGACGCCCACCTCTACCTGCGTCGGGCACTGTCGCTCCGGGCCGCCTTCGCGCGACCCGACGCCGCCGCCGAGCGGTTGACGGGGGCCGCGGTCGACGGCGTGCGTCGCCGGGTCGAGGTGGACCTGGAGGGGCGCGACGAGGCCGTGCGACCGGGGCTGCGGGCCGAGGTGGAGTCGGTCGCCGCGCTGCCGGAGTCGGAGCGCCGCGCCGCGCTGGTCGACACCGGTCTGCTGATGCCGCACTGGCCCGCGCCGTACGGGCGGGCCGCGGACGCCGTGACCCAGGTCGTGATCGACGAGGAGCTGGCGCGTGCCGGCGTCACCCGGCCCGACATCGTCATCGCCGGGTGGGCGCTGCCGACGATCCTGCAGCACGGCACCGACGCTCAGCGCGAGCGCTTCGTCCGCCCCTCGCTGCTCGGCGACCTGGTCTGGTGCCAGCTCTTCTCCGAGCCGGGCTCCGGCTCGGACCTGGCCTCCCTGCGCACCAAAGCGGTGAAGGTCGAGGGCGGCTGGCTGATCACGGGGCAGAAGGTCTGGACGTCGGTGGCGGAGCGGGCCGACTGGGCGATCTGCCTCGCGCGCACCGACCCCGACGTGCCCCAGCACAAGGGCATCACCTACTTCCTGGTCGACATGCGCAGCGAGGGCATCGACGTGCGCCCGCTGCGCGAGATCACCGGCGAGGCGCTGTTCAACGAGGTGTTCCTCGACGAGGTCTTCGTGCCCGACGACTGCGTGGTCGCCGAGCCCGGGGACGGCTGGAGGCTGGCCCGGACCACCCTGGCCAACGAGCGGGTCGCCATGGCCACCACGCGGCTCTCGGCCTCCACCGAGCGCGCGGTGGAGCTGGCGTCGGCCGGCACGCTGTCGGCGGCCGAGCGGGTGGCCGTGGGACGTGCCGTGGCGCTGTCGACGGTCTGCACCCTGCTCGGTGTGCGGTCCACGCTGCGCTCCCTGGCCGGGCAGGGTCCCGGTGCGGAGTCGAGCGTGGCCAAGCTGCTCGGCGTCCGCAACCGTCAGGACGCCTCCGAGCTGGTGGTGACGCTCCAGCAGGAGCGGCTGCTGCTGGTCGACCCGGCCACCCGCGGCGAGGACCGCTTCGCCGCCGACGTCTGGGAGATGCTCAACACCCGGTGCCTGTCCATCGCGGGCGGCACCACGCAGATCCTGCGCAACGTCGCCGGCGAGCGGATCCTCGGCCTGCCGCGCTGATCCGGTTCCGCAGGCTCAGCCGCGCCGGTGCTGGTTCCAGTGCCAGTGCAGGTAGCGGTCGATGGCGCGGACGATGTGGGAGCTGCGGATCGAGGGGAAGACGTCGAAGGCGTGCTGGGCACCCGGCAGCTCGGCGTAGGTCACGGTCCGCTTCGACGTACGCCGCAGCTCCTCGACGAAGAGCCGGGCCTGGTCCACGGGCACGAGCGTGTCGTACTGCCCGTGAAGCACGAAGAAGTCCGGCGCGTCCTCGGTGACCTGCAGGATCGGTGACGCCGCCTCGAAGGCCTCCGGCTCCTCGGCCCAGGTCCGCTGCAGGATGCGGGGGGCGAGGAACCGGTCGCGCAGCAGCTCGGCCGAGCGCAGCCCGGTGCTGCCCGCGAAGTCGTAGACGCCGTAGTGGGGGACCGCGACCTGCACCGAGGTGTCGACGTCCTCGAAGCCGGGCTGCCACTCCACGCGGTCGGGGGTGAGCGCGGCGAGCGCGCAGAGGTGACCGCCGGCGGAGCCGCCGGTGATGGCGACGTAGTCGGGGTCGCCGCCGTAGGCCTCGATGTGCTCCTTGATCCAGGCGATCGCCTTCTTCACGTCGATGACGTGGGCGGGGAAGGCGTGCTTGGGGGAGAGGCGGTAGTTGATGGCGACGCAGACCCAGCCCTTGGCGGCCAGGTGCTGCATCAGCGGGATGCCCTGCTGGTCCTTGTTGCCGATGGTCCAGCCGCCGCCGTGCACCTGCAGCAGCACCGGGGCGCCCTGCGGCGGGGTCTCGGCGGGGACGTAGACGTCGAGCAGGCCCCGCCGCCCGGTCTCGTCGTCGTAGGCGATGTTCTTGTGGACGGTGACCCGCGGCTCGCGCATCCGGAAGGGGTAGACCAGCTTGCGCCACGGCACGGCGAGGTCGGCCGGCGTCGGGGCGGAGTCGAGCTGGTCGACGTACCCCGCGCCCAGCCCGTCGACGAGCGACTGCTCGGCGGTGGTCCCGACCCGGCGGCTCTGGTGGATGAGGTAGCCCAGGCCGACCGCGCTCGCGCCGGCGAGGGCCAGGCCGCGGGGGTCTCGACGCGACCCGCGGGCGTGGGCCAGCGCGTCGGCGGTCGTCGCGGCCAGCACGTGCGGCGCGAGCTCGCCGGTGAGCCAGCCGGCGAAGAACGCCGGGATGCCGGCACGGAAACCGGGCAGGGGCCGGATGGCGTTGGCTGTCAGGGCGGCGGTGATGACCTGGCGGCGCAGGAACGACATGCCTGGAGACTAGACGGGGCGCCGTGCGGGAGGTCACCGTGCCCGGGGAGCGACTCGCTCGTTGAGTGGTAGAACCTGTTCTCGGCGGTGGTCGCCCCGACCGTCGTCGCACAGCGAGGAGGACTGACGTGGACCGACTCTCCGGGCTCGATGCGAGCTTCTTGTACCTGGAGACGCCGGCGCAGCTGATGCACGTGTGCGGGCTGTTCGTGCTCGACCCGAGCACCATGCCCGAGCCGTACTCCTTCGCCCGCGTGCAGCGCCAGATCGAGGACGCCGTGCGCGACGTCCCGACCTTCACCCGCAAGCTGCGCCGGGTGCCGCTGGGCCTGGACCACCCCGTGTGGGTGCCGGACCGCAGCTTCGACATCGAGCGCCACGTCCACCGGCTGGCCCTGCCGACGCCCGGCGGCTACGAGGAGCTCACCTCGCTCACGGCCCACCTCGCCGGGCTGCCGCTGGACCGCTCGCGGCCGCTGTGGGAGATGTGGGTCATCGAGGGGTACGCCGACGGGCGGGTCGTGGTGTTCTCCAAGATGCACCACGCGACGGTCGACGGCGTCTCGGGGTCGAACCTGATCAGCCACCTGTGCAGCCTCTCGCCCACCGACGCACCGCTCCAGCTGGAGGAACCCCAACCGCACGGTCGCGAGGCCGGGCCGATGGAGCTGCTGGGCCGCGGTGTCCTCACCAACCTCACCAAGCCGGTGGCCGTGGCCAAGCTGGTCTCCCCGACGACCCAGCTGGTCTCCAAGACCGTCGGTCGTGCCCGGGCCGGCACCGCCATGGCCGCGCCGCTCACCGCGCCGCGGACCTCCTTCAACGGCACCATCACCGGCCACCGCAGCATCGGCTTCGTCGACATCGACCTCGAGGACGTCCGCGAGGTCAAGAACGCCACCGGCACCACCGTCAACGACGTGGTGCTCGCCCTGGCCGGCGGTGCCCTGCGCTCCTACCTCGAGGAGCGCGGCGAGCTGCCCGACGAGTCGCTGCTGGCGACGGTGCCGGTCTCGGTGCACTCCTCGACCCGGCGTACCAGCGGTGCCAACAAGGTCTCGGCGCTGTTCACCAAGCTCGCGACCGACCTCGAGGACCCGCTCGAGCGGCTCGCGGAGCTCTCCGAGCGCAACAAGCACGCCAAGGACCACCACAACGCCATCAGCGCGGACTCGCTGCAGGACTGGGCCGAGTTCGCGGCGCCGCGCACCTTCGGCCTCGCCGTGCGCGCGTACGCCGGCCTGGGGCTCGCCGACCGGCTGCCGGTGGCCCACAACCTGGTGATCTCCAACGTCCCCGGCCCGCCGGTGCCGCTCTACCTGTGCGGTGCGCGGATCGAGGCGCTCTACCCGCTCGGGCCGGTCTTCCACGGCGCCGGGCTCAACCTCACGGTGCTCTCCAACGCCGGGCAGCTGCACGTGGGGGCGATCGCCTGCCGGGAGTCGGTGCCGGACCCCGACGCGCTGGTGAAGCGCTTCCCGGCCGAGCTGGCCACGCTCAAGGCCGCGGTCGCGGCCAAGGACCTCGCGGTGCCGCTGCGCCGGCGACGGGGGCCGCGGGCCAAGGCTGCCCCGGACGCCTAGACCTGCCCGGACGTCTGGACCTGCCCGGAGTCCTAGACCTGCTGGGGCGCCCCGAGGTCGCTGTGCCGCCCGAGGTCGCGGCGGCGGGCGGCCACCGTGGTGGCGGCCTGCACCATCACGGGGACGAACCGCTCGGCCTGCAGCACGCAGGCGGCGTGCCCGCCGTCGACCTCGTGCATGGTGGCGCCGGAAATGGCCCGTGCCAGCGCGACCTGGCGTGACGGCGGGATCACGTGGTCACCGGTGGTGACCACGACGGCGGTGGGCACGTCGATGCGGCCCAGCCAGGGACGGGCGTGGTGGCGCCCCAATGCCGCGAGCGCCTGGCCGACCGCCCAGGGGCTGGTGCTGCGGAACTCCTGCATCGCCCAGTCGTGGATGTCGGAGGGCACCAGCTGCAGCGCGCGGGCCGCCGAGCGGCTGGCGGTCATCGCGGCGCGCGAGCCGGAGATCCCGCGGGCGGCGATCATCCCGGCCTCCAGGCCGGTGAAGAACAGCCGCTCCCACGGGGTGAAGCGGAACGCGGCCGACGTGGCGGCCAGCACCAGGCCCTCCACGCGGTCGGGGTGCTGACGCCACACGCGCTGGGCGACCGCGCCGCCCATCGAGTAGCCGGCCGCGACGAAGCGCTCGATGCCCAGGACGTCGGCGAGCGCGACCACGTCGTCGGCACAGTCGTAGAGCGACATCTCGGGGGCCTGGATGCCCTGCCCGTGCCAGCGCAGGTCCAGCGTCACCACGCGGTAGCGCTGGGAGAGCGGGGCGATCGCGGGGTACCACGTCAGCAGGCCGGTGCACCCCAGCGCGTGCAGCAGCACGATCGTGGGCGATCCCTCCGAGGGGCCGGGCGTGTCGGTGACGTAGGTCGTGCCGCGACCCGGCAGCTCCACGACCCGGCCGGGCGGAATGTGGGCGAAGGGCATGTACACGGCGCTGCGCAGCAGCTGGCGGGGCGAGAACACGACGTGCCTCCTGGTCGACGCTGCCAAGGTCAGGTAGAACACGTTACAGTTTCGGTGCGGGGTGCGGTCCAGCATCCCACCCCGCAGGCCCCACCAGCACTCGTCCCACCCGCACCCGCCCCATCACACGAGGGAGAACCCGTGAGCCCCACCGACGGCTACGACCCCCAGGAGCACGCCGAGCAGATCGAGGCCGTGCGTGCCGTCGCTCGCGAGGCGCTCGAGCGCGAGGCCGACTGGTCCGCGCTCGCGCAGGCGGGCCTGCTGGGCCTCGGGGTGCCCGAGGAGCACGGTGGCGACGGGCTCGGGCTGCTGGAGGTCGGCGTCCTGCTGCGCGAGGCCGGTGCCCGCGCACGGCACCTGCCGTTGTGGGAGACGCTCGTCTGCGGGGGACTGGTGCTCGCCGCCCACGGCTCCGACGCCCAGCGCAAGGAGCTCCTGCCCGGCGTCGTCAGCGGCGAGGTCGTCCTGACCCCGGCGTTGAGAGAGGTCGGCACGGGACTCACCGCGGCTCCCGCCACGACGTACGCCGACGGGCGGGTCACCGGGCGCAAGATCGCGGTCAGCCACGCGGCCGACGCGGCGCGGCTGCTCGTCACGGCCCGCGACGGGGACCGCACGGTGGTCGCCCTGGTCGACCCGGAGGGCCCCGGGGTCCGCCTGGAGGCCTCGCCCACCTCGGCTCGCATCGACCGGCACACGGTCGTCCTCGAGGACGCGCCCGCCGACCTGCTGGAGGGTGACGCGGCCCGGACGCTCGTCGACCACGCGGTCGCCGGCCTGTGCCTCATCGGCGCCGGACTCCTCGCCGGTGCCCGCGACCTCACGGCCGACTACGTCAAGGGACGCACCCAGTTCGGGCGCTCGCTGGCGCAGTTCCAGGCGGTGGCCATGCAGGTGGCGGACGTCTACATCGCCTCGCGCACGACCGACCTGGCCGCCGACAACGCGGCCTGGCGGGTCGCCGAGGGGCTCGACGCCTCCGACGACCTGTCGGTGGCGGCGTACTGGCTGTGCCAGGAGGGCCCGAAGGCGCTGCGCACCTGCCACCACCTGCACGGCGGCATGGGGGTCGACGAGACCTACCCGCTGCACCACTACTTCTCCTGGGTCACCGACCTGGTCCACGACCTCGACACGGTGGCGGCCGCGGTGCCGGTCGAGAGCGCCGACTCCAAGAACCTCGAGCTCACCGAGGCCCAGCGGGCGCTGAAGGCGGAGGTCCGGGCGTACTTCTCCGGGCTCGCCGCCGAGAACGAGCACCGCGACTCGATGGCCGACGGCGCCCGCGACCGGCACGGCGAGACCTACCAGCGGGTGATCCGGCAGATGGGCGCCGACGGCTGGATGGGCGTCGGCTGGCCGACGGAGTACGGCGGTCGCGGGCTCGGCGAGGTGGAGCAGACGATCTTCGCCAACGAGGCCCAGTGGGCCGACGTGCACCTGCCGGCCGTGACCCTGCAGACCGTCGGGCCGACCCTCATCCGCTACGGCACGCAGAAGCAGAAGGACATGTTCCTCTCGCGGATCCTCGAGGGCGACGTGCACTTCGCGATCGGCTACTCCGAGCCCGACGCCGGCACCGACCTGGCCTCGCTGCGCACGACCGCGCGGCGCGACGGCGACCACTACGTGGTGAACGGCCAGAAGCTGTGGACCACCGGCGGCCACCAGGCCGACTACCTGTGGCTCGCGGTGCGCACCGACCCCGACGCGCCCAAGCACAAGGGGATCTCGATCCTCATCGTCGACACGTCGGACCCGGGCTACTCCTGGACCCCGATCATCACCGCCGACGGCTCGCACCACGTGAACGCGACGTACTTCAACGACGTGCGGGTGCCGGTCGACATGCTGGTCGGCGAGGAGAACCAGGGCTGGAAGCTGATCACCACCCAGCTCAACCACGAGCGCGTGATGCTCGGGCCCGCCGGCCGCATCGAGGGCCTGCGCGACAAGGTCGCCGGTTGGCTGGCCGAGCGCGACCTGCTCGACCGGCCGGACGTCCGGGAGGTCCTGGGCCGGGTGACGGCCGCCTTCCGCGTCAACGAGCTGCTGAACTGGGAGGTGGCCCGGGCGGCCGCGACGGGGGAGCTCTCGGTCGCCGACGCGTCCTCGTCGAAGGTCTTCGCCGCCGACCAGGTCCAGCACCTCTCCGCAGACCTCGTCGGGCTCGTGCACCGCTACGGGGATCCGGGAGAACCCGCGACGGGACGGCTGCTGGCCTACCTCGACGCCCAGGCGAAGCGGAACCTCGTGCTCACCTTCGGCGGCGGCGTCCAGGAGGTCCAGCGCGAGCTGATCGGGATGTTCGGGCTGCAGATGCCCCGGGTGCCCCGATGAGCGGCGAGAAGGTGGTCGAGCAGGGAGCGCAGCGACCGGGCGTCGAGACCCCCGAGCTCTTCGGCGTGGAGCCGGCCGTCCACGAGAAGGTCCTGGCCGAGGCCGAGCGGATCAAGGCGCTGGGCGAGGCCGCCGAGCGCGAGGCGCGCGACCCAGTCAACCAGCCGACGATCAACAACTGGCTCGAGGCGATGGGCAACACCGACCCGCGCTGGCAGGCCGGTGAGGCACCGCCGTCGATGGCGCAGGTGTGGACGATGTACGGCCTCGGCGGCAAGCCACCGGCCGACGACCCGCTGCACGGGATGATGGGCGTGCTCACCGAGGCCGGGTTCACCGCCGTGCTGGGCACCAACTGCGAGCAGGAGTACCTCCGCACGCTGCGGGTCGGCGAGCAGGTCCGCGTGACCACCGCGCTCGACTCGGTGGTCGGCCCCAAGCGCACCGGCATGGGCGTGGGGTACTTCGTGACCTCTCGCAACACCTGGTACGTCACCCGCCCAGATGGAACCAGTGAGGTGGTGGCGACGATGCTGTTCCGGGTGCTGAAGTTCATCCCCCGACGTCCGTCGGTCGAGCCTGTCGAGACCAGCGCATGAGCGGCGTCCTGCGCCCGCAGCACAACCGCGACACGGCGTACTTCTGGGAGGGGACGGCGGCCGGCGAGCTGCGCCTGCAGACGTGCAACGCCTGCGGCGCGCTGCGGCACCCACCGGGGCCGGCGTGCCCCGACTGCGGTGCCCTGGACCGCGGTCACGTCGTGGCCTCCGGGGACGGCGAGATCTTCTCCTGGGTGGTCCACCGTCACCCGCAGGTGCCCGGGCGGCAGACGCCGTTCGTCATCGCCCTGGTGACGCTGGCCGAGGGCCCCCGGGTGCTCGGCGAGCTGCTCGGGGTGGACCCGGACACCACCGACGACCTGATCGGCGCCGCCGTGCGCATCGACTTCCAGCACGTCGACGACGAGCTGACGCTGCCCGTGTGGAGGCTGGCATGAGCACGACCGGTACTGCTGTCCTGGCCGACGTGATGGTCCCGGGGGCGACGCTCCCGGAGTGGAGCATCCCGCTCACCCCGACCGTGATCGTGTCGACGGCGATCGCGACGCGTGACTTCCAGGACGTCCACCACGACCGTGACGTCGCCCAGGCGGCCGGGTCGAAGGACGTCTTCATGAACATCCTGACCTCGACGGCCTACGTCGAGCGCTACGTCAACGACTGGGTCCGAGAGCAGACCGGCGACGGTGCGGTCGTCCGCGGCATCGCGATCCGGCTCGGCGCCCCGGCGTACCCCTACGACACGCTGACCTTCACCGGCTCGGTGGAGTCGGTCGAGGACGGCGTCGCGGTGCTGAAGGTGACCGGTTCGGTGTCACTGGGCGACCACGTGATCGGCACCGTGAAGGTGGCGGTGGCATGACGCTCTCGAACCGCGCCGCCATCGTCGGCATCGGCGCCACGGAGTTCTCCAAGGAGTCCGGTCGCTCGGAGCTGCAGCTGGCCGTCGAGGCGATCGGCCACGCGCTGCGTGACTGCGGCATCGCCCCGTCGGAGGTCGACGGGCTGACCACCTTCACCATGGACAACAACTCCGAGATCGCGGTCGCCCGTGAGCTCGGCATGGGCGAGCTGCGCTTCTTCAGCCGGGTCAACTACGGCGGGGGAGCGGCCTGCGGCACGATCCAGCAGGCCGCCATGGCGGTCGCGACCGGCGTCGCCGACGTGGTGGTGGCCTACCGGGCCTTCAACGAGCGCTCCGGCATGCGCTTCGGCCAGGTGTCCTCGTGGGCCAACGCCCAGGTCAACACCAACGGTCTCGACAACGCCTGGTCCTACCCGATGGGGCTCTCGACACCCGCGGGCACGGTAGCGATGCAGGCACGGCGCTACATGCACGAGTACGGCGCCACGTCGGAGGACTTCGGCCGGGTGGCCGTGGCCGACCGCCGGCACGCCGCCACCAACCCCGAGGCGTTCTTCTTCGGCAAGCCGATCAGCCTCGAGGACCACCAGGCCTCCCGGATGATCGTCGACCCGCTGCACCTGCTCGACTGCTGCCAGGAGACCGACGGCGGGCAGGCCTTCGTCGTCGTGTCGGCCGAGCGGGCCGCGGACCTAGCCTCGACCCCGGCGTACGTCACGGCGGCGGCGCAGGGGTCGGGCACCGACCAGTTCGTGATGACGTCGTACTACCGCGACGACATCGGCATCCCCGAGATCGGCGTGGTGGGCCGGGAGCTGTGGCGCCAGTCCGGGCTGGCGCCCGACGACATGCCGATGGCGATCCTCTACGACCACTTCACGCCCTACGTGCTGATGCAGCTCGAGGAGCTCGGCTTCTGCGCCCGCGGCGAGGCCAAGGACTTCGTGAAGGACGGTGCGATCGAGGTGGGCGGTCGACTGCCGCTCAACACCCACGGCGGCCAGCTGGGCGAGGCCTACCTGCACGGCATGAACGGCATCGCCGAGGCGGTGCGGCAGATCCGCGGCACCTCGGTGAACCCGGTCTCGCTGGACGACAGGCCGCACGTCCTGGTCACCGCCGGCACGGGCGTGCCGACGTCCGGGCTGATCCTGTCGCGGTAGCACGGTGGTCGATCAGCGAGCGGGTGTCGAGATCGCCCGGACCCCCGACGACCGCTTCGCCGACCTGCCGGGCTGGTCGTGGGAGCCGACGTACGTCGAGGTCGACGCCGGGGACGGGTCCGGGCCGCTGCGGATGGCGTGTGTCGACGTGGGCCCGCGGGACGCGCCGACGGTGCTGCTGCTGCACGGGCAGCCGACGTGGGGCTACCTCTACCGGCACGTCATCGACGTCCTGGTCGAGGGCGGCATGCGGGTGGTGGCGCCGGACAACATCGGGTTCGGGCGCTCGGACAAGCCGACCTCGCGCTACGACTACACGCTCGAGCGGTTCGTGGGGTGGACGCGGTCGTTCGTCGAGGCCCTCGACCTGCGCGACGTGACTCTCGTCTGCCAGGACTGGGGTGGCCCCATCGGGCTGTCGGCGCTGGCCGCGGACCCCGATCGGTACACCGCGGTGGTGGCCGCCAACACGATCCTGCACACGGCCTCGCCGGAGCTGGCGAACCGGTTGACCTGGCCGGTGCACGGGGTGGGGGAGTCGCACGTGCTGCTGGAGCAGGGCCTGCTGGACTACCTGCTGCACACCCAGCGGGCGCCGAACCTGCGGGCCTCGGACTTCGTGGCCGGTGGGTGCGCGGTGATGCCGTCGCCAGAGGTGCTGCGTGCCTACGACGCGCCCTTCCCGGCCGAGGAGCACACGGCGGGGCTGCGTCAGATGACCGCGCTGCTGCCGCTGACGAGGAACGACGTCGGTGCCCGGCTCGGGCGGCGGACGATGCGGTTCCTGTCGACCTGGGAGAAGCCGTTCCTCACCTGCTACTCCGACGGTGACCCGGCCACGCGTGGCTGGGAGTCGGTGTTCGCCGAGCACGTCCCGGGCGCGGCCGGTCAGGAGCACCGGACGCTCGAGGGGGCCGGCCACTTCCTCCAGGAGGACGCCGGTGCCGAGCTGGGCCGGGCGGTCCTCGGGCTGGTGCCCGGCTCGTAGGCTCACGGCGTGACCGACCACGCCCGGGTCAGCGCCCTCCACGTCGCGAAGGCGACCCGACTGCCGATGCGCGCGGTCGACCGGGTCGAGGTCGAGACCGGTCGCGGGATCGTCGGGGACCGCTACCACGGCACCAAGCACCGGCACGTGACGGTGCAGAGCCAGGAAGCGCTCGACGAGGCGGCCGAGGCCTACGGCCGTCCGGTGCCGGTTGAGCTGACCCGGCGCAACGTGACGATCAGCGGTGCGGCGGTGCCGCGCACGCCCGGGGCGCGACTGCGGCTCGGCCCGGTGCTGCTGGAGGTGGTGCGGGTCGCCGCACCGTGCAAGCTGCTCGACGACACCATCGGCCCGGGCGCCCAGGAGGCGCTGCGGCGTCGGGCCGGCTCGGTGTGTCGCGTGCTGGAGGGTGGCGAGGTGGAACTCGGGGCGGAGTACGCCGTCGAGCACGACCCGGCGTAGGGGCCGGGCTCAGTGGCCGGGCGTGGGGGCCGGGCGTGGGGGCCGGGCGTGGGCCTCAGGCGCGCCCGCCGGCCAGCGCCGGTGAAACGGCTGTCCTCCGGGCGGCCGCCCAGCGGCGTACGCGGGAGGCGGCGCGGGTGAACCAGTCGTCGTCACCGTCGGCGCGCAGCTGGCGGTAGGTGTAGGCCCAGCCCGCGAGCGCCGCCGGCACCAGGACGAGTGCGAGCGGCTGCAGCAACGCCAGTGAGCGCAGCGTCGTCATCACCACGAAGACCAGACCCGGCCAGCACGCCGCGCGCTGGATGGTGGCCCAGGTGTAGCGCGGGCGGGAGCCGCGGACGGCGGACCGACGGATCAGGCCGCCGATGAGGAAGATCCCGAAGGCCAGGTCGAGCGCCAGGCGCACGCCGAGGAAGACCGGGGAGGTCACGGCCTCGGTCGGCACGAGCGACTCGACGAGTGGCATGACACCGATGATGCCCGGCGCCGGCGGTCTGCGACAGCGCCCCGGGGCGTGAAGGTTCCGTCTGGAGGGTTTGGTCCTCACCACCAGCGAGCAATCCTGGAGGAGGGGAACACCATGACGACTCTGATCCACAGCCGCCGCACCTCCGGTCACGGAGGGGCTGCCACGAGCCTGCGGGCAGAGCTGGCCAGCGCCGGCGCCGACGTGGTGGGTCAGGCCCGCTCGTCGGGAGCCGCGCTTCGCCGCCACTCGCCGTGGGTGCGGCTCGTGGTCGCGCTCTGGACGATCGCCATCGTCGGGGACGGGCTGACCACCGTGCTGATGATGGGCACCGGTCGCTTCGAGGAGGCCAACGGCGCGGCCGCGTTCTTCATGGGGCTGGTCGGGGTCGCCGGCTGGGTGCTGATCTCCGGCCTGCTCTGCGTGGCGCTGGCGTCGTTGACCCTGTCGCGCCCGCGGACGACGTACGCCTGGACGGCCGCCACCGTGGCCCTGATGGTCTGCCTGGGCAAGCTCTGGACGACCGCCAGCAACGCGTTGCTCTGGGCCAACGCCACCGCCTGACGCTCCGGGGACAGCCGCAACGCGTCGAGCCGGCGTATTGATACGCCGGTTCGGCGGGGGCGGTGGGTCGAGCCGGCGTATTGATGCGCCGGCTCGGCGGGCTACCTGCCGACGTACGCCGCCAGGTGCTGACCCGTCAGGGTGGACGCCTCCTCGACGAGCTGGGCGGGCGTGCCCTCGAAGACCAGCGTGCCGCCGTCGTGGCCGGCGCCGGGGCCGAGGTCGAGGATCCAGTCGGCGTGCGCCATCACGGCCTGGTGGTGCTCGATGACGATCACCGACTTCCCGGAGTCCACGAGCCGGTCGAGCAGGCCGAGGAGGTTCTCGACGTCGGCGAGGTGCAGGCCCGTGGTCGGCTCGTCGAGGACGTAGACGTCGCCCTTCTCCGCCATCTGGGTGGCCAGCTTCAGCCGCTGCCGCTCGCCGCCGGAGAGCGACGTGAGGGCCTGGCCGAGCGTGAGGTAGCCGAGACCGACGTCGGCGAGACGGTCGAGGATCTTCACCGCGGCCGGCAGCTTCGCCTCACCGTCGGAGAAGTGCTCACGGGCCTGGGCGACCGACATCTCGTGCACCTCGGCGATGTCCTTGCCGCCGAGGGTGTGCTCCAGCACCTCGGCGCGGAACCGACGACCGTCGCACTCCTCGCAGGGCGACTCCACCGTCGCCATCACCCCGAGCTCGGTGAGGATCACGCCCGCGCCGTTGCAGGTGCCGCACCCGCCCTCGGAGTTGGCGCTGAACAGCCCCGGCTTCACGCCGTTGGCCTTCGCGAACGCCTTGCGGATCGGCTCCAGGAGACCGGTGTACGTCGCCGGGTTGCTGCGCCGGGAGCCCTTGATCGCACCCTGGTCGACGACCACCACCTCGTCGCGGCCGGCCAGGGACCCGTGCACCAGCGAGCTCTTGCCGGAGCCCGCGACGCCGGTGACCACGCACAGCACCCCCAGCGGCACGTCGACGTCGACGCCGCGCAGGTTGTGGGTGGAGGCCCCGCGCACCTCGATCGCGCCCGTGGGCTCGCGGAAGGACTCCTTGAGACGGGCCCGGTCGTCGAGGTGGGTGCCGGTCAGCGTCCCACTGGCGCGCAGGCCCTCGACGTCGCCCTCGTAGACCACCTCCCCGCCGTCCGCGCCGGCCCGGGGGCCGAGGTCGACCACGTGGTCGGCGATGGCGATCGTCTCCGGCTTGTGCTCCACCACGAGCACGGTGTTGCCCTTGTCGCGCAGCTGCAGGAGCAGCTGGTTCATCTGCTCGATGTCGTGCGGGTGCAGCCCGATGGTGGGCTCGTCGAAGACGTAGGTGACGTCGGTCAGCGAGGAGCCGAGGTGACGGATCATCTTGGTGCGCTGGGACTCACCACCCGACAGCGTGCCGCTGGGCCGGTCCAGCGACAGGTAGCCCAGCCCGATCGCGACGAACGAGTCGAGCACCTCGCCCAGGGCGGTGAGCAGCGGTGCCACCGACGGCTCGTCGAGGCCCTTCACCCACTCCGCGAGGTCGGAGATCTGCATCTGGCACACGTCGGCGATCGACCTCCCCGCGATCCGCGACCCGCGCGCGGCCTCGGTCAGCCGGGTGCCCTCGCAGTCGGGGCAGGTCTGGAAGGTCACCGCGCGGTCCACGAAGCGGCGTACGTGCGGCTGCATGGCCTCGGGGTCCTTGGACAGCATCGACCTCTGGATCTTCGGGATGATCCCGTCGAAGGTCAGGTTGACGCCCTCGACCTTGATCTTGGTCGGCTCCGACCACAGCATCGTGTCGAGCTGCTTCTTGGTGAACTGCTTGATCGGCTTGTCCATCGGCAGGCCCATGCCGGCGAAGAGCCGGCCGTACCACCCGTCCATGGAGTAGCCCGGCACCGTCAGCGCCCCGTCGGCCAGCGACTTCTCCTCGTCGTACAACGCCGTGAGGTCGATGTCCTTGACCGAGCCGGTGCCCTCGCAGCGAGGGCACATGCCGCCGAGGTAGACCTCCTGCTTCACGACCTTCTTCTCGACCCGGCCGCCCTTCTCGGTGGTCATCACACCCCCTGCCTTGCGGGTGGGGACGTTGAAGGAGTAGGCCGTCGGCGGACCGACGTAGGGGTCGCCGATGCGGCTGTAGAGGATGCGCAGCATCGCGTGCGCGTCGGTCGCGGTGCCGACCGTCGACCGCGGGTTGGCGCCCATCCGCTCCTGGTCGACGATGATCGCGGTCGTCAGCCCCTCCAGCACGTCGACGTCGGGCCGCGCCAGGCTGGGCATGAAGCCCTGCACGAAGGAGCTGTAGGTCTCGTTGATCAGCCGCTGGCTCTCGGCGGCGACCGTGCCGAACACCAGCGAGCTCTTGCCCGACCCGGAGACCCCGGTGAACACCGTGAGCCGCCGCTTGGGCAGGTCGACGCTGACGTCCTTGAGGTTGTTCTCCCGGGCGCCGACCACGCGGATGAGGTCGTGGCTGTCGGCGGGGTGCTGGGTCACGGGTGGCTCACTTCCGGCAGGGGAGTCGACGGCGACGGGACGATCCTGGCAGGTCCGCCCGTCCCCTCGACGGACCACGGGCCTAGGGTGTGACCGCCGCGGCGGCCCGGACTCATCGGCGCACCGCCGCGTGGACCGAGCAGGAGGAGCAGGAGCCGTGACGACCGAGGTGTTCGAGGCCGAGCGGCCCCGGCTCGTCGCGCTCGCCGCGCGCGTCCTCGCCGACGGCGCCGAGGCCGAGGACGTGGTGCAGCAGGCCTGGCTGCGCTGGCACGGCACCGACGCGCACATCGACAACCTCCCCGCCTGGCTCACCACGGTGACCAGCCGGTTGTGCCTCGACCGGCTGCGGGTACGCCGCCCGGTGCTCGTCGACGACGCCGGCGCGCTGCCCGAGGACCCGGTCGGCACGCGCGACCCCGCCGACGAGGCGGTGCTCACCGGCGAGGTGGGGGCTGCGCTCGCGCTCGTGCTCGACAGGTTGTCACCCCAGGAGCGGGTGGCGTTCGTGCTGCACGACAGCTTCGCGGTGGAGTTCCCGACGATCGCCGAGGTCCTCGACACCAGCCCCGCCGCGGCGCGGAAGCTCGCGTCCCGGGCGCGTGCCAAGCTGCGCCCTCCGGCCGTCGATGTGTCGATGGCCGACTGGGAGGTCGTGGACGCGTTCATGGCGGCCGCTCGGGGCGGCGAGTTCGACCGGCTGCTCGCGCTGCTCGCGCCTGACGTCGTGGTCACGGCCGACGACGCAGCCGTCCTCGCCGGCACGCCGGAGCGGATCGTGGGCCGAAGCGCCGTCGCCGACTTCTTCGACGGCTCGGCCCATGCCGCTCTGCCGGTGCTCTGCGAGGGTCGCCCGGGCTACGCGTGGTTCCACCGGGGCGACGCCGCGGTCGCCTTCGACTTCACCGTCGCCGGCGGAGTGGTCACCGGGCTGGTGTTCCGGGCAGAGCCCGACGCCCTGGCCGGTGTGGTGCGCCGTGAGGGCGCGGACGCGAGGGCCTGAGCCCGCCCACCGTGGGAGTCGTGCCCGTCAGCGGGCGCCATGGCGCCCGCTCAGGGGCACGACTCGACCCCGAGTGGTCACGCTGCGCCCGTCACGCTGCGCCGGTCACACTGGCGGGCCCGGCTGCGTCAGTAGCGTGAACCCACCCGGAACCCCCGAGGAGACCCCGTGAAGACGATGACCTGCCGACAGCTCGGCGGCCCCTGCGACGTGGCCCACCGCGGCGACACCGCCGACGACGTGATCAAGGCCCAGGACGCGCACCTCAAGGAGGCCGAGGAGGCCGGTGACGCCTCGCACCAGGCCGCACGCGAGGAGATGAAGGGACGCTGGCGCCGGCCGGTCAAGGCCATGGGGTGGTACCGCGACACCAAGCAGACCTTCGCCGACCTGCCCGACGACCCGGCGTAGGCGGGTCGGGAGCGGTCAGGGGCGGGTCACGTCACCAGGTGACCCGCCAGGTCGCCACGTCGATGACGAAGTAGGACAGCACCAGCGCACCGAGGTAGAAGGTGGACACCGCCAGCGCGGCGGCCACCCGCACGCCCCAGGACCGGCGGCGGGTCGCGGCGAACGCCACGGCGGCGGCCCATCCCAGGGCCACCTCGGGCGGCAGCACGTAGACGGCGACGCCGAGCACGCGCGTAGTGGCACCAATCGGCTCCCACAGCTCGAGCACGGGGGCCAGGATCTCGGCGCCCAGGAAGATCACGCCGGCGAAGAGACCCGATCGCCCCGGCCGCAGACCCGCGAGGGCGAGCGCCATGAACAGCGGCGGCACCCACATCAGGGCCATCGACAGCGAGATCGTGTCGTCGACCCTCGGGCCACCGGTGTCGGGGAAGCGCAGGGTGCCGAGCACGTCGGCCAGCACCCAGTCCGGTAGCACCTGGAACACCGAGACCAGCAGCAGGAACCCCGCGAGCTCCACCAGCTCGCGCCGTCCCGAGTGCCGCGTGGCCCACAGCAGCCCAGCGGCGTACGACACGAGCAGCAGCAGGACCGCCCAGCCCTTGGCCGGGGGCTCGAGCAGGAGGACCACGCCGCCGACGGCGAGCAGCGCGACGTGGAGACCGACGAGGGGGCGCAGGCGACGGGGCACGGAGGGACCGTAGCGGTCAGCGGGGGTCGAGGCGGTAGTGCAGCCGCACCGCGGAGGTGCGCAGCAGCCGCAGGTCGTGGTCGGCGCGCAGCACTCCCTCGTCGTCGACGTAGAGGTGGAACGTCTCGCGGATGGGGGCTCGTGCGGCGTAGGTCGTGCCACCGTCCTGCGCCACGACGTAGGCACCGTCCGCGCCGAACGCACCTCCGAGCGAGCGCAGGTGGAAGGAGCCGTCCGTCCCGTGGTCGGGCCGTAGGAAGACCTGCACGTTGCCCGACTCCAGCGGGAACGCTGCGTGGACGCTGCGCCGGTCCGCGCCCGGCAGGAGCCGACTGGAGTAGGACCCGCTGAAGGCCCGCTCCCCGGTGGCGCGGACCGTGCGCGCCCACCCGGCGGCCTGCTGGACACCGGCCGCATCGAGGATCGGCGTCACGGCGCTGTCCATCCCGTGCGCCACGTCGAGCGATCGCATGGGCAGGGCCAGCTGCTCGAGCCGTCGGCCGAACAGCCGCGCCACCAGCTCGCCACCGGGCCACAGGACCGGTGACCAGCCCACCCACACCTCCAGGCGCCAGCGACTGGTGTGCTCGTAGAAGTCCCGGATCTCCGGACGCACCGCGGCCGCCGAGAAGCCCGGTCCGTCCAGGTCGGCCAGGTCGCGCAGCAACCCGGCGCCGGGCTCGTCGCGGAGCACCCGGCCGCCGTGGTGGGCGGCCTCGACCTCGAGCCAGTCGTCGGTGACCCGGCCGGTGCCGCTGGTCGGCGCGCGCAGCCAGGCGTGCTCCCCGGCCAGGTCGACCGCTCGACCCACGGTGCGCCAGAACTTCCGGGTGCCGAGATCGACCGCGCTCCAGCCGCGCGCGCGGCGGGCAGCCCCCGAGGGCGACGTACGCATGACCTGGACCCTAGACCGCGCCGGTGGAGCCACGGCGCAGCGTGTCGGGGGTTAGCGTGCGCACACCATGTTCAGCTACCACCTCGCCGAGGTCCCGGCGTCGCTCGGCGCCCGGGCGCTGCTGCGGCCGCCGACGCCGCAGCAGGTGCCCGGACTGCGGCACGGTGAGGCCCTGGCCTTCATGCAGCTCGGGTCGCCCACGGTGTCGCGTCAACGGATGCAGGTGCGGCGGGTGGCGTACTTCGCGCGGTGGGAGGACGAGGACGCGCTGGAGCGGTTCCTCGCGGCATCGCCCTGGGGCACCGCCCTCGCGGGTGGCTGGCACGTCCGGATGGACTTCCTGCGCCGGTACGGCTCGCTCGCCAGCCTCCCCGACCTGCCCGAGCGTGCGGGTCGCTGGGACGGGGACGAGGCGGTGGTGGCGGTGACCCTGGCCCGGCTGAGGTTGCCGGAGCTGCCGCGCTTCCTGCGCTGGGGCAAGCCCGTCGAGCGGCTCGTCGTCGAGCACCCAGGCACGACCCTGGCCCTGGCCGCGATGCGACCGCCACGCCACTTCTCGACGTTCTCGCTGTGGCGCTCGGTCGCGGAGATGACCGCCATGGTGCACGGCCACGGCCCCGACGTCCCGGGCCCCGACGGGCCGGTCCCCGCCGCCGTGCACGCGCAGGCGATGGCCGAGCAGGCGCGCCGCGACTTCCACCACGAGTCGGCCTTCATGCGGTTCCGGCCGCGCTCGGAGCACGGCACCTGGCTGGGCCGGTCCGCCTGGCTGCCGTCCTGAGGCGGAGAGGCCGGTCTCAGCCGACGTACGCCACGACCCGGTCGGGGCGGGTGAAGGCGTAGAGCGCCAGCCCGTGCTCGGTCGCCAGCCGCACCGAGAGCGAGGTGGGGGCGCCGACGGCGACCAGGGAACCGATGCCGGCGGCGACCGCCTTCTGCACCAGCTCGAAGCCGGCCCGCCCGCTGACCACGAGGCACGCCTCGGCGGGGGAGAGGCCGGCCAGCAGCCGGGCGCCGGTGACCTTGTCGACGGCGTTGTGCCGGCCGACGTCCTCGCGGACCACGAGCACCTCGCCGTCGGCCGTGGTGAGGGCTGCGGCGTGCGCGCCCCCTGTGCGGTCGAAGACCTGCTGGGCGCCACGCATGGTGTCGGGCAGTCCCCGGACCACCTCGGGGGTGGGGAGGGGGCCGGGCCAGCGGCGTCCCGAGGAGACCGCGAGCGCGTCGGCGAGGGAGTCCGAGCCGCAGACCCCGCACGCCGACGAGCCGGCCGAGGCGGCCTGGTGCCGGTGGCCCGGGTCGCGCAGCGGGGGAGCGGCGAGCGTCACGGTGACGACGTTGTAGCGCTCCTCCTCGTTCAGTGCCGCGTCGGTGCAGTAGCCGACGCCGACCACCGAGCCGGGGTCGTCCCCGACGAGGCCCTCGTGCCGCACCCAGCCCGCGGCCAGCTCGAAGTCGTGCCCGGGGGTGCGCATCGTGACCCACACCCGGCGCGCGGCGGCACCGGGCCAGGCGAGTCGGAGCTCCAACGGCTCCTCGCCGACCAGCCGGTCCTCGCGGCGTCGCTCGAGCCCGCCGTCGAGGTGCTCGACGACGCGGGTGCGGACGGTGGGACCGGGACGCCGCACGCCTCAGCCCCGTCGGAAGCGGGCGATCACCGCACGTCGGCGCTCGAGCTCGTCCACGGCGTCGGTGACCCGACGACGCACCGGCGCCGGCAGGTCGTCGCTCGTGCGCAGCGGGGCCAGCAGCGCCATCGCCTCGTCGCCGGCCATGCAGGCGGGGAAGAAGTCCTCCGCGACGTCGGCCTGCACCCACCCCGAGTGCGCCCGCGCGGCGGTGGGCAGCTGGTCGGCGTAGCGGGCGACGTACGGCGTCAGCAGCTCGGCCTGGGCCTCGCGCCACATCCCCTGCCCGGCGGCCCGCAGCTCGTAGTTGGGCACCGCGACGGCGCCGGTGAACCGCTCGAAGGCGAACTCCTTGGCCTCGGCGGTGGGCATCGAGACGACGGCGCGGGTGTGCTCCACCCGGGAGACCGCTGTCGGCTCGGCCTCGAGCGCCGCGTCGAGCTCGGCCCGGTCGGTGGCCCCGAGGACCGCCAGGCGCACCCACATCCGCCAGCGCAGCTCGAGGTCGACCTCGAGACCCGGCGGCAGGTCCCGCCCGGCCAGCCAGCCGCGGAGCAGCTGCTCGTCGGAGGCCGTCGCGACCGCGGTCTGCAGGGACCCGAGCTGGAGCGTGGAGCCGGGCTCGTGGGCGTGCGCCGCCCGCAGCGCCGCGGCGTGCAGGCGAGAAGCGGCGGTCGCGGGGTCGCTGCTCAACGGCACCGCGGAGCGCAGCAGCCACGGGGTCGTGTAGGTCAGGCCGGCGTCCTGCGACTCGACGGGGAGCCAGGCCTCGGCCAGGTCGACGACGGCGTCGGGGTCGACCTCGGCGTGGTGGAAGCCCGAGCGCACGGAGTTCCAGATGCCCGCGCGCATCATCGGGTCCTCGGTGCGGGTGACCAGTCCGGGCAGCAGGTCCAGTGTCGGGCCGTCGACCAGGCAGGCCGCCCAGGTGTCCTCCCAGGGGTCGACCAGCACGGCGTGGCCCTCGGGCACCTCGACCGGGGTGCGCTCGCCGGTGACCTCGACGTCGGTGCCGGTCCAGGCACCGCCGGCGGGTGCGGTCGCCAAGCGCAGCGAGTGGCTGCGGTCGGCGGGGTGGTCGGCCGGGGGAGTGCGCACCAGCTCGCCGGCGGAGCGGTCCAGCTGGAGCCGGTCGGGCCCGGCGGTCACCAGCCACTCGCGGGAGAAGGCGTCGAAGCCGCCGGCGCCCGCGCGGGTCCAGGAGTCGAAGAGGTCGTGCATGGTCGCGTTGCCGAAGCGGTGCCGGGTCAGGTGGTCGCGCACGCCCTCGAGGAACACCTCGTCGCCGAGCCGGGCGGCCAGCTGCTTGAGGATGCTCGAGCCCTTGGCGTAGGAGATGCCGTCGAAGTTCTGCAACGCGGCGAGCGCGTCCTCCTCGCCGTTGCCGGCCACGGAGTGGGTGCTGGGCCGCTGGTCGGCGACCAGCCCCCACTGACGACGGGCGAAGGAGTTCTGCACCCACGCGTCGTCGTACTCGGTCACGGCGGCGGTGACGCGCACGCCCATGTACTCGGCGAAGGACTCGTTGAGCCACAGGTCGTCCCACCACCGCGGCGTGGTGATGTTGCCGAACCACTGGTGCGCCATCTCGTGGGCCACGGTGGTGGCGCGCTGGATGCGGACGCCCCGTGTCACCTTGCTGGTGAAGACCAGCGGGTCCCGGAAGGTGATGCACCCCGGGTTCTCCATGGCGCCGGCGTTGAACTCGGGCACGAACGCTTGGTGGTAGTCCCCGAACGGGTACCGGATGTCGAAGAGGCGGTGGAACTCGTCGAAGCACTGCTTGGTCATCGTGAGCAGCTCGTCGGCGTCGCGGTCGAGGTCGGCGGCGATGCTCTGCCTCGCCGACAGCCCGAGCGGGATGCCGTCGTGCTCGTCGCGCACGAGGTGGTAGGGGCCGGCGACGAGGGTGACGAAGTACGTCGACAGCGGCTGGGTCTGCTCGAGCTCCCACACGCCCGGCTCCGGGTTCGTGGCGGGGGCGTTGCCGATGACGACCCAGTCCCGCGGCGCGCGGACGTGGAAGGTGTAGGGCGCCTTGAGGTCGGGCTGGTCGAAGCAGGCGAAGATGCTGGGCGCGGCGTCCATGAAGGACATGCCGTAGACGTAGTGCCGTCCGTCGGCCGGGTCGACCGAGCGGTGCAGCCCCTCGCCGTCGTTGCGGAAGCGCATCACGGCATCGACGACGAGCTCGTGGCGTCCGGCGTCCAGGGTCAGCGGCACCCGCCCGTCGCGCAGCAGGTCGACGTCGACCGCGCGACCGTCGAGGGTGATCGAGCGCACCGAGGCCGGCTTGAGGTCCAAGAAGGTGCTGCCACCGTGCGAGGTCAGCGCGATCCGGGTCACCGACCCGAAGGTCTCCTCCGAGCTCGCGAGGTCGAGGGTGACGTCGTAGGAGTCCACGACGAGCAGGTCGGCACGGGCCTGCGCCTCACTGCGCTGCAGGCCCCGGACGGGCTGGGCGGAGGGGGTGGCGTCGGCGTCGGAGAGGTCAGGCACGGGGCGACCCTACGTCCGCGGCGGGGCGCCTTCCTCACGCGGTCGGGGGTGCTGTCGGGGCACCTGAGGGCCAGCGTCACCAACCTGTCCAGACATTTCTCGACGTGTCCGGCAACCAAACGGGGGTGGGACACGTCACCATGGCAGCGGGTGCACTCCGTGCCCGCACGTCTAGGGAGGACACAACGCGATGACGCGTTCGATCCAGGCGGGCCGGGCTCGGGCCCTGGCCGCCACCATTGCTGCCGGGCTGTCGCTCGGCACGCTCGCCGTGACCGGCGGCGCGGCCAGCTCGGCGGAGCCCGCACCCGACTGCACGGCGCCGTACGACGTCGCGCAGCTCGAGCGCGGCGACGCCGTGACCGGCCTGACGGTCGAGTCCGGCACCACTCCTGAGGAGTTCACCGGCGAGGTCATCGGTGTCCTCGACGACGGGATCGCCGTCGGCCTGGACATGATCATGGTCGAGCTCGACAGCCCCGCGCTGCAGCGCGCCGGCGGCATCTGGCAGGGCATGTCCGGCTCGCCGGTCTACGTCGACGGGGAGCTCCTGGGCGCCGTCGCCTACGGCCTGAGCTGGGGACCCTCGCCGATCGCGGGCGTCACGCCGTTCTCGGAGATGGACGACTACCTCGCCGCCCGTCGCGCTCCCGGCGCCACGCAGGACGTCGAGGTCGACCGCCGCACCGCCAAGGCGATCGCCCGCCAGAGCGACGTCAGCCGCTCCCAGGCCGCCCAGGGCTTCACCGCCCTGCCGGTGCCGATGGGCGTCACCGGTCTCTCCCAGGCGCGCCTGGACAAGGCCCACCGCTACGCCACCAAGCACGACAAGGGCTACTTCGCCTCCGGTGCGCTGGCCAGCGGCCGGATCGGACGCACCAGCGCCCGCGAGGCAGCCCCCGAGACGGTGGTCGCCGGCGGCAACATCGCGGCGTCGATCTCCTACGGCGACGTGACGTACGCCGGTGTCGGCACCGTGACCTCGGTGTGCGACGGCCGCGTGGTCGGCTTCGGGCACCCGTTCTCGTTCCTCGGGGGCACCACGCTGGGCCTGCACCCCGCCGACGCCCTCTACGTCCAGCCGGACTCACTGGGGGCGCCGTTCAAGGTCGCGAACATCTCGCCGGCCACGGGCACCATCGACCAGGACCGCCTCACGGGCATCAGCGGAGCCTTCGGGGCGCTGCCGGACGCAGCGACCATCACCTCCACGGTCAGCTACGAGAGCCGTTCACGGACCGGCTCCTCCGACATCTACTACACGCCGTACTCCGCGGACGTGACCTTCGGCCAGCAGATCGCCAACCACGACCGGGTGCTCGACGCGATCATCCCCGGCGGTGAGGACCTCGCCTGGACCATCACCGGCACCGACGAGTCCGGCGCCCCGTTCGAGCTGTCGTGGGAGGACCGCTACGTCTCGAACTACGACATCACCTTCGCCTCGTCGTGGGACCTCGCCGACACCGTCTACGTCCTGTCCAACCTTCCGGACGTGCACATCGACTCGATCACCACCGACGGTGCGGTCGACGACAACACCGACCAGCTGCGGCTCAGCGCGGTCGAGCAGCTGCGTGACGGCGAGTGGGTGAAGGTCGGGCGCCGCTACGGCCTGACGGTCGAGCGCGGGAAGATGCTCAAGGTCCGCGCCGTGCTGAAGGCGGCCGACGGCACGCTGTCCTACGCCCCGTTCAGCACCCGCATCGGGCCCCGCGCCCGCAGCGGCAGCCTGAACGTCATGGGCGGTGCCTCGCAGTGGACGAACATCTGGAACGCCAAGTCGGTCGCCGAGGTGCAGGAGGCCTACGCCGACTCCGCCAGCAACGACCAGGTGCTGTTCAACCTGCGCCTGCGCCGCAACGGCGGGAAGATCAACGTGATGAGCGAGGAGCAGTCCTCGGTCGTCGTGGGTCGCAAGTACTACTACGTCGACCTCGACGGCGGCCGCGGCGGCCCGGTCTGCCGGGGCTGCTGACCCGCACCCCACGCAGCACCACACACGCGCGGCCCCGGACCCCGAGAGGGATCCGGGGCCGCACGTGCGTCCGGGGCCGGGTCAGAGACGGATGAGCATCTTGCCGGTGTTGCCGCCGGTGCCCAGCCCGAGGAACCCCTCGACGGCGTTCTCGAGGCCGTCGACGAACGTCTCGCGGAAGCTGAGCCGTTCCTCGGCCAGCCAGCCGCCGACCGTGCGGTAGAACTCCGAGGCGGCGTCACGGTGGTCCCCGACGATGAACCCGGACACCGTCAGCCGGCGCTGCACGATCCGGGTGAGGTTGCGCGGGCCCGGGGGCGGCTCGGTGGCGTCGTAGGTGGAGATCGCGCCACAGGCCGCGACGCGGCCGAAGTCGGCCATGTGCTCGATGGCGGCCTCGAGGTGGTCACCGCCGACGTTGTCGAAGTAGACGTCGATGCGGCGACCGTCCAGGGCCGTACCGAGCTGGCCGGTGAGGTCGCCGTCGCGGTAGTCGTAGGCCGCGTCGAAACCGAGGTCGTCGGTCAGCCAGCGGACCTTCTCCGGCGACCCGGCGGACCCGGTCACGTAGGAGGCGCCGAGCAGCGTGGCCATCTGGCCGACCAGGGAGCCGACCGCGCCGGCGGCGCCGGAGACGTGCACGACCTCGCCCTCGGCGAGCTTCCCGATGCGGGTGAGGCCGACGTAGGCGGTGAGGCCGGGCATGCCCAGCACCGAGAGGTACGCCGACCCCGGGACCCGGCTCACGTCGACCCGGCGGGCCTCGCCGGCGTCGAGCAGCGCGTGCTCGCGCCAGCCGGCCATGTGGGTGACGGTGTCGCCGACGGCCAGGGACGGGTCCTCGCTGGCGACCACCTCGCCCACGGCACCGCCGTCCATCGCGGCGTTCAGGGCGTAGGGCGCCACGTAGGACTCGGTGTCGTTCATCCGGCCGCGCATGTAGGGGTCCACCGAGAGCACGGTGTTGCGGACGAGGACCTGGCCGGGCCCGGGGTCGGGGAGCTCGACCTCGGCGAGGGTGAAGTCCTCGGAGACAGGTCGGCCGACCGGGCGGCGGGTCAGGTGGATCTCGCGGGTGCGGTTGCTCATGTCAACCGATGCTGCCACGGGGATCCAACGGGTCCGCAGCCCCGGCCGGCCGGGGGTCCTGCAGGTGTTGCGTGGGTCGCGTCAGCCCTGGACGCCGAGGGCGAACTCGACGCGACCGCCCTCGTCGACAGCGGCGTCGAGCACCTTGTCGTCGAGCATGGTGGCGGCGTCCTGGTCGAGGTAGACCGTGGCGCCGTCCTGCTGCAGGACCTGGTCGCCGGGCTCGGCGGTCTCGGCGGTGGTGACCGCCAGGCCGGCCTCGGGGCCGGGCTCGGCGGTGATCCGCAGGCCGGAGCCCTCGGTGCCGCCCTGCTGGTCGGCGATCTCCTTGACGATGAGAGTGGCGTTCTGGGTGAGGGTGAGCATGGCTCGCCTTCCGTCTCGCGTACGGGTGAATCCTCCACCGTGCCCGCTGGGACCGCGCGGATCAAGTCGGGTGCGGGTCGGGGGTGCCCCACGGAGGTGTCCGACCTCTGGCAGGCTGACCCCATGGCTACCGACGACACGCTGCGCGCCATCGACATGGTCCGGATCGGGGAGCACCGCTACAAGGCCACCAACGGCCGCGGGGGAGTGCTGCCCATCGGTGGTGGTGACGACCCCGACTTCACCCCGGTCGAGCTGCTGCTCGCGGCGCTGGCCGGCTGCGGGGCGATCGACCTCGACCACCTCACCGGCAAGCGGGCGCCGTTCGCGTCCTTCGCCGCGCGCGCCGAGGGGCACAAGGTCCGCGACGAGGGCGGGAACCACCTGACCGGTCTCACGGTCACCTTCGACGTGACCTTCCCCGAGGGGGAGGGCGGCGACGCGGCACGTGAGTCGCTGCCGCGGGCGATGCGGCAGATCGAGGAGCGGCTGTGCACCGTCGGGCGCACCGTCACCCTCGGCGACCCGGTGGCCTACCGCACCGGGAGCCTCGCGACCGACGCGGACGCCGACGACTCGATCGCGCCCGAGCCGGATCCGTCGGCGTGAGCGTGCGTCCCTGGACCGCGGTGCCCGACCAGCGCGGTCGCCGCTTCGTGGTCACCGGGGCGACCAGCGGCATCGGGCTGATGACCGCGCGGGTGCTGGTGCACCGTGGAGCCGAGGTCGTCCTCGGCGTACGTAACGTGGAGAAGGGCGCCGCGGCGGCGGACCGGATGACCGGCCCCGGACGGGCGGTCGTGGAGCGCCTCGACGTCTCCGACCTGGCCTCGGTGGAGGCCTTCGCCGAGCGCGTGGGCGACGTGGACGTGCTGGTCAACAACGCCGGCATCCTGGGGGTCGCGCAGGGCACCTCGGTCGACGGGGTCGAGCTGCACCTGGCCACCAACCACCTGGGGCATCACGCGCTGGCGCTGCGGATGCTGCCCCGCATCGGCGACCGGGTGGTCGTCGTGTCCTCGAACTCCCACCGGCACGGCGAGCTCGACGTCTCCGACCTCGGCTGGCAGCGGCGGCCGTACAAGCCGTACGCCGCGTACGCCGCCTCCAAGCTGGCCAACATGCTCTTCCTGCTCGAGCTGCAGCGACGGCTGACGCAGGACGGGTCGACGCTGCGCGTGACCGGGGCGCACCCGGGCTCGACGGCCACCGCGATCACCGCCAGCAGCGGGCACGGGTTCTTCAGCTGGCTCGGGTCCTGGGGCCACCAGCTGGTCGGTATGCCGGCCTGGCGCGGGGCGCTGCCGACCCTGTACGCCGCCACCATGGACGTGCCCGGGAACTCCTACATCGGCCCGCACGGGCCGGGGGAGTTCCTCGGGTGGCCGACCATGGTGGGCCGCAGCGCGGCGGCCGCCGACCCTGCGCTGGCCCGTGCGTGCTGGGACGCCTCGGTCGAGCTGAGCGGGGTCGGGCTCAGCCTGCGGTGACGGACTCCAGCTCGACGGTCTCGGTCGGGGGCCCGTCGGGGCCGCCGTTGGCGGTGCCCTTCTCGGCGATGGCGCGCAGCACGTCGACGCCCTCGGGGTCGACGGTGCCGAAGACCGTGTAGTTCGGCGGGAGCGGGGTGTCCTCGTAGACCATGAAGAACTGCGAGCCCCCGGAGTCCGGGTAGGGGGTCTTGGCCATCGCCAGCGTGCCGGCGGGGTAGGTCTCCTCGCCGCTGAGCTCGTCGGGGATGGTGTAGCCGGGCCCGCCGGTGCCGGTGGCGGTGGGGTCGCCGCACTGGAGCACGAAGATCGTGCTGGGCGCGATGGTCAGCCGGTGGCACTCGGTGCCGTCGAAGTAGCCCTGGTCGGCCAGCGAGACGAAGGAGTTGACCGTGCAGGGGGTCGCCGCGGCGTCGAGGGTGGCGTCGATCTGCCCGGCACTGGTCGCGATGCTGACCTCGACCTCGCCTTCCACGGTCGGGTCGGGGGAGGGCGGCTCGACGCCCTCGACCGCCGGGTTGCCGTCGGAGGGGTAGGCGCACTCGCCCTCGGGCGCGGGCTCGAAGGAGCCGGTGCCACCGTCGGAGGAGGCCGTGGTCGTGGGGTCGTCGGTGGCGGTGGAGTCGTCCTCGGAGCCGCAGGCGGTGAGGGAGCCCAGGAGGGCCAGCACGGCCACGGTCGCGAGGGGTCGGGTCAGCATGGCGCCGATGGTAGGCGAGCGACCTAGGAGTTCAGGCCGCGGGCCGCGACCGGCCACGCCCGCAACCGCCCGGCCTCCTCGACCCACAGGGCGTCGGAGAGGTTGACGGCCGCGCAGACGTGGTTGGGGACGACGTCGAGCTGGGTGCCCAGTCGTGGGCGCCGTCCCGGCCACTCCACGACGGCGTGGTGCTCGGAGAGGGAGACGATGCGCGCCCGGGGTCGCTCCAGCACGCGCCCGTACCCCGTCGCGTACGCCGCCCGGTCGGCGCCCAGCACCTTCGAGCCCGCGTCGAGGACGACCCGGCCGCCAGCGTGGCTCACGACCGTGGTGCGGGCGGTCAGCGCGATGTCGTCGGGGTCGGTCGTGCCGAGCTCCCACTGCTGGGCGTCGCCGAAGACGTAGACGCCCGGACGCAGCTCGGTGACCCGCCCGACGTCCTGGCCGCCGGCCTCGTCCGCGCCGGAGACACCGGCGCTGACGAGGCTGGCGGCCAGGGTCGGGGTGGAGCCACCGGAGACGACGCGGACCTCGATGCCCTCGGCCTCGACCGCCTCCCGGGCCCGGCGCAGCGCGCGCGCCTCGGTGGCGACGACCTCGTCGGCGGCACCGGGGGAGTAGCCGTGCCCGGGGAAGGTGAACACCCCGCGCACCGGCAGCCCGACGCGGGCGGAGGCCCGGGCGACGTCGCCGGCCTCCTCGGGCCGCACCCCGGTGCGGTGGTGCCCCGAGTCGATCTCGACGAGCACCTCGACACCGGTGCCGCCCAGGCGGCGGCCGAGGTTCGCCGCGGAGTAGACCGAGTCCACGCCGATGGCCACGCGGGCCTGCTCGGTGAGGTCGCGCAGCCGCTCGGCGCGGTGGTCGTCGACCCAGAGGGGGTAGGCGATGAAGACGTCGGTGCACCCACCGCGCACGAAGGCCTCGGCCTCGCCCACCGTGGCGACGGTGAGGCCGCGGGCACCCATGGCGAGCTGGAGACGGGCGATCTCCAGGCTCTTGTGGGTCTTGGCGTGCGGTCTCAGCGAGATCTGGGCGGCCGCGGCCTGGTCGGCCACCCGGCGTACGTTGCGGCGCAGCCGGCCCAGGTCGACGCGCAGGTAGGGCGTCGCGACCGGCATGCCGCCCACCGTATCGGCAGTGGCGTCGAGGTCGTGCCTCCCGTCCCCGCCCTGCCCCCGGCCGGGATCGGTGCCGCCGTAGCCTCGTGGGGGTGGGAGTGGCGTCACGGGCGAGGGCAGGTGTGGAGTCGGCGCGCGGCGGCGCACGTACGGCGGTGGGCGCGACGCTCGAGAGGAGCCCGTCCTGGGTGCGGACCGGGGTCGACCTGGCGGCCCGCACCGCGCGGGACACGATCAAGGACCGGGTGCCGGGGCTGGCCGCCGAGGCCGCGCTGTTCACCCTGATCTCGCTGCCGGCGCTCATCCTCGTGGTCCTGGGGTCCCTCGGGTTCGTCGCGGACGCCCTGGGACCGGAGGGTGCCGACGAGCTGGACCGGTTGGTCTTCGAGCTGCCGCGCACGTTCTTCTCCGAGCGCACCTACGAGGCGTACGCCGACATCGCCCGCACCGTGGTCGAGAACGGCCGCGCGGACGTGGTGTCGGTGGGGCTGCTGCTGAGCCTGTGGACCGGGTCCAGGGCGGTCAACCGGATCCTGGAGACGGTGTCGATCGCCTACGACGTCACCCCGCGCCCCGGCTGGCGTCGGCGCCTGGTCGCCCTGGGGCTGACGGTCGCTGGGCTCGTGGGCGCCGTGGCGGTGCTGCCGATGCTGGTGCTGGGGCCACGGATCGTGCGGCTGGTCGCGCCGGAGACGGTGGCCGAGGCGAGCCTGTCGGTGCTCAGCGTCCTGTACTGGCCGACGCTGGGGCTGCTGGTGCTCGCGGCGCTGGCCACGCTCTACCACCTCGGCGTGCCGTGGCGGACCCCGTGGCACCGTGACCTGCCCGGTGCGGTCCTGGCGATGGCGGTCTGGTTCGCCGCGTCCGGGGTCCTGCGCGCCTACCTGGCCCTCGCCGGCCAGGACGACCAGGTCTACCAGCGGCTCGGCACCCCGATCGCGGTCGTGCTCTGGCTCTACGTCAGCGCGGTCGCGCTGCTGCTGGGGGCCGAGCTCAACGCGGAGATCGAGAAGCGGTGGCCCACGCGGGAGACGCTCAGGCGCTCGTCGCCACGTCCTCACGAGGAGTGAGACCGGCAGGCACCGCCGGGGGAGCGGGGCGGCTGCGCGGGATGGTCGCGGCGATGGCCACGCCCAGCAGAGCCGCCGCGGCACCGATCACGAAGCAGACCTGGAACGCGCCCTCGGTGGGCACCACGACCGCGCCTGCGCCCGTGCCGAGGGTCAGGGTGCTGCTCGTCAGCACGGTGCCCATCAGGGCGGAGGCCAGCGTCGTGCCCAGGGAGCGGGCCAGCGCGTTGACGCCGACCGCCGAGCCGGCCTCGTGGGCGGGGCTGGCGTCGAGGACCAGCGAGGGCATCGCGGCGTAGCCGATCCCCACGCCGATCGAGATGACCACCGCGGCAGCCGCCAGCTGCCAGGCCGAGCCCATGAGGAACAGGGCCAGCACGTAGCCGCCGCCCAGCACCGAGGCACCGATCATCAGCGTGACCTTCGCGCCGATCGAGGCCATCAGACGGCTGGAGACGGGGGCGAAGAAGAGCATCATGAGTCCGCCGGGCGCCATCCACAGGCCGGCGGCCAGCAGCGACTGCCCCAGGCCGTAGCCCAGCGCCTCCGGGAGCTGGAGCAGCTGCGGCACCACGATCGCCTGCGCCATCATCCCCATCCCGACCGCGATCGCCGCCAGGTTGGTCAGCAGCACGGGCAGGCGCGCGGTGCTGCGCAGGTCGACCAGCGGCTCCGTCGTACGCAGCTCGGCCAGGGCCCAGACCACCAGCACCACCAGGCCCGCGGCGATGAAGCCGAGGGTGCGCCCCGAGCCCCAGCCCCAGGCGCTGGCCTTGGACAGGCCGACGAGGAACAGGACGAGCCCGGTGGCCAGGCCGATCGCCCCGACGGTGTCGAAGCGGGCGGGGTGGGCGTCGTGGACGTGGGGGACCAGCAGCACGATGCCCGCCAGGACGACCAGTGCCACGGCCGCGGAGACCCAGAAGAGCAGGTGCCAGTCGCCGACCTCGACGATCCAGGCCGACAGGGGCAGGCCGATGGCGCCGCCGACGCCGAGGGTGGCGCTCATGGCCGCGACCGAGGAGCCGGCCAGGTGGGGCGGGACGATCTCGCGGAGCAGGGCGATGCCGACGGGGATGAAGCCCATCGCCAGCCCTTGGAGGGCACGGCCCACGAGCATCGGGGCGAGCGAGTCCGCCAGCGCGCAGACGACCGAACCGGCGACCAGGAGCAGGGTGCTGGCCACCAGGACGCGCTGCTTGCCGAGCATGTCTGCCAGACGCCCGGACACCGGCATGGTCACCGCGCCGGCCAGGAGCGTGATCGTCACGACCCAGGCGGTGTTCGCGGCCGTGCTGTCGAGCAGTCGGGGCAGCTCGCCCTGGATCGGGATGACCATCGTCTGGCTGAGCGCGGCCGCCAGGCCGCCGGAGCACAGCGCCACCACGGCGGCGAGAGGACGCGCTGCAGGCACGTTCGGGATGGGATCGCTGGTCACGGCGGAGTCGGGCACCGCACCATGAGACGGCACGATGGTTGCTCAGGGCAACTATTGACGTGCGTGACGTGGGTCACCGAGGATCGAATGTCGACCGTGCGGCAGGGTGCCGGCGCGGGCGACGGCGGTGCTCGGCCTGGCAGTGCGCCGTGGCAGTGGGCCGTCCCGACTCTGTGCGTCAGGGATCGAGATCTCGCACGTCGAATGCTCGGCGAACTCACGAGTCGCCAGGGACGCGCAGCTGCGTGCGGCACATCGGTCAAGGCGGGCAGGTGGAGGAGTCCCGCTCTTCATAAGGTGACATAATGTCGCTTATCGGCGCTTCGGGAGGAAGCCAGCCAGTCGGGACGTACACCGCCAGATGCATGTGCGGGGTCCCTCGACGCTGCCACTCAGTGACCCAGTGCCACCGGATGCACCCGGCGTCGCGCAACTTCCGCAGGTACGCCTCGCGCAGCTGCTTCCAGTCGCCGTGATCGGCAGGTGTGTCGCGCACCGTCAACGTGACGCCGTAGCCGTCACCGTCGAGTGCTGGCACGTCGACTGACCACAACCAGCGGACGTGACGCCTCACGCTGGCCGCGCTCCAGCCGTTCACGCTGCCGCGCTTGTTCTCCCGTGCGCCGCCCTTTCCGGGACAGCCCATAGACGCGCCCGATGGGTACGCTTTAAACGTCGCCATGACCCAACTCCTGGTGACCACGCCCCGGGACGCGCCAACGTCGCCGGGGCTCTTCTGTTTGCAGTTGTTTGATGGGAGCCACTCGGGCTCCGTCGCGATATGCAACTACTAATCAAGAGCCGGGTCCGGCAGGCGCGCCGCTTAGGTTTCGCCAGACACCTCGGGCGCTTGCTGTTGCAAGCGCCATTAGCGATAAACGGAAACCCATATTTCGGCTCTTTTGTCGTGGTTGCTTCCGCCGACTGTGAATCTCGGTTTACGTTGCGGCTGTGAGCACTGAGGCAGGCAGCCGCGCCCGTGTTCTCACTGCATGGGCGATCCGGTCCATGGACTCCACCCGACGCGGGCCGCAGGAGCCGCTGACCGCGTTGCGGGCGCTGCGACACGCCCGGGACAACGTGGACGCCGCCATCGGTCTTTGGACTGACGCTGCCCGCTCCGAAGGCGCCTCCTGGGCCCGCATCGGTCACGAGCTCGACGTCACCGGCCAAGCCGTTCGTCAGGCCGCCCTTCGACGCGAAGCGCTGCAGCGGGCCCGCCAGGAGGCCGCCCAGTGGCGAATGCCGCTTCCCGTGCGACTCCCCCGCATTGCCTGGCGCTTGAGTCGTCGCCGCAAGACGGCGGCCTGACGCTCGACGCGCCGTACCCCTCGCTCGGCGCGCTCCTACGTCGCTTGCTCGCTCAGGCACGTCTTGCTCGCTACGGCGCACCGCCCAGACGGCTCCGCCCCGCCACCGAAGCGACGAGGCGAAGCCACAGGCAGCGGTCACTCGAAGGTCGGGTGCTGCTCAAACCAGCGGCACCACTTCCGCGTGGCTGCCACGACCCGCTCAGCCTTCTCCGCCAGTACCAGGTAACCAGCACGGTCCTGCTCGGCGACGTGAGCGCTGACAGCGAGTTCCCGGTACCGGGCGGCGTAACCCTCGAACCGGATCATGACGTTGCACCAGACACCCAGGGCGTCGTCGCGCGCGGCTTCGGCCAGGTCCTCCGGGGGACCCGGATGGGTCGACTCGTCCGTCATGGCCTCGTTCGTCTGGTCCTCACCCGGCTGCAGGTGATGCGTGTCGTTGGTGATCGGCTTGCGCTGCTGCTCCTGCCCGCTCATCGGGTGGCCTGCTTCGGCTCGACCGCCGCGGCGCTGAGCCACAGACCCTTGGGCGTGCTGCCGATCCGGAGGCCGGTGAAAACGACCTGCTGACCGAAGGTGAACGACGGCACCTCGACCATCGGCACCGTGACAGTCACGACGTCACCGTTACCGCCGTCGAGGACCGCGCGGACGGAGTACTTCTGGACACCGGACTTGGTGAGGTCCGGCTCGCCGTTGAACTGCCTGGCAGTGATGCCCAGCACGATCGCGGCCAGCGCTGCTGCTGAGGCGCTTGGGATAGTGAGCGTGTCGCTCATGGATGGCTCCTTCCGGGGCCTTGTGCGGAGGACCCGAAGGCCCTGAGCCCCGCAGGAGTTGCGACGCTCAGGAGTGCCTATGCAGCACTGCTGCACTAGTCGTTTCCTGAGCCCCACGCGCGGTGCTCAGGTCCTCTATGCAGCAGCTCGAAGCCAGTCAGCGCCTTGCGCGCGCTGCGGCAGATGCGGATGCCTAGGGCCGGACGAAGACTCCCTGACGCCTAGCCGGACGGAACCCGTTTTTCTCGTAGAACGACGACGCTTCACTGTCGCGGGCTGTGAGCAGGTACCAGTGGTTCACGGTCGGGAGTGCTTCGGCGAGCGCTTCGAGCAGGCGTGTTCCGTGCCCCTGGCGTTGCAGGGTGCGGCGCACGCACATCTCCTGAATCAGGAAGTGGTCGTCCGCGCCTGATCGCTCTAGGTGGCCAAGCACAAAGCCTTGAAGGTCGCGCTCTCGTTCGGTTCCCCATAGGCAGAGCCCTGTTGACCGAGGCGTCGCGAGGAAGTCGTTCAGTCGCAGTGACGCATCGTCGGGGCTCCAGGACTCGTCCCACGGTGGCGCGTTGAAGGTGTCGACGTAGAGCGACACGCAGTCAGCCAGCGACTCGGCGTCCAAGGCAGTGATCACCCCCCGACGGTGCCACATCGTGCGGAGCGCAAGCGTCCGCACATCGGCAGATGAGTGCGTTTGGACGCTCGGTCCTGGAGGGGTGACCGGAAGGCTGTCCGTCCCAACGAGCGCTCGCCCTACTCAACGGCCCCGCTGGCGCGGTTCCGTCGAGCCTCGAGGGCGATCACTCGCCGAGAGGGGACGGCCGGCCAGTCTTCCTGGGTTGCTAGGCGACTTCCGGAAGCGCGGACGTGTCCGTGATTGCTCCTAGTTCGCCGCTCCAGCCAGCCGCGAACGCCATGGTGAGGAAGAGGTCACTTGGGAGCCATTCGGAGACGCCTCGGACTGCTGAGAGCGTCGGGTCGCCGTTCTTCAGCATGCGTCGCAGGTAGGCGACTCGGCGCCAGTCACCCTGTGCGCGCGCTTGGGCGATCAGACGGCGACGGACGAGGCGACGCATGCGGAAGAAGGTCGCCTGCTCCATCACTCCGGCGACCGGCTCAACAACCGGCCAGGAGCCGCCGTGCCCCCACAGTCGGCCAGTGCCCGTCCAGCCTGACGGCACGCCCTGTCGTTGGTAGTGCCGGACACCGCGTGCGGAGTGCTTGGCCAGGTACTTCAACCAGCCCTGTGGTCCAGTGATCTGCTTGGCGACCTGCGCGCCCCACAGTGCCCCGTACTCCCCCGCTACCTCACACCAGGTCGAGGTGAGCCATGCCTGGGTGACGGCTCGACGTGCTGCTGCACTGTCGCTTATCGGCGCTTCGGGAGGAAGCCAGCCAGTCGGGACGTACACCGCCAGATGCATGTGCGGGGTCCCTCGACGCTGCCACTCAGTGACCCAGTGCCACCGGATGCACCCGGCGTCGCGCAACTTCCGCAGGTACGCCTCGCGCAGCTGCTTCCAGTCGCCGTGATCGGCAGGTGTGTCGCGCACCGTCAACGTGACGCCGTAGCCGTCACCGTCGAGTGCTGGCACGTCGACTGACCACAACCAGCGGACGTGACGCCTCACGCTGGCCGCGCTCCAGCCGTTCACGCTGCCGCGCTTGTTCTCCCGTGCGCCGCCCTTTCCGGGACAGCCCATAGACGCGCCCGATGGGTACGCTTTAAACGTCGCCATGACCCAACTCCTGGTGACCACGCCCCGGGACGCGCCAACGTCGCCGGGGCTCTTCTGTTTGCAGTTGTTTGATGGGAGCCACTCGGGCTCCGTCGCGATATGCAACTACTAATCAAGAGCCGGGTCCGGCAGGCGCGCCGCTTAGGTTTCGCCAGACACCTCGGGCGCTTGCTGTTGCAAGCGCCATTAGCGATAAACGGAAACCCATATTTCGGCTCTTTTGTCGTGGTTGCTTCCGCCGACTGTGAATCTCGGTTTACGTTGCGGCTGTGAGCACTGAGGCAGGCAGCCGCGCCCGTGTTCTCACTGCATGGGCGATCCGGTCCATGGACTCCACCCGACGCGGGCCGCAGGAGCCGCTGACCGCGTTGCGGGCGCTGCGACACGCCCGGGACAACGTGGACGCCGCCATCGGTCTTTGGACTGACGCTGCCCGCTCCGAAGGCGCCTCCTGGGCCCGCATCGGTCACGAGCTCGACGTCACCGGCCAAGCCGTTCGTCAGGCCGCCCTTCGACGCGAAGCGCTGCAGCGGGCCCGCCAGGAGGCCGCCCAGTGGCGAATGCCGCTTCCCGTGCGACTCCCCCGCATTGCCTGGCGCTTGAGTCGTCGGTCAAGTCCAGGGGCGTGGTGTACGAGGTTGATCCCTCGGTTGGGAGTGTCGTCAGGCTGTGAGGGCCTGGAGTTCTAGCTCGGTGCTGGTCACCTCCTCGGTCGTGGTGTCGACTGCTTGAGCGCGGGCGAGGACGTCGAGTCCGAGGTAGCGGCGGCCTTCGGCCCACTCGTCGTGTTGCTCGGCGAGCACGGCACCGACGAGCCGGATGATGGACGTGCGGTCTGGGAAGATCCCGACGACGTCGGTGCGGCGGCGGATCTCGCGGTTGAGCCGCTCGTTGGGGTTGTTGGACCAGATCTGACGCCAGATCTCCTTGGGGAACGCGGTGAAGGCAAGGATGTCGGCGCGAGCGGTCTCGAGGTGCTCGGCGACGGCGGGGAGCTTCTCGGTCAGGGCGTCGAGGACCCGGTCGAACTGGGCGTGGACGGCCTCGGCGTCGGGTTGGTCGTAGATCGAGTGCAGCAGCGCCTTGACCCACGGCCATGAGGTCTTCGGGGTCGCGGCCATCAGGTTGGCCGCGTAGTGGGTGCGGCACCGCTGCCAGGCGGCGCCGGGGATGGTGGCGCCGATCGCGGCCACCAGGCCTGCGTGGGCATCGGAGGTGACGAGCTTGACCCCGGTCAGGCCGCGGGCGGTCAGGTCGCGGAAGAAGGCGAGCCAGCCGGCGCCGTCTTCGCTGGTGGTGACTTGGACGCCGAGGATCTCGCGGTGCCCATCCGCGTTGACCCCGGTCGCGACCAGGACGTGGACCGGCACGACGCGGCCGCCTTCGCGGACCTTGAGCACGAGTGCGTCAGCCGCGACGAAGGTGAACGGGCCGGCGTCCTCGAGGCGTCGGGTGCGGAACTCCTCGACGTGCTCGTCGAGCTCTTTGGCCATCACGCTGACTTGGGACTTCGACAGGCCGGTGATGCCGAGGGTCTGCACCAGCTTGTCCATCCGGCGGGTTGAGACGCCGAGCAGGTAGCAGGTCGCCACCACGCTGGTTAGGGCGCGTTCGGCTCGCTTGCGGCGCTCGAGCAGCCACTCGGGGTACAGCGACCCTTGCCGGAGCTTGGGGACCGCGACATCGAGGGTGCCGACGCGGGTGTCGAGGTCGCGGTGTCGGTAGCCGTTGCGGGAGTTGACCCGCTCCGAGGAGCGTTCGCCGTAGCCGGCGCCGCACACCGCGTCGGCCTGTGCGGAGAGCAGCGCGTTGACGAAGGTGGTCAGCAGGTCCCGCATCAGATCCGGGGATGCTTGGGACAGCTGCTCGTTCAGGAACTGGGCAGGGTCGATACTGGGCATGGCGGTCATCGGTGTGGTCCTTCTTCGAGTCGGTTTTCGCAGATCACTCGAAGGATCACCCGGTGGCCGTCTCTACGTCGGTAGGGACTCACTCACCGGGGCTGCTCGTACACCACTCTGCTGGACTCCACTGCCCGGGCCAGGCATTCGCGCATGGAGAGCAGGCCACCGGAGTTGGCGACTGCGTCTGCGAGGTGTGCCTGACCGTTGCCGGTGGCAGCGAAGTCGTGTCCGGTGGACCACGCGAGGTTGGTGCCGCCGCAGCCGGAGCACTCGCGTCGGAACATCCGCGCCAGGGCCAGATCGTCACTCACCAGAACCACTCACCTTTGACTCGCCGGTCCAGCCCGCCAGTAGCGCGAACTGCAGCAGCACGTGACCGGGCACCCATTCAGACATACCGCGGACCGCCGACAGGCCCCGGTCGTTGCACCGCAGCATCCGGCGAGCCCAGGCCCCCCGAGCCCAGGCCCGACGAGCCTCGACCGACCCCGGTCGAGTCTGCAGAGCAGCCTTACGAGCATCCGCGATCACGTAGGACCGAACCAGTCGACGAAGCCGACGCATCGTCACATCGGAGATCTCAGCGACCACCGGCTCAGCCACCGGCCAGGAGCCACCCTTTCCCCACAGCCGACCCGTCCCGGTCCAACCGGGTGGAGTGCCCCGACGCTGGTAGTGAGCCACCCCACGCGAAGCGTGTTTGGACAGGTACGACAGCCAACCAAGCGGACCCGTGATCGGGACGACCGCCTGACCGACCTCACCAGGGCCGTACTCAGCAGCCAGATCCAGCCACACCCGGACCGTCCAGGCCCCCACGGTGTCGCTTATCGGCGGTTCCCTCGCAGTCAAACCCGCATCTGGAGTGCAGGCGACACGTATGCCGTGCCGTCAGCACTCCAGTTGAGGTGCGGTGCCGCGGAGACAGGTCACGGCAGCAGGCCGTCCACGATGTCGGCGGCACCGCTCAGGCTCTCGTCGGCGGCCTCGACGACCGGGTCGACGACCGGGTCCGACTGGTCGGGCGCTCGGTCGGCGGCCTTCCGCACGGTTTCGACGACCGCATCGGTGGCTGAGCGAGCTGTTCCGGGTTCGTCGCCGGCTGAGCTGGTGTCGCCGTCTGGCGTGCCGTTCGTGCCGGCACCGTGCGAATCGGCCTGATCGCGCGTGCCGGGCGCAGCCTCGGTGGACTCACCACGGTGACGAGGTCGGTAGACCTCGGCTGGCTCGCCGGCTCCCTCGTCGCCGTTGACCGCCGCGGCCTCCAGCGTCTGGCTGGCGCGACGCAAGGGGTCGAGCAACCCGACGGCGCTGCTGCCGTTGCTGGTCGCGGGCAGGACGGCGAAGTCGTGGCGGCTGATCGTCGGCTGGTCTTCGTCGCCCACGGCGACGCCACCCAGGGTCAGTGCCAAGGTGCCGGTGAGACCGATCGCTGCCAGCGACGAGCCGCGTCCGACCTGACTGCCGCCTCCAGGTGAGCGGTGGGCTCCGACGGAGGTTGCGGCGTGGAAGGTCGGACGGGGTCGCAGGAAACGGCCTTGCCGCGCGGCGTGCTTTCCGGGCATCGAGCTCTCCTGTGTCGAGGGCACCAGGACTCACTGCGTGCTACCCACCACGACTCCCCCGCTACACGTGTCAGCCACGAGGCCTCCGTCACGCCGACGGTGATCGAGAGCCTCCAGGCGTCACTCGCGGAACCCGACACTGACGCTCGTGCTCATCGTCTCCGTCCCGGTGCGCCACAGGTGGGCCCGGTCGAGGCGGTAGCCGATGGTGAGTCCGGCGATGCGGTAGCGACCGGGTGACCCCGGATGCAGCACCGCCACGAGCTGGTGCTCCGGGCCGAGGACCGTTCCCGCCTCGGCGGCGACGCACTCGTGCTCCCGAGGTGGCCGTCGATGGAGGGCCCCGACCGCCAGGGTGCCGCCACCTTCGGTACGGACCTCGCGGCAGCGCAGCACCTCCACGGTCGGGTCCTCCTCAGGCGCCTTGCTGAAGTGCACGGCGATGGAGCGCAGCCTCAGCGTCCCGTCCGCCGGGAAGTGTCCGGGGTCGGTGAGACCGACGCTGAAGACACTGCCCTCCCGCCACGCGACCGGGGCGGCGCGCATCGAGCCGCCGTACTCCTCGTCGAGGACGTCGGGGTGCGACCACCACCAGCCTCCCACCAGGAGGCAGCCGACCACGACGGCCGGGAGTAGCCAGCGACGGCCGAGCAACCGAGACATGTCTGCAGGCTAGGCGCTGCGGCGCAGCAGCCTGGCGAGGTTCTCCTCGAAGTGCGCCGCGAAGCCGTGCTCCTGTGGAGGCGGGAGCTTCGGGATCACGCATCGATAGCGATGGCCGCTCGGCGTCTCGAGGACCAGGTCGTGGAGCTCGGCGTCCACGACCCACGAGCGGAAGTCCTCGGCCTCCTTGGCCTGGTTGCAGCCCTCGCACAGGCCCTGACCGTTGGTCGCCGACGTGGGGCCACCCCGCGCGGCGGGGACGACGTGGTCGCGGTGCCGGATCGGCGCGTCGCAGCCGGGTGTGCGACAGCTCCGGTCACGGACCGTCAGGAACGCGGCCAGCCCGGCCGGGTAGCAGCGGGCGACTGACTCCATCGCGACGAGCTGACCGTCGTCGGGGCGGACGTAGAGCCTGCGCAGGGTGGCCTCACCGTCGGCCTGGGCGCGGGCGACGAGGTCGCGCACCACGTCGGCGGGCAGCGGGATGGGCGCCACGCCCGGAGCCGACACCCAGCCGGGCTCGTCGCCCAGCTTGCCCGCCAGGTTGAGCAGCGTGGCGTCGGACAGCGTCACCTGGACCGCCACCGGCGTCACAGGCCCCTCGTCGTCATCCGTCCGGCCGCGCAGGACGCGCGCCGTGAAGACGTCGGCCATGACCTGTCCCCGCGTCCGCTCGTCGCCGGCTGCCCGGGCCTCGTCGGCAGCGCGACCCAGGGTGGCGTGCACCGAGACGCCGACCGAGAGCGGCAGCAGTGCGGAGAACCGCACCATCCCGTCGGGTGCCGGCCGCAGCGAGGTGTGCCGCTCCCCCGCCGCCCTGCGGTGCCGGGCGAGCACCGCCGACGGGTCTGCGGTGTAGGCCCGGCGGTCGACCTCGGCCCGGAAGCGGCGCTCACCCCAGCCCTCGGTGGTGGCCGGGTCGGCCATCAGCTCGGCGTCGATCTGCTGACGGTCCTCCAGTGACAGGCAGGCGGTGCCCTGGGCGATCTGGATCGCCCGCCACTCGCTGCACCGACCCGCCTCCATCGCGGCCAGCGTGTGCGGCAGCTCCCGCACCAGCACGCCCGCCAGTCCGAGGTGGATCGACCCGCGGTGCGGCGACTCGCGCCGAGCCAGGGCGACCTCGGTGGCGACGCCACGCTCCCGCATCGGCGCCGGCAGGTGGGCACGCGCGGCCACGCGGGCCTGCCTGAGCAGGTGCGAGGCGCGCGCCTGGGCGGCAGCTGCGGCATTCTTCAGCGACTCCATCTCGTCGATGAGGTCGACAGCGCAGACGTCCCGCTCCCCCGCCTCGAGGGACTCCAGGGCCCGCACCCGCTCACGGACCTGTGCGATCAGGTCGTGAGGTGCGGTGCCCGAGTCCATGCCTCAGTCTATTCGAACGTACGTTCGAAGACAAGAGGTGTGGGTGACGGCCTGTTCACCCGTTGAGGCAGGCCGTGGCCGGCCAGCTCAGAGCGGCTCGCCCTCGCAGCAGTTCGCCTTGAACTTGCACTGCGGGCAGAACCATCGTGTCGCGATCGGGTCGAACTCGTGCCCGCACGCCATGCAGGAGTAGTAGCCGGCCATGCCCGTCAGCGTGCCACTCCCCTGCGTCGTACGCCGCCCGGCACGCCGTCCGGCCCCAGCACGTCGTCAGGCGCAGCGTCGTCGGACGCAGCACGGCGGTGGCGCCGCCCGGGATGCCAGAGACCCGGGCGGCGCGCACCGCCGTACGAGAGGTGAGCCGCAGCTCAGGAGTACGTCAGTCGACGACCGAGAGCTGGCCGCGGATCGCGCCGCCGGGGAACTGCTCGTTGTGGACGTTGACGTAGTAGTCCTCGGGGTTGTCGAGGATCTCCGCGGCGGTGACGCCCTCGGCGAACTTGCCCTCCTCGCCGTCGGTGAGGCAGTCGGCGGCGGTGCCGTCGCCGGGAGCGGCGAGGAACGCCACGACCGGGCCGTTCTCGCCCGGGGCACCCTCGTGGATGTGGGCGCCGGTGGCGGTCTTGATCTTCTTGACGATCAGCGAGTAGCACAGCGTGGCCGGGTCGCCGTCGATGCCGAACACGATGGCCTGGCCGCGACCGTTCTTGTCACCGACGATGCGCTTGTTCTTGACCGTGTCGTCGACCTCCTTCTTGCCGTTCAGCGAGGCCTTGGCCACGGTGTTCTCGTGGCCGGCGAAGGCCGAGGTGACGGGCAGGGCGACGGCGGCGCTCACGGCGGCGGCCGCGCCCACGGCGGCGATGGTCTTGCGCGTGCGGTTCATCGGGATTCTCCTCGGGGGTGATGGGTGGTCCTGATCACGTCTTCGGAGCGGTCCTCCCGGGCGGATGGGTCTCCGAAGGGGTGAGCTCGCGCCTGGGGAGCATGGAGCGGTGCCCGAAGGCCACACGATCCACCGACTCGCCCGTCGCCACCGCAACCTGCTGCGCGGCCACGCCGTGACCGCGTCGAGCCCCCAGGGGCGGTTCGAGGACGGCGCCGCCGTCATCGACGGGGCCGTCCTGCTGGGCACCGATGCGTGGGGCAAGCACCTCTTCCACGACTACGGCGACCACGTCCTGCATGTGCACCTGGGGTTGTACGGGAAGTTCCGCGACGGGTCGGGTACGCCGCCGGAGCCCCGGGGCGCGCTCCGGCTGCGCCTGGTGGGAGGTGGGCACTGGCTCGACCTGCGCGGGCCCACGGCCTGCGAGCTGCTCGCCGCTCCGGAGGTCGAGGCACGCACGGCACGACTCGGACCCGATCCCCTGCGCCCTGACGCCGACGTCGAGCGGTTCCTGGACCGGGTGGGCCGCAGTCGCGCCCCGGCCGGCACGCTGCTGCTGGACCAGTCGGTCATCGCGGGCGTGGGCAACGTCTACCGCGCCGAGGTCCTGCTCAGGGCGGGCATCTCGCCCTGGACGGCCGGGCGCGACGTGACCAGACCGGTCTGGCAGGCGGTCTGGGAGGGCCTGGTCGTCCTGCTGAGGGCCGGCGTCCGCGCCGGGCGCATCGTCACCACCGAGCCCGAGGACCGGGAACGCCCAGCGGGGAGGGCGCGTCGCGTCGACGCCCACTACGTCTACGGCCGGGCAGGACTGCCCTGCCGTCGCTGCGGTACGCCGGTGCAGCGCGACGAGCTCGCGGCCCGGTCGATCTTCTGGTGCCCGGTGTGCCAGCCCGCCGACTGAGCCCGGCAGGAACCAGCCGGCTCAGCCCTCCCGCCCGCTGACGGCCACCACCTGGTCGTGCAACCGCCCGGGCCAGGTGGACAGGTCCGCCGGCGTGGCGGCGACCACGAGGTGCGAGCCGGGGATCAGGTCGTGCAGCGCCTGGGCGGTCGACAGCGGGTGGGCCGGGTCCTCGGTCCAGGCGAGGATCGCGGTCGGCACCGCGATGCCGGCCACCGCCTCGCGGGGCGGGTAGTCGGTCGACGCAGCACCCCGCAGCAGGGCGGGCAGCAGGTCCTCGCGCACGTCCGGGACCGTCTCGGGCGCCTCGACGGTGGCGGGCGGCCGGGGCGCGAGCCGCCCGGCCTCCACGAACGCCGCCATCCCCTGGGCCTCCACGAGGTCCGCGGCAGCGAGGTAGTCGGCGGCCTTGGCCTGCCGGGTCTCCCAGGCGGTCGAGGGCACCACGAGGGTCAGCGCCGAGAACCGCTCCGGCGCCCGGGTGATCGCGTGCAGCAGGGTCGCGCACCCCATCGACGGGCCGACGCCGTGCACCGGCTCGTCGGGGAAGACGTGGTCGAGCAGCCGCAGCAGGTCGTCGGCGAGCCGCTCCCACCGGTAGTCCTCCGGCACCGGCCGGCCGGTCGAGCGGCCGTGCCCGCGAGCGTCGTACCGCAGCAGCCTGGTGCCGCTGAGCCCCACCCCGAGGTCGAGGTCGAGCACGCGGTCGCGGTACCTGCTGGAGGTGAGCCCGTGGAGCTGGACGACCGGCTCACCGCCCTCGTCGCTGATCTCCCAGTCGAGCACGGCTCCGGGGACGTCGAAGGTGGGCACGCGGATCTCCTGGTCGGCTCGCAACGCACAGCGGCCCCGGCGACGGCGGCAGGACCCAGAGTTCGGTGGGCCTAGAGTACGCAGCATGCGGCTGACGAACGTGGCGCATCTCAGGCTCCCGTTCGGGCGGCTGGTCGGCTACGACCTGCAGGTCGGCGAGCCGGGCCCCGCCCTGCCGGTCTCCTTCGACCAGCGCCGCCACGTGGGCGGCGGCGACCGCGCCGGCTCCTGGATGGCGCTCTCCTTCCGGCTCACCGGGCAGCGCGAGCTCGCCGACCTCGCGGAGGCCTGGCGCGCCGTCGTCGAGCGTCACGGCACCCTGCGCACGGTGTTCCTGCCCGGCGAGGACGGCCCGACGCTGCACGAGGTCGGCATCGGCGAGGGGCGGTGGGTCGAGCACCCGATCTCCCCCGGTCAGCCGGTCAACGAGGCGCTGCGCGACGTCCTCGACACCCGGTGCACGCCGTACGCCGCCCCGTCGCACCGCCTCTGCGTGCTGGAGACCGCCGACGGGCCCACCGTCGTCGTGGCCGCCGACCACTCCCACGTCGACATGTGGTCGATGCTGGTCGTCGTCCGTGACCTGCTGGCCGCCCTCGACGCCCGCCGCGCCGGGCGCGAGCCCTTCGCCGACCGACCGCCGGTGCCGGCCTTCGCCGAGCACACCGCGGCCCTGCGTGAGCGTCCCAGGGCCCCGGCCGACGTCCGCCGGCGCTGGGCCGAGGTCCTGGGCGCGTCCGGGCACGTGATGCCCTGCTTCCCGATGCCGTTGGGCGGGTCCGAGGGCCCCCAGCCCGAGCGGGTCGAGGTGCGCGACGTGCTCGACGTCGACGACAGCGGCGCCCTCGGCGTCCGGGCGAGCGAGCTCGGCGTCTCGACGCTCTCGCTCGTGGTGGCCGCGATGACCGAGGTGACGCGCGAGGTGGCCGACCAGCCGCTGCGGGCGGTGTTCCCCGTGCACAGCCGCTACGACGCGACCTGGCACGACTCGGTCGGGTGGTTCATCACCAACTCGGTCCTCGAGTCCCCCGATCCCGACCCCGCCGCCTGCGCCGAGGCGGTCAAGGAGGCCGTGCGCCTCGGCTCCTGGCCGCTGGAGGACGTGCTCGAGCCGTGGGGCGGGATGCCCGAGGCGCCCGGCATGTTCGCGATCTCCTGGCTCGACCTGCGCCGGCTGCCGGTGCGAGTGGATTCCGTCGGCCTCGAGGCGCAGTACGTCGGGGCCTCGATCCTCACCGACGGCGTGATGCTCTGGTTCGTCCTCGACGAGTCCGGGCTGCACCTGCGCTGCCGCTACCCCGACACGCCCCAGGCCCGCGCCGGCGTCGGCCGCTGGCTGGACCGGCTGGTCGCGCGGTTGCGCGAGGAGGCCGCCGAGCAGGTCGGCGGTGTCCTGGAGGTAGGCGGCGGGCGCTTCCGGCTGCAGCGGGCCCGGCGCACCGACGTGACTGCGATCGTGGCGCTCCTGGCCGACGACCCGATCAGCGGCGCGCGCGAGGTGGACGACGTGGTGCGCTACGAGGCGGCGTACGACGCCGTGGCCCGCAGCCCCGGCGAGTTCCTCGCCGTGGTCCGCGACCGGGCCGGTGCCGTGGTCGGCACGATGCAGCTCAGCGTCCTGCCGGGGCTCTCCCGTGCGGGCGCCACGCGGCTCCAGGTCGAGGGCGTGCGGATCGCGGCCGGGCTGCGCGGGCGAGGTCTCGGGGCGGCGATGCTGGAGTGGGCCCACGACCACGGGCGGGCCCGTGGCGCCACGTTCTCGCAGCTCACCACGGACTCCGCCCGCGCCGATGCCCATCGCTTCTACGAGCGGCTGGGCTACACCGCCTCGCACAAGGGGTTCAAGCGGCCGCTGTGACCGCCCGTGGGCTCAGGAGGCGTCGAGCCGGGCGAGCTCCTCGGGGGTGAGGTCGAGATCGGCCGCCGCCGCAGAGTCGGTGATCGACGAGGGCCGCTTGGCCCCCGGGATCGGGATGACGCACGGGTCCTGGGCCAGCTCCCAGGCCAGCGCGACCTGCTGCGGGGAGACGCCACGCTCCGACGCGACCTCCGCGAAGGCCGGGTGGGAGTCGCCGAGTCCCTTGGCGCCGTTGAGGCCACCGAGCGGGCTCCAGGGCAGGAAGGCCAGGCCGAGCTCGGCGCAGACCTCGATCTCCGGGGCGCTGGAGCGGAAGGCCGGCGAGAACTGGTTCTGCACGCTCACCAGCGCGTCGCCGAGCACCGAGTGCGCCAGCCGGATCTGGTCGGGGTCGGCGTTGGACAGCCCCACCATCCGGACCTTGCCCGCGTCGTGCACGCGCTTGAGGGTCTCCACGACCTCCTCGTAGGGCACCGTCGGGTCCGGGCGGTGGTGCTGCCACAGGTCGATGTGGTCGCCGCCCAGCCTCTCGAGGCTCTTCTCGACCGCGGACTCCAGGTGGACCGCCGAGCTGTCGACGTCCCAGCCCCCGCCCTCGGTGCGCACGTGGCCGGCCTTGGTGGCCAGGAACACCCGGTCCCGCACCCCGAGCTCGGCCAGCAGCGAGGCGATCAGCCGCTCGTTCTCGCCCTGGGCGTCGGCACCCTTCTCCTCCCCCGGGCCGTAGGCGTCGGCGGTGTCGAAGAGCGTCACGCCGGCGTCGAGGGCCGCCCGGACGGTGTCGAGGAGCTGCTCACGGGGCTGGGCCCCGGTCTGGTCGAATGTCATCAGGCCCAGGCCTACGGCGCCCACCGTGACCCGGCCGACGGTGTCGTTGCCGATCTCTCGCGTCTGCATGCGTCCTTCCTACCCGGCCGGCGGGAGCCCACCCCCACCCCGGTGAGCGAGAGAGCCCCGGCTGTTGTGGGGGGGGGGGGGGGGGGGCAGGGCTCAGTCGGCGAGCAGGAAGACCCGCAGCGCGGAGACGAAGGCCTCGGGCTGCTCGGAGTGCACCCAGTGCCCGGCGCCCTTCACGGTCACGGTGAACGTGCGCGGGAAGAGCTCGCGCATCCGCTCCTCGTGCTCGGGCCGCACGTAGCCGGAGCGCTCCCCGGCCATCCAGAGCACCGGGTGGTCGAAGGTCGCACCGACCTCGGGGAAGCCGGCGATCGACGGCAGCTCGCGCAGCAGCAGGTCGAGGTCGGCCTGCCAGTGCCAGCCGCCGTCGGTGCTGCGCAGGTTCTGCAGCAGGAAGCCGCGGACCCGCTCGTCCGGGATCGCCGCCGCCAGCTGCTCGTCGGCGTCGGAGCGTCGTCCCACCGCGGCCAGGTCCAGCCCCGTGAGGGAGGTCAGCAGGTGCTCGAACTCGCCGGCACCGTCGCTGGGTGCCGGTGAGATGTCCACGACCACGAGCCGGTCGACCAGCTCGGGGTGGCGCAGGGCCAGGACCATCGCGACCTTGCCGCCCATCGAGTGGCCGACCAGGTGCACCGGCTCACCGTCGTACGCCGTCCGCAGCCAGGTGGCCACGGTGTCGGCGACGTCGACGTAGTCCACGCTGCCCGTCCAGGCCGACCGCCCGTGGTTGGGCAGGTCCACCAGGGTCGAGCGCAGCTCGGGCTGCAGCGCCTTCGCGACCTGGGTGAAGTTGCGTCCCTGCCCGAACAGGCCGTGCAGGAACACCACGCGTTCGCCGGTGTCCCCGATCTCGGTGGTGTGCAGGTCGGGTGCGGTGCTCACCCGGACAGCCTAGGGATGGCCCGTTCGGGCCATCCCGGCCGCCCCACCCGGGCGGACCTGGGCGGCGTTCGGCGCGTTGGGCGCAGATCTGCCACGGCAGGGCCGATGGGTTCCCTACCGTCAGGAGCAGGAGATCGGACCGAAGGACAGCACCATGTGGGACACCGTGCAGGACTCGTGGGGACAGACCACCACCCAGGACGCGTGCGCCGAGGAGCACCTCTCGCACGACCGGCCGTGCGTGCGCTGCGGCCACGCGATGCACACCTTCTTGGCGTGCGACGCCTCGTGCGGCTGCGAGCCGGTCAGCGTGCCGGTGCGCGCCGCGGGCTGAGGTCGGCCACCCGACGCAGTCGCGGTCGCGCGTGGTCGTCGTCCTCGACGACCCCGGTCGACCACCACATGCTCAGCCGCGGGCCGTCGATCTCCAGCTCGGCCAGCAGGTTGTCCAGCCACGGCCCCTGGGTGACCCGCCAGTGCAGCGGGGAGGGCGGGACCCATCGACCCAGGAACCGTCCCGTGGGACGCGCGGTCCCCCGGCTGGCCACCCGCACGGCACCACGCATCACCCGGGGCAGCTCGTTGCGGATCGGCGAGCACACCGCCTGGAGGATGCGGGTCCGCCCGCTGCGCTCCCTCACCGACTCCTCGGCCGCCCACGCCTCGGCGACGTAGGAGTGGTGGACGTCGCCGGAGAGGAAGACCACCGAGCTGGGGGCGCTCCCCCGCCCTCCGGTCGCCACGTCGAGCACCATCTCCCCCACCCGACGGAACCCGTCCTGGAAGGCCGCCCAGTGCTCGGTGTCCGCGGCCCGGCGCACCCACTCCCCGACCTCGTGGCCCGGGCGCCCCAGGGCGCCCTCGGCGAGGGCCTCGACGACCGCCTCGACGTGGTGCAGCCCCGGGCTGAGCAGGTAGGGCAGGGACGTGCCGATGAGCAGGTGCTCGACGTCCCCGCGCAGCTGGTCGTCCAGCCAGGCCATCTCCTCGGCGTCGATCATCGAGCGGTGCTCCGGCTCCAGCACCCGCGCGGCCCGCGAGTCCACCACGACCAGCCGGGCCTGGGGCCCCAGCTCGCGGGCGAAGGACCACCGGTAGGAGGCGGGGTCGTCGTCGGCGCGCTCGGCGAAGGCGTCCAGCGCCTCGCCGAGGTCGAGCTCCGCCGGCCCCTCGTGGTCGAGGACCATCCGCCACAGCGGGTCCTGCGCGCGTTCGGCCGGCGAGAGGTTGCCCAGGTGTTGGTAGACCCAGTACGACGCCAGCGCCCCGACGATCCGGTCGTGCCACCAGGCCTTGCGGGCCATGTCCTCGCGCCAGCGGGCCGAGGTGTTCCAGTCGTCGCGCACGTCGTGGTCGTCGAAGATCATCGCGGTCTGGACCGTGGAGAGCAGCCAACGGTTCGCCGGCTCGCTCCAGGCGATCCGGTACAGCTCGGCGTACTCCTGGTAGTCCTGCAGCTCCCACCACGGCGCCTGCTCGGGGTCGCGCCGGGCGGCGATGAACGACCGGATCTCCTCGCTGGTCTCGTCCGCGTAGACCTGGTCGCCCAGGAAGAGCAGCAGGTCGGGCAGCCGGCGCCGGTCCTCGGGCGCAGCCGCCGCGTCCAGCGCCCAGGAGCGCAGCGCGTCCACGCCGTACGCCGCATGGTGCTCCGCGTCGTGGGGCACGCTGACCCGGCACGACCCGAAGGCCAGGTGGACGGGCCGGTCGTGGTCCAGCGTGCGCACGCAGGGGGCCGGGAGGTCCGACCCAGGCTCGGGCCAGGCGGCGTCCCCGTCGAGCTCGAGCACGTAGGGCAGCACGGATCCGGGGGCCAGCCCGTCGAGGGCGACCAGGGCGTAGTGGTGCCCGTGCACGGCGAACGTGGGGGCGCTCCACGAGCGTCCCCCGGCCGTGACCGACACGGTGCACGCGGAGTCCACCTCGACCCACAGGGTCGCGGTGGACTCGTCGCAGTGCCGCAGCAGCGGCCCGAGGACGAGCGCGGCCACGGTGGTCTCAGGCCCCCAGCGAGCCGTCGACGTCGAGCAGCACCTTGACGGCCCGGCGCTCGTCCATGGCGCGGTAGCCCTCCGCCACCTCGTCCAGGGGCAGGGTCAGGTCGAAGACCCGGCCCGGCTCGATGGTGCCGGCCAGCACGAGGTCGAGCAGGTGCGGGAGGTACTCGCGCACCGGCGCCATCCCCCCGGCCAGCCCGACGTTCTTCTGGAACATCCGGCCCACCGGCAGCTGGACGCCGTGGGGCACGCCGACGAAGCCGACCGTCGCGCCGGGGCGGGCCACGGCGAACGCGGTGCCCATGGCCTGGTCGGTCCCCACGCACTCCAGGACGGCGTCGGCCCCGACCCCGCCGGTGATCTCCTTGACGGCGGCGGCGGCCTCCCGACCGCGCTCGGCGACCACGTGGGTCGCACCGAAGGCACGACCGATCTCCTGGCGCGGCTCGTGGCGCGACATCAGCACGACCTTCTCCGAGCCCATCTGGGCCGCGGCGAGGACGCCGCACAGCCCGACGGCGCCGTCGCCGACGACCACGGTGGTCCCGCCGGGCTGGACCCGGGCGGCGACGGCTGCGTGCCAGCCGGTGGGCATGACGTCGGAGAGGGCGACGAGGTGCGGGACCATCGCGGCGTCGGGCCCGGAGGCCCCGAGGTCGGGGACCTTCACCAGGCTGCCGTCGGCGTGCCCGACCCGGGCGTACTGGCCCTGCCCGGAGCTGGTCATCGACAGCTCCACGCACGCCGACTGCATGCCGGCACGGCAGTGGGCGCAGGTGTTGTCGCAGTGGTCGAACGGCACGACCACGAAGTCGCCGGGCCGCACGTCGCGCACGTCGGCGCCGACCTCCTCGACGACGCCGATGCACTCGTGGCCGATGGTGTCGCCCGGGGTGATGTCGTTCTCCCCGCGGAAGGGCCACAGGTCCGAGCCGCAGATGCAGGCGCTGGTGACCTTCACGATGGCGTCGGTCGGCTTCTCGATGGTCGGGTCGGCGACCTCGGAGAGCCGGATGTCGCGCGGGGCGTGGATGGTGGTGGCTCGCATGGGGCGAGCATCGCACCCCGGACGGGGGTCCACGCCACCCCCGGAGACCACCCCGCGCGGCGATATCGGGTTATCTCACATGTGAGTTACCGTCGGTCCCATGACGGAGGGCTACAAGGGACGCATCGGCATGCTGATCCGGGACGCGCGCAAGCACCGCGGGCTGACCCAGAGCCAGCTGGCCGACCTGCTTAGCACCAGCCAGAGCGCGATCAACCGGATCGAGAAGGGCCAGCAGAACCTCTCGCTGGAGATGCTGGCCCGCATCGGCGCCGCCCTGGACTCCGAGATCGTCGCGCTCGGTGCCGGGCCCACGCACCTGCGGATCACCGGGCCCACCACGCTCTCGGGGAGCATCGAGGTCAAGACCTCCAAGAACGCCGGCGTCGCGCTGCTGTGCGCCTCGCTGCTCAACCGCGGCCGGACCACCCTGCGCAAGGTCGCGCGCATCGAGGAGGTCAACCGGCTCCTGGAGGTGCTCGGCAGCCTCGGGGTCCAGACCCGCTGGCTCGGTGACGAGGGCGACCTGGAGATCATCCCGCCCAAGGAGCTGCGCCTGGACGCCATCGACGAGGCAGCGGCGCGCCGCACCCGCTCGGTGATCATGTTCCTCGGGCCGCTGCTGCACCGCGCCGACACCTTCGACCTGCCCTACGCCGGCGGCTGCAACCTCGGCACCCGCACCGTCGAGCCGCACATGTCCGCGCTGCGCCCCTTCGGCCTGGAGGTCAAGGCCACCGACGGCAGCTACCACGCGAGCGTGGACCGCACCGTCGCGCCGACGCGCGCCATCGTGCTGACCGAGCGCGGCGACACCGTCACCGAGAACGCGCTGATGGCGGCGGCGCTGCACCCGGGCACCACCGTCATCCGCAACGCCTCCTCCAACTACATGGTCCAGGACCTCTGCTTCTACCTGCAGCGCCTGGGCGTGCAGGTCGAGGGCGTCGGCACCACCACCTTGACCGTCACCGGCCGCGAGTCGATCGACGTGGACGTCGACTACGCGCCGGCCGAGGACCCGATCGAGGCCATGTCGCTGCTCGCCGCGGCGATCGTGACCCGCTCGCAGATCACCATCACCCGCGTGCCGATCGAGTTCCTCGAGATCGAGCTGGCGCTGCTGGAGGAGATGGGCTTCGTCTACGAGCAGAGCGAGGAGTACGTCGCCGCCAACGGTCACACCCGGCTCGTCGACCTCACCACGCACCCCAGCGACCTGCACGCACCGCTGGACAAGATCCACCCGATGCCGTTCCCGGGGCTGAACATCGACAACCTGCCGTTCTTCGCCGTGATCGCCGCCGTGGCGACCGGCCAGACCCTGCTGCACGACTGGGTCTACGAGAACCGCGCGATCTACCTCACCGAGCTCACCAAGCTCGGTGCGCAGGTCAAGCTGCTCGACCCGCACCGCGTGATGATCGAGGGCCCGACCCACTTCTCGGGCACCGAGATCGTCTGCCCGCCGGCGCTGCGTCCGGCCGTGGTGATCCTGCTGGCCATGCTGGCCTCGAAGGGCACCTCGGTCCTGCGCTCGACCTACGTCATCGCCCGCGGCTACGAGGACCTCGCGGAGCGGCTCAACGAGCTGGGTGCGCAGATCGAGCCCTTCCGCGACATCTGACCTGCCAGACTGCAGCCGTGACGTCACCGGTGACGGGCCATGCCTACCTCGACGTGCGCCCCGCCGGTGCCGCCCGGGGCGGTCGCCGGGTCATCGCCTTCGCCCACCGCGGCGGCGCCTACCACCCCGAGATCGAGGGGCTGGAGAACACCCTGGCGGCCTTCGAGCACGCCGTCGAGCTGGGCTACCGCTACCTCGAGACCGACGTGCACCTCACCGCCGACGGGGTCCTGCTGGCCTTCCACGACGAGGTCCTGGACCGGGTCACCGACTCCGCCGGCGAGGTCGCCGCGCTCAGCCACGCCGAGGTCCGGCGGGCCCGCGTGGGGGGTCGTGAGTCGGTCCCCACGCTGGTGGAGCTGCTCGACGCCTTCCCCGACGCCCGGTTCAACATCGACCTGAAGTCCGAGGGCGCCGTGGACGCGCTGGCGGCGCTCGTCGCCGAGCGCGGGGAGTGGGACCGGCTCCTGGTGGGCTCCTTCTCCCCCGCCCGGCTGCGCCGCTTCCGCCGGCTCACCGCAGGTCGGGTACCGACCTCGGCCCATCCGTTCGAGGCCGCGGCGTTCGCGCTGCTGCCCGGCCGCCTCGCCGACCGGCTGACCCGGGGCCGTGTCGCGGCCCTGCAGGTGCCGCACCGGCGTACGCTGCGGTTCGCCGGGCTGAGCGTCACCGTCCCGGTCGTCACCACCGGGTTCGTCCGACGGGTGCACGCGGCCGGCAAGCACGTGCACGTGTGGACGATCGACGAGCCCGGGGAGATGCGGGAGCTCCTCGAGAAGGGCGTCGACGGGCTGTTCACCGACCGCACCGACGTGCTGCGCGAGGTGCTGGAGGAGCAGGGACTCTGGGAGGGGACCACATGACCATCGCACCCATGACCACCGCCGAGCGGCGCCGCGAGCACCGCGCCTGGTACGTCTACGACTGGGCCAACAGCGCCTTCTCCACCACCGTCGCCGGCGTGCTCTTCGGGCCCTACCTCATCGCGATCGCCGAGGAGGCGGCCGTCGACGACCGCATCTCGGTGCTCGGCATCTCGGTGGCGCCGGGCGCGCTGCCGTCGTTCACCATCACCGCCTCCACGTTGCTGTCGGCGGTGCTGCTGCCGCTGCTGGGCGCGGTCGCCGACCGTACCTCCCACAAGCGCCAGCTGCTGGGTGGCTTCGCCTGGGCCGGCGCCCTGGCCGCGGCCGTGCTGTTCTTCATGAAGGACGACAACTGGGAGCTCGGGGTCGTCGCCTTCCTGGTCGCCAACCTCTGCTTCGGGGCGGCGGCCGTGGTCAACGACTCGATCCTGTGCCTCATCTCCGAGCCCGAGGAGAGGGACGGCGTCTCCTCGCGGGGCTGGGCCACCGGGTACGCCGGTGGCGGGCTGCTCCTCGCGCTCAACTTCGTCGTGGTGAGCATGCACGACACCTTCGGGCTCTCCGAGGGGATGGCCGTGCGGCTCTCGCTGCTCTCCGCGGCGATCTGGTGGGGCGTGTTCACCTTCGTGCCCTACCTCGGCATCAAGGACCGGCCACCGCTGGCCGTGGAGCCGACCGAGGGCGGGCTGCTGCAGCGCAGCTTCGGCCAGCTGTGGCACACCCTGCGCGACATGCGGCGCTACCCCGTCGCCCTGACCTTCCTGGTGGCCTACCTCTTCTTCAACGACGGCATCCAGACCGTCATCGCCTCCGCGTCGGTCTACGGCGTGGAGGAGCTCGGCTTCGAGACCGGCACCGTCCTCGCGACCTACCTGCTGGTGCAGGCCGTCGCGGTCTTCGGGGCCCTTGGCTTCGGTCGCGCCGCGGGGCGGTACGGCGCCAAGCCGGTGATCCTGGTCGGGCTGGTGATCTGGATGGCGATCGTGACGGTCGGGCTGTTCCTGCCGGCCGGCGAGCTGGTGCCGTTCTTGGCGATGGGTGCGGCGATCGGCGTGGTGCTGGGAGGCACCCAGGCACTGGCCCGCTCCTACTTCTCCCTGCTCATCCCGCAGGGCAAGGAGGCGGAGTACTTCAGCTTCTACCACGCGATGGAGCGGGGGACGTCCTGGCTGGGCACCTTGGTCTTCGGCATCGTCTACACCGTGACCGACTCCTACCGACCGGCGCTGTTCGCGCTGATCGCGTTCTTCGTGATCGGTGGCGCGATCCTGACCCGCGTCGACACGGCCAAGGGCATCGAGCAGGCTCGGCAGGCGTCGGTCCCGGCGGGTTCCTGAGAGGAGTCCGAGAATCCGGGGCTCGACCACCCACCTCGGCGATTGTCGGAATCATCGCCGGGTCGCTACCGTTGAAAACTTGAGACGGGGCGGCACGGCACCGTCTTCGGTAGAGACTGGAGGGCTCAGATGGCAGAGCGCACACTACGGGGAGCGCGACTCGGAGGCCAGAGCTTCGAGGACGAGCGCGGCATCGAGTTCGCCGCGCGGCAGCAGGTCGGTTACCGCTGCAAGCAGGACCACGAGTTCGAGATCACCATGTCCGTCGAGGCCGAGGTGCCGGCGGTGTGGGAGTGCCCGCGGTGCGGCGCCGAGGCGCTGAGCGTCAGCGGCATCAAGCCCGAGGTGAAGGCCGAGAAGCCGGCCCGCACCCATTGGGACATGCTGCTCGAGCGCCGCTCGGAGAAGGAGCTCGAGGAGATCCTCAAGGAGCGCCTGGAGCTGCTCCGCGGTGGCGAGATCGGCCCCGCGCACCTGCACCGCGCGAACCGCAAGAAGGGCAAGGCCTCGGCCTGACCTTCCGACCCGCCCTCACTCCGGCGGGTCCACCACGTCGCCCCGGACCACCGGTCCGGGGCGTTCGTCGTTCCCGGGGCCTCCCCGCCCGGGGACCACGACCAGCCGGGCGGCCACGACGCGGGCCAGCAGCCCGCGGAAGAACGGCCGGGTCACCGGCAGCACCAGCAGCGCCCCCAGGGCGTCGGTGACGAAGCCGGGCGTCAGCAGCAGCGTGCCGCCGATCAGCACCAGCGCGCCGTCGGCGAGCTCCTTGTGGGGCATCCTGGCCTGTGCCAGCGCCTCCCGCAGGGCCCGCCACGCGCGGCCGCCCTCGCGGCGCACGATGAGCGCGCCGAGCACGCTGTCGACCACCAGCAGCAGGATCGTCCACCAGGCGCCGATGGCCTGACCGACCTGGATGACCAGGTAGAGCTCGAGCAGGGGCAGGCCGATGAAGGCCAGTCCCAGCGCCCAGGCCACGCCCCCGCGGCGTCGTCCACTCATCCCCTGCTCCTGCTCCTGCTCCACATGCGCCGGAGCTGGTCCCGGCGCTCCCGCAGCCCCCACGCGGTGATCCGACGCAGCGACTCCACCGCCACCTTGCCACTCATCTTGGAGTCCCCCCGCACCCGCTCCACGAACTCGATGGGCACCTCCCGCACGCTCAGCCCCGCGCGCAGGGCGCGCACGACCATGTCGGTCTGGAAGACGTACCCGGTGGAGCGCACGGTCGCCAGGTCGAGCTTCTCCAGCGCCTCGCGGCGGAAGAGCCGGAAGCCGGCGGTCGCGTCCTTCACCGAGATGCCCAGCAGGGCCCGCACGTAGAGGTTGCCGCCGCGGGAGAGCGCCTCTCGTCGGCGCGGCCAGTTGACCACCGTGCCGCCGGGGACCCAGCGCGAGCCGATGACCAGGTCCGCGGCCGGACCGCCGTCGCTCCCCTCGATCGCCGCCAGCAGCCGGTGCAGCTGCTCGGGCTGGTGGGAGCCGTCGGCGTCCATCTCCCCGATCACGTCGTAGCCGGCCTCGAGCGCGTGCGCGAAGCCGTGCCGGTACGCCGCGCCCAGACCGCCCTTGTTCACCCGGTGCAGCACCTGCACCTGCGGGTCCGCGGCCGCGATCTCGTCGGCGATCCGGCCGGTGCCGTCCGGGGAGTTGTCGTCGACGACGAGCACGTCGACGGCCGGGAGCGCGGTGCGCAACCGGCCCAGGATCCAGGCGATGTTGTCGGCCTCCTGGTAGGTCGGGACGACCATGATCACGCGCATTGGCCGGACTGTACGGGAGTCAGGAGGACGCATCGGCGTACTCCGGAGCAACCCTGCGCGAACGCCGGGTGGCGGCCCTCGCGGCGATCACCGGCACCAGCACGAGGAGCAGTCCGAGCAGGGCGAGCGCCACGACTCCGCGGGTCACCCACGGCGTGAGCCGGATGCCCGGTGAGACGCCGGGGAGCAGCTCGACCTCGGCCACCATCGAGGCGGTGGTGCGCCGCTCGGTGGTCTCCACGACCGTCCCGTCGGGGGCGATGATCCCCGAACGACCGTTGGTGGAGGCGACCACCAGCCACTTGCCGGCCTCGATGGCCCGGAGCCGGGTGATGGCGAACTGCTGGTCGACCTGGTCGGTGAAGATGAAGGTGGCGTTGCTGGTCTGCACGGTCAGCAGCTCCGCGCCCTCGCGCACCTGGGCGTGCAGCCCGTCGTCGTAGGCCACGTCGAAGCAGATCGCGTCGGCCAGCAGGATGTCGCCGACCCGCAGCGGCTCGGTGCGGTCCCCGGCGCGCATGTCGCGCCGGATGCGTGCCAGCTCGCCGAAGTTGACGTCGAGGTAGCGGCGGAAGGGGATGTACTCCCCGTAAGGCACCGGGTGCCACTTGGTGTAGCGCTCCCCCGCGCCGGTCACCGGGTCCCACACGATCCCCTGGTTGAGCACGTGGTCGGGCCCGTCGTCGACGATGGCCCCGACCAGCACGGGCACGCCGATGGCCTCGACCGCGCGCTCGATGCCCTGGTTGGTCGAGAAGTCCAGGAACGGGTCGACAGCGGTGGAGTTCTCCGGCCACACCACCAGGTCCGGTCGCGGCTGCTCACCGGCGGCCACCTCGCCGGCCAGGCGCACGGTCTCGTCCACGTGGTTGCGGGTGACCTGGCGGTGGTCGTAGAGCACGTCGTTGCCGGGCCCCGGCACGTCGCCCTGCACCGCGGCCACGGTCGCGGTCCCGCTCGGGTCGCCGGCGTCGTACGGCGCCAGCGCGGCCAGCGTGGTGCCCGCCACCAGCACCAGCAGCACGGAGGCGTCGGCGCGCCAGGCGCGCGCCCGGGTGAGGACCAGGTGGGCCAGGCACGCGGACGCGAGCGCGAGGAGGAACGAGACCCCGACCATGCCGACCCAGGGCAGCAGCCGCGCGACCGGGGTGTCGACGACCGCGAAGGCCAGGCGACCCCAGGGCATGCCGCTGAAGGGCCACCCGCTGCGCACGACCTCGGCGGCGGTCCAGGCCGCCGCCACCCAGACCGGCCACCAGCGGCGGGTGGGGGCATGGCTGGTCAGCACGGCCGCCGCGGCGCCGGCCAGGCCGTAGAAGAGGGTCTCCAGCAGCGACAGGCCGATCCACGCCGGCACCGCCACCGCCCGCATCCACCAGATGTGGGTCAGGTAGAACGCGGCGCCGAAGGCCAGGCCCAGGGCCAGGCCGCGGCGGGCACCGACCCCGTGGACGACGCCGACGAAGCCGGCGACGGCCAACGGCAGCAGCACCGGCCAGGCGACCGGCTCGAAGGCGAGGGAGAGCACGAGGCCCGAGACGACGGCGAGGGCCAGGCGGAGCACGCCGCCACGGTACCGGGCGGGCGTGACGGGTGCAGAGCGACGAGAGGGCCCGGGACGCCTTCGGTCCAGGCTGATGTCCGACAGGCGGCCGGGGCAGGCTGTTGTCTAGGGGGACCCAGGCCCTCTCGTGTCCGCCCTCGCAGGACGAACCGACCTCCGCGAACAACCTCGGACAGGTGGCTGGCACCCCCACCCTCCGAGGCGGCCACTCGGACGCCGGTCCGTCTCCCGCGATCTGCACGAGCGGACGGCTCACCTTGCTGCGGGACGCGGCGTGTGTCAACCGCCTCCTGACCTGCGAGGACGTGAGAATCCGCAGGTCAGGAGGGTGTGAACGAGGACAGGATCCAGGCCCGATCAGACGCAAATGTCTGCACCGCCTCGGCGTGTCGGGGGCGACACGCCGAGGAGCCTGCATGCCAGGGCTGCGTAGTGGTCAGCGAGGCCCTCCAGGGTGAGCGGCCCGGCGGGGTCGAACCACCGGGCCACCCCGCTGCACATCTCCAGCAGGGCACGACGGGCGACCGCGGGGTGCTCGGACCGCAGCACCCCGTCCTCGAGCCCGGCCGCGAGGACCTCCTGCCACAGCTGCTCGTACCGGTCGCGCAGCGTCACCACCTGTGCGCGCGCCGGCTCGGAGAGCGCCTCCACCTCGTGGTCGCCCACCCGGGTGTCCAGTGGACGGGAGGCGTGGGCGGTCACGTGCATCCGCACCAGTGCTTCCAGCTGAGACACCGGGTCGCTGCTGGTGGCGACGGCCGCCTGGGCATCGGCGACCAGCCGCTCCAGGCTGTCGGTCATCAGCGCCACCAGCAGCTCCTCCTTGGTGCCCATGTAGTGGTAGAGCGACGCCGAGGAGACTCCGGCACGCTCGGCGAGCTGGCGGATGCCGGTGCCGTGGAAGCCTCGCTCCGCGAAGAGCTCGAGCGCGGCCCGGCGCACGCGCACGGCGGTGGGGGTCATGGGCCTATGCTATCGATCGATCGATCGACTGCACCGTGACCGCCGGTCCGACGCGATGGGAGCCCCCGTGACCCGCCCGCCCCTCCACCCCAGCGTGGAGTACTCCTTCGACGGGACCGTGGCGGTCATCCGCCTGTCCCGGCCCGACCGCCTCAACGCCGTCGACGTCGACCTGACCCGCGGACTGGTCGCCGCCCTCACGCACGCCGGGGCCGACGGTGCCCGGGCCGTGGTGCTGGCCGGCGCCGGACGGGCCTTCTGCGCCGGCCACGACCTGAAGCAGGAGCCCGCGGTCGAGACGGTCCTGCAGACCCGGGCGAGGCTGGAGGAGATCCAGGAGGTCACCCGCCTCGTGCGCCGGTCGCCGGCACCGGTCGTCGCCGCGGTGCACGGGTACGCCCTCGGGGCAGGGGCCGAGTTCGCCTTGTGCTGCGACGTCGTCGTCGCGGCCGAGGACGCCTCCTTCGGGTTCCCCGAGGTCTCGGTGGGCCTCTCGGTCACCGGTGGCATCTCCCGGCTGCTGCCCGGCCTGGTCGGCTGGGCCAGGGCGAAGGAGCTGCTCCTGCTCGGGGAGCGGGTCAGCGGCGCCGAGGCGGCGGGGATGGGCCTGGTGGCCCGCTGCGTGCCCGCCGGCGAGCACGAGACGGTGGCGCTCGACCTCGCCCGGCGGATGGCGGAGCGACCGGCACTGTCCCTCTCGCTGGCCAAGCAGGTCCTCGACGCCGGGCTGGACTCCACGGTGGACGAGGCGATGGCCCGCGAGGTGGAGCACGCCCTGCTGACCTCGCTCTCCGGAGAGGGCGAGGCACCGCGGGAGGGGTTCAACCGTGGCTGAGGGCACCACGCTCGTCGACCTCCTCGACCGGGCGGCCGCGGAGCACCCGGACCGGCCGGCCTGGACCTTCGACCTCCCCGACGGGCGCGAGCAGCTGACCTTCGCCGCCGTCGCCGACCGGTCGCGTCGGCTGGCCTCGGCCCTGTCGGCCCGGGGCGTGGGGCCCGGTGACCGGGTCGGCGTGATGCTGGGCAACACCCCCGAGATGCCGCTCACCTGGCTGGCGCTGATGCGACTCGGCGCAGCGATGGTGCCCCTCAACCCCCGCTACCGCCGCGACGACGTCGCCCACCTGCTCTCCGACGCCGCGGTCCGCCTCGTGGTGGCCCGGCCCGAGCACCACGGGCTGCTGACGTCGTACGCGACCGTGGTGGGGCCCGACGAGCTCGCCAGCCAGGAGCCCCAGGACCTGCCGGCGCTCACGCCGACCCCGGACACGGTGGTCAACGTGCAGTACACCTCCGGCACGACCGGGCGCCCCAAGGGCTGCCTGCTCGACCACACCTACTGGACCACCCTGGGCGGGTCGATGCTCACCGAGCACCCCCACCTGGGACCCGACGACGTGCTGCTCACCGCGCAGCCCTTCCACTACGTCGACCCGCAGTGGAACGTCGTCGCCGCGCTGATGGCCGGCGCCCACCTGGTCGTGCTCGACGGCTTCCACCCCTCGACCTTCTGGGCGAAGGTGCGCGAGCACGCGGTCACCTACTTCTACTGCCTGGCCTCCATGCCCGTCCTGCTGCTGCGGATGCCCGCGGACCCCGCCGACCGCGAGCACCGGGTGCGCGCGGTCCAGTGCTCAGCGATCCCGCCCGCGCTGCACGCCGAGCTCGAGGAGCGGTGGGGCGTGCCGTGGACCGAGGCGTTCGGCATGACCGAGACCGGTGCCGACATCCGCGTGAGCGCCGACGAGCACGACGAGCTGGTCGGCTCGGGCTGCCTGGGACGGCCCGCGGCGCACCGCGAGGCGCGCATCGACGAGGGCGGCCAGCTGTGGCTCCGCGGTCCGGGGATGATGCAGGGCTACCTCGGGCACCCCTCCCCCTTCGACGCCGAGGGCTGGTTCCCCACCGGCGACCTGGCACGCACCGACGAGGCCGGACGCCTCTACCTGGCCGGTCGGCTCAAGGACATGATCCGCCGCTCCGGGGAGAACGTCGCCGCCGTCGAGGTCGAGGAGGTGCTGCTCGCGCACACCGCGGTGCGGCTGGCAGCGGTCATCGGGGTCCCCGACGAGGTCCGGGGCGAGGAGGTCGCGGCGTACGTCGTCGCGCCGGGGGCCACCGCCGAGGAGCTCACCGCGTGGTGCGCCGAGCGGCTCGCGCCGTTCAAGGTGCCCTCGGTGTGGCGCTTCCGCGACGACCTGCCGCTGACCGCGTCCTTGAGGGTGGAGAAGGCCGCACTGCGCGCGGAGGCCCAGAGTGCGCGCTGACCTCCTCCTCACCCACGCCCGGGTCCGCACCCTCGAGGGCCCGGGGCGCGCCGACGTGGCGCGCTCGGTGGCGATCTGGCGCGACCGGGTCGTGGCGGTCGACGAGGACGTCCCGGCCGTGCGCACCGTCGACCTCGACGGTGCCGTGGTGGTCCCCGGCTTCCACGACGCCCACAACCACATGGCGTGGTTCGGCCTGTCGCTGGCCGAGGTCGACCTGCGGGTCCCCTCGCTCGAGGCGCTCTACGACGCGGTCGCCGCGCGGGCCGCGCAGCTCGGACCCGACGAGTGGGTCGTCGGTGCGGGGTATGACGAGAACAAGCTCGGCGCCCACCCCGACCGTGACGCGCTCGACCGGGCAGCCGGCGGCCGCCGGGTGTGGCTCAAGCACACCAGTGGCCACATGTGCACGATCAACGGCCCGCTGCTGGCCGACCTGGGTCTCGCCGGGGCGCCGAGGGAGGTGCCCGGTGGGCTGGTCGTGGTCGACGCCGCCGGGCGCCCGACCGGTCTGCTGCAGGAGCAGGCGCAGCAGCTGCTCAACGCGCTGGTGCTCCCCTACCCGATCGCCGGGCTGGTCGACGCCATCGAGCGGGCCGGACAGGTCTACCTGGCCCAGGGGCTCACCTCCGTCGTCGAGGCAGGTGTCGGGGGCGGCTGGATCGGCAAGAGCCCGGTGGAGGTGGCCGCCTACCAGGCCGCCAGGGACGCCGACCGGCTGCCGCTGCGCGTGGAGCTGATGGTCGCCGCCGACGCGCTGCACCCGCTGGCCGGCCACGCCACCGACGACCTGGGCATCGGGCTGGACCTCGGCATCCGCAGCGGCCTGGGCGACGACCGGCTGCGGATCGGGCCGACCAAGGTGTTCAGCGACGGGTCGCTGATCGGGCACACCTGCGCGCTGAGCGAGGAGTTCGCCGACACCCCCGGCGAGCGCGGCTACCTGCAGGACTCCGCCGAGGCGCTGCGCGACCGGATACTCGACGCCCACCGCTCCGGCTGGCGGGTCGCAGCGCACGCGATCGGGGACGCCGCCATCGACCTGGTCCTCGACGCCTACGAGGAGGCGCAGCGGCGCTGGCCGCGACCCGACGTGCGCCACCGCATCGAGCACTTCGGGGTGTCCCGGCCCGACCAGGTGGCGCGGTGCGCCGCCCTCGGCGTCGTGCCGGTGCCGCAGGGACGCTTCGTGGGCGAGATCGGCGACGGGATGCTGCGGGCCCTGGGCCCACAGCGGTCGGGCTGGGCCTACCGGTACCGGTCGCTGCTCGACGCCGGTGTGGTGGTCCCGGGCTCCTCGGACCGGCCGGTCGTCGACGGGCACCCGCTGCGCGGCATGCACGACATGGTCAACCGGCGTACCGACTCGGGAGCCGACTGCGGCCCCGACGAGGCGGTCACCGGGCTCGAGGCGCTGACGGCGTACACGCTCGGTTCGGCGTACGCCTCGCACGCCGAGGCCGACCGTGGCACGGTGGCGGTCGGCAAGCTCGCCGACCTCGCCGTCCTCTCCGACGACCCGGCCACCTGCGACCCGGCGCGGATCCGGGACATCGAGGTGCTCAGGACGATCCTGGGCGGACAGGAGGTGTGGCGTGCTGACGACTGACCTGGACGCCCGGCAGCTGGCGGCCGTACGCGCGATCTACGAGGACGCCTTCCCCGAGGACCTGCGGGCCGACTTCAAGTCGTTGCTCGTCGACCGCCTGGTCGTGCGCGTGACCGAGGCCGGCGCCCCCGAGGGCCTGGCGGTGCTGCGGCCGCTCGGCGACACGGGGTGGGTCTTCCTGCGCTACTACGCCGTCGGTGTGCGCGGGGGCGGGGTCGGGACGGCGATGCTCGGCGAGCTGGCCGCGATGCTGGCCGACGAGGGCCGCTCGCTGCTGGTCTGGGACGTCGAGGACCCCGACGAGCCGGGCCTGGGCGAGCATGCGGCGCTGGAGCACCGCCGACGCATCGCGTTCTACGAGCGGGCGGGTGGGGTGCTGCTGCCCGTGCGCGACTACGCGCCGCCCCACGGCGACGACCTGCCCGACGAGGACGAGGACGGCCACGCACCCTGCCTGCGGCTGATGTGCCTGCCGCTCGGTGACGGCGACCCGCCGCCGGCCCGGGAGGTCCTGCTCACGGCGATGACGCTGCGCTACGACCTGGCCCCGGACCACCCCGCCGTGCTCCGGGCGCTGGCCACGCTCAGCCGGTGATGGTGCCGGCCAGGTCCGCGGGGTCGGTCGGCCGCGAGTGCCTCGCGAGCAGTGCCCTGGCCTCCTCGACGCCCTCGTCGAGGTCCCAGAGCAGCACGCCACGCACAGCCTCGTCGTCGAGGTAGTAGGCCACGGCTCCCTCACCCACGCGCTCCACGAAGGTCTCGAGCGACGAGTCCAGGGTCCCCACGGCCTGGTAGCCGAGGCCGAGCACGTCGGAGTAGAACATCGGCGTGTGGTCGTAGGTCTCCTCCGACCCGGCCATGATCCGCCCGGCGGCGGTGCCCATCGTGGTCGCGTTGTCCACGTGCTCGACGCGGGTGCGCCCCAGGATCGGGTCGGGGTACGACGCGACGTCGCCGGCGGCGTACACGTCCGGCGCGCTGGTGCGCAGGTGCTCGTCGACCACCACGCCCCCGTCGTCGGCGAGCTCGACCTCCTCGGGCAGGAAGTGGGTGGCCGGCTCCACGCCCAGCCCGACCACCACGACGTCGGCCTGCACGGTGTCGCCGGACTCCAGCTCCAGCCGTACTCCGTCGGCGTGCTCCCGTCCGCCGGCGACCTCGGCTCCACCGCGCACCTCGACACCGGCGTCGGTGAAGAGGCGCTCGAAGTCGTCGGCCAGCTCGGCGGGGAACATCTGCTCCCCCAGCACCTCGCCGGGGTGCAGCAGAGTGACGCGGCAGCCTTGACCGATCAGCGCGGCGGCGATCTCGGTGCCGATGTAGCCACCTCCCACCACCGCCACGTGCGGTCGGGTGTCGGCGAGGACCCGCAGCCGGTGGTAGTCGGTGAGGGAGCGGTAGTAGAGGACCCGGTCGCCGCCCGGAAGGTCGGTGAGCGTCCGCGGGTGGCCGCCGGTGGCGACCAGCAGGCGGCCGTACCCGACGGTGTCGCCGCCGTGGGTGGTCACCTCGTGCGCCTCGAGGTCGACGGCGACGACCCTGGTGCGTGGGTGGAACGTCGCAGCGGTCTCGCCGACGGTGTCCAGCGCGGTGTTCTCGACGGTGAAGTCGGGATCGGTCCACAGCTTCTTCGACAGCGCGGGGCGCGGGAACGGCGACGTCGGCTCCTCGCCCAGGATGCCGATACTGGCGGTCGGGTCCTGCTCACGGATGCCGTGGGCGGCGGCGTCCGCGGCCATCCCGCCCCCGATGATCAGGTGGTCGTAGTGCGTCACGGTGCGCTCCTCGGTGGTCGTCGGGTCAGATGGTCGCGACGGAGCCGGAGTCGACCCGCCAGTTGGACCCGTTGACGAAGCTCGCGCGCTCGGAGCAGAGGAAGGCCACGACGGCCGCCACCTCCTCGGGCTCGCCCCGGCGCCCGAGCTCCATGTGGGGGCGCTCGTCGGCCAGGAACGACGCGATGGCCTCGTCGACGGAGCAGCCGAGCTCGTCGGCGCGCTTCTCCATCATCGCGTCGGTCATCGGCGTGTGGATGAACGCCGGCGAGACGCAGTTGACCAGCAACCCCTCCTGGGCGTAGGTCTGCGAGAGCCCCTTGGCGAAGGCGAGCACGCCCGCCTTGGCCGCGCAGTAGGGCAGCTCGTCGTCGTAGGGCTGCACCGCGTCCTCGGAGGTGAGGTAGACGATGCGGCCCCAGCCGTCCCTGCGCAGCGACGGGAGGACGGCCCGGGTCACGCGCACGGGCGCGAGCAGGTCGATGGTCAGGGTGTCGACCCAGCCGTCGTCGTCGATCTCGTGGAACTTGCCCTGGGCTCCGGTGACGCCTGCGGAGTGGACCAGGATGGACAGGCCCTTCTCGTCGGCGACCTCCTCGACCTGGCGGGCCAGCTGCTGCGCCGCCTCGTCGCTGGTGAGGTCGGCCGCGACCGTGTGCAGCCGGCCGGGCGCGGCGCCGAGCTGGGCGGCGGCCTCGTCGAGCGCCTCCTCGTCCTTGTCGGTCAGCACGACGGTCGCCCCCTCCTCCAGGAGGATGCGGGCCGTGTGCCAGCCGATGCCGGAGTCGCCGCCGGTGATCAGTGCAGTGCGTCCGTCCAGTCCGAGGTCCATGCCCACGACGCTGCCCCGCCACCACACCGCCTGAACCACACGGAAGGGTGTGCATGGCCGGGTGAGGTCGCGGCGCGCCCGGCACGCTGCGATAGGGGCATGTCGCGATTCGGGTACACGTTGATGACCGAGCAGTCCGGGCCCAAGCAGCTGGTGGAGTACGCCGCCCGCGCCGAGCAGGTCGGCTTCGACCTGCTGGTGAGCAGCGACCACTACTCACCGTGGCTCACGAGCCAGGGCCACGCGCCGTACGCCTGGACGGTGCTGGGTGCCGTGGCGCAGGCGACCTCGGACGTCGAGCTGATGACGTACGTGACCTGCCCGACGATGCGCTACCACCCGGCCGTGGTCGCCCAGAAGGCCGCGACCCTGCAGATCCTGGCTGACGGCCGGTTCACCCTCGGGCTGGGCAGCGGGGAGAACCTCAACGAGCACGTGGTCGGCGAGGGGTGGCCGGCGGTGCAGACCCGGCAGGGGATGCTCGCCGAGGCGATCGAGGTCATCCGTCGGCTCCACACCGGCGACCTGGTCGACTTCGCCGGTGAGTTCTTCCAGGTGGACTCCGCGCGGATCTGGGACGTCCCGGAGCAGGGCGTCGACATCGGCGTCGCAGTCTCCGGTGACCGTTCGGTCGAGACCTTCGCCCCGCTGGCCGACCACCTCGTCGCCGTGGAGCCGAAGGCGGAGCTGATCTCGACCTGGAACGGGGTGCCCGGCGCGAAGCGGATCGGCGCGGAGGGTCGTGCGGTGGGTCAGATCCCCATCTGCTGGGGTCCGGACGAGGCGGAGGCCCGGGAGCTGGCGCACGACCAGTTCCGCTGGTTCGCCGGCGGCTGGTCGGTCAACGCCGACCTCCCGACCCCGGCCGGGTTCGCCGGCGCCACCCAGTTCGTCCGGCCCGAGGACGTGGCCGACAACATCCCCTGCGGCCCTGACCTGGACAAGATCGCCGAGGCGGTCTCGGCCTTCTCCGAGGCCGGGTTCACCGACGTCGCCCTGGTGCAGATCGGCGACTCCACCCAGGAGGCGTTCCTGTCCGAGGCGGCCGGGCCACTGCTGGAGATCCTCCGGTCCTCGTGACGCCGACGCTGTCGACGGGGGATGCAGGCACCCGTCGGCAGGAGAATCTCCCGCGATGTATTCGACAGGCGGGAAATCATCTGGCACCGTGCTCGTATGAGCATCGAGACCTCCATCGCCGCCCTGGTCGAGGACGAGACCGGCCAGCCCTACCCCTACCGCCGCGTCGAGCTCGTCGAGCCCGACTGGACCCGGTTCCCGGGGTGGAAGGACGTCACGGCCGCGGAGTGGGAGTCGGTCCAGTGGCAGCGCAGCCACTGCGTGAAGAACCTCAAGCAGCTGCGTGAGGTCCTCGGCGACCTCGTCGACGAGCGGTTCTACGCCGACCTCGAGCGCGACCAGGCCGAGCGCGCCACGATGTCGATGCTCGTTCCGCCGCAGATGCTCAACACCATGGCGCCGCACGTCACGCCCAAGGGCCCGGGCAGCCTCACCGACGCCTTCTACGCCGATCCGGTGCGCCACTACATGCTGCCGGTGCTCTCCGACCGTCGCACCGACTGGCCCAGCCACCCGCACGCGACCCGCGACAGCCTGCACGAGCACGACATGTGGGCGGTCGAGGGGCTCACCCACCGCTACCCCACCAAGGTCCTCGCCGAGCTGCTGCCCACCTGCCCGCAGTACTGCGGCCACTGCACCCGCATGGACCTGGTCGGCAACTCCACGCCGACCGTCGAGAAGCTCAAGCTCACCGGCAAGCCGAACGACCGGCTCGGCGCCATGATCGACTACCTGCGTCGTACGCCGAGCGTGCGCGACGTCGTGGTCTCCGGCGGCGACGTCGCCAACATGCCCTGGCCCCGCCTCGAGGCCTTCCTCACCGAGCTGCTCACCGTCGAGAACATCCGCGACATCCGGCTGGCGACCAAGGCCCTCATCGGCATGCCGCAGCACTGGCTGCAGCCCGACGTCGTCGAGGGCGTCCACCGGGTCGCCACCCTCGCGCGCAGCCAGGGCGTGAGCCTCGCGATGCACACCCACGCCAACCACGCGAACTCCGTGACCCCCATGGTCGCCCGGGGCGCGAAGGCGATGCTCGACGCCGGCCTGCGGGACGTCCGCAACCAGGGCGTGCTCCTCAACGGCGTCAACGCCGACCCGCACGCGCTGCTAGACCTGTGCTTCCGGCTCCTCGACGGCGCCCAGGTCATGCCCTACTACTTCTACATGTGCGACATGATCCCGTTCTCGGAGCACTGGCGGGTCTCCGTCGCCGACGCCCAGCGCCTCCAGCACCACATCATGGGCTACCTGCCGGGCTACGCCACGCCGCGCATCGTCTGCGACGTGCCGTTCGTGGGCAAGCGCTGGGTCCACCAGATCGCCGGCTACGACACCGAGCGCGGCATCTCGCACTGGACGAAGAACTACCGCACCTCCATCGAGGCCGGCGACGCCGAGGCGTTGAGCCGCACCTACACCTACTACGACCCGATCCACACCCTGCCCGAGGCCGGGCGCGCCTGGTGGGAGGAGCACGGCCGGCTCGACGAGTCCGCGCTCAAGGCCGCCGAGGTGGCCGAGGCGTCGCGTCGGACGGCGGCGCTGCAGGCCTGGTGACTGATCGCTGGTCGAGCAGCGAGCGCCAGCGAGCGGGCGTCGAGACCTACTCCCCCGTGACCGGCCGGTTCTCGTAGTAGGTCGTGAGGACGATGGTGGTGCGGGTCGACACGTTGGCCGCGGACCGGATGCGTGCCAGCAGGTCCTCCAGGGCGGCGGGCGTCGTCGAGCGCACCTTCAGGACGTAGGACTCCTCGCCCGCGACCGACCAGCAGGACTCGATCTCGGGGATGTGCTCCAGCCGTGCGGCGCAGTCGTCGGGCTGGGAGGGGTCGATGGGGCGGATCGAGATGAACGCCGCCAGCGGCAGTCCGATGTCGGCGTGGTTGATCGTCGCGCCGTACCCCTGGATCAGCCCGCGCTGCTCCAGGCGCTTGACCCGCTGGTGCACCGCCGACGTCGACAGGCCGGTCGCCTTCCCGAGATCGGTGAAGGACATCCGGCCGTCCTCGGCCAGCAGCTGGAGGATCTTGCGGTCGGTGGGCTCCACGGCGGACTGACTCACGTGCGACACCCTAGGCCCCCGCACGCCGCGGGGCAGGCCCCCTAGGGTGTCGTCGTGCCGCGAACCGACCGCCTGATGCTCCTGGACACCGCCTCGATGTACTTCCGGGCCTTCTTCGGGGTGCCGGAGATCCTTGCCCCCGACGGCACACCGGTGAACGCGGTGCGCGGCCTCCTGGACTTCATCAGCCGCCTCGTGGAGCAGTACGAGCCGCGCGACCTGGTCTGCTGCTGGGACGACGACTGGCGCCCGCAGTGGCGCGTCGACCTGGTGCCGACGTACAAGGCGCACCGCGTCGTGGAGGTGGTCGAGGGCTCCGCCGACGTCGAGGAGGTGCCCGACCCGCTCGAGGTGCAGGTGCCGATCATCCGCGACGTGCTGGCCGCCCTGGGGATCGTGGTCGTCGGTGCCCCCGAGGCCGAGGCCGACGACGTCATCGGCACCCTCGCCACCGACGCGGGACAGCCGGTCGACGTGGTGACCGGTGACCGCGACCTGTTCCAGCTCGTGCACGACGGCTCCACGGGCGCGGGCTCCGCCGACGAGGTGCGCATCCTCTACATCGCCCGCGGGGTCGGCAACCACGAGCGGGTCACCGAGGAGTGGGTGCGCGAGAAGTACGCCGTCGAGGCCTCGCAGTACGCCGACTTCGCGACCCTGCGCGGGGACACCTCCGACGGGCTGCCCGGGGTCAAGGGCGTGGGTGAGAAGACCGCCGCGACCCTGCTGCAGCGCTTCACCGACCTGGACGGGATCCTCACCGCCGCCTCGGACCCCGAGGCGGACATGGCCCCCGGCGTCCGCGCCAAGATCAAGGCCGCGGCGGACTACCTGGCCGTGGCACCCGAGGTCGTCGCGGTGCGCCGCACCCTCGACGTTCCCCGCACCGGGTTCACGCTCCCCACCGAGCCCGCCGACGCCGCCCGGCTCTCCTCGCTGGCCGCGGAGTACAACCTCGAGGGACCCGTCGAGCGTCTCACCACCGTGCTGGCCTCACTGGGCTGAAGCCCTCCCACCCGTTCGGGCGAGCTCCGGCGCCGGCAGGCCCGTAGCGTCGAGGGCATGACTCGTATCGCTGTCGTCGGCGGCCACGGACAGGTGGCCAAGCACCTCCACATCGCCCTGCGCCGCTCGGAGCACACGCCCGTGGCGCTGGTGCGCAACCCCGACTACCGCGAGGAGCTCGAGGGCCTCGGAGCCGAGGTGCGCCTCCTGGACATCGAGGCCGACGATGCCGCGGCGTTCGCGAACGCCTTCGAGGGGTGCGGGGCGGTCGTGTTCGCCGCCGGTGGTGGCCCGGACGGCGACATCGAGCGCAAGCGCACCGTCGACCTGGAGGGCTCGCTGAAGTCGATCGAGGGGGCGCGTCGCGCCGGCATCGGCCGGTTCGTCCAGCTCTCCGCCATCGGGGTCGACAACCCCGTGCCCCAGGACACCGAGCCGGTGTGGCGCGCCTACGTCGAGGCCAAGCGCGACGCGGACGCCGCTCTGCGCGACTCCGGCCTGGACTGGACGATCATCCGTCCCGGTCGCCTCACCGACGACCCCGCCACCGACGCCGTGCGGCTGGCGCCCGAGGTGGAGCCCGGCGAGATCCCGCGCGCCGACGTGGGAGCGGTCCTGGCCGCGGTCCTCGACGAGCCGGGCACCGTCGGCCAGCAGGTGGACCTCGTGGCCGGCAACGACACCGTCGCCGACGCCGTACGCGCCCTCGTCTGAGCGTCGTCCCCGCCGAGCCGGCGTATCAATACGCCGGCTCGACCACCACGGCCCGCCGAGCCGGCGTATCAATACGCCGGTTCGGCCGTGTCGGGGTCCCTACTCGGCCAGACCGGACATGGCGACGACGCCGCGGCGCAGGCGGTCCACGACCTGGCGCGCGGTGTGCCGCAGGGGGCTGTCCCCCGCGGCGTCGGCGACCTGTCCGGCGAGGTCGAGCAGCTGCTTCATCCAGCGCACGAAGTCACCTGCAGACAGCTCACTCTCGCCGAGGACCTCGTCGAGGTCGTCGCCCTCGCACCACCGGTAGGCGATCCAGGCGAAGCCGAGGTCCGGCTGGCGCAGGAAGTCCAGGTGGTTCTCCTTCTCCAGCCGGTCCAGCTCGCCCCACAGCCGCACGGTCGCGCCGATCGCCTGCTTCGTGGCCCCACCGGGGACCCGGGGCGAGCGCGCATCGTCGGGGCGCCGCGCCTCGAAGCACAGCGTGGACAGCGCCGCGGCGAGCCCCGGGGCGTCCAGGTCGGCCCAGACACCGCGCCGGATGCACTCGGCCGCCACCAGGTCCAGCTCGGAGTAGAGCCGGCGCAGGTGCGCACCCTCGGTCGTCACGCGGGCCTCGTCGCCCTCGGCGGTGAGGTAGCCCAGCGAGGTGAGGACGTCGCAGACGCGGTCGAACTGCCGGGCCACGGTGTTGGTGCGGTTCTCTACCCGACGGCGCAGCGTGGCGGCGTCCTTGTCCAGCTTGAACCAGCGCTCGGCCCAGCGGGCGTGGTCCTCGCGGTCGGGGCACCCGTGGCAGGGGTGCGCCTTGAGCTCACGGCGCAGGTCGGTGATCTCCTGCTCCCACGGCGCCGGGCCCCCCGTACGCCGCTGGGCGGCCGCCTGCCCGCGCGGCAGGTCCCTGGTGCGTTCACGCAGCTGGTGGGCGAGGTCGCGGCGCATCTGCGCGTTGCGGGGGTTGAACGTCTTGGGCACGCGCATCCGCGTCAGCGCCTCCACCGGCACCGGGAAGTCCATCATCGCCAGCCGGCGCGCCTGGCGCTCCTGGGTGACCACGTAGGGGCGCGGGCCCTCCGGTGACCAGCCCGGGTCGATGACGACGGCGTACCCGGCGAACTTGCCGGTGGGCACCTCGATGACGTCACCGGTCTTGAGGAACTTCAAGGAGGCGACGGCCTCCTGACGCTGGTCCTCGCGGCGTTGGCGGCTGGCGCCCTTCTCCAGCTTGTTGATCCGGTGCCGCAGGCCGGCGTACTCGATGAAGTCGCCCTGGTCGCAGGCGGCCGCCTCGGCGTAGCCGTCGAGCGCCTCCTCGGCCTTGCGCAGCTGCCGCGCCAGACCGACGACCGCCTTGTCGGCCTGGAACTGGGCGAAGGACTGCTCCAGGAGCTCGCGTGCCGTCACCCGGCCGAACTGGCTGACCAGGTTGACGGCCATGTTGTAGGAGGGCCGGAAGGAGCTGCGCAACGGGTAGGTGCGGGTGGAGGCCAGGCCGGCCAGCTCGCGCGGGTCGGTGCCCGGCTGCCAGAGCACGACGCCGTGGCCCTCGGTGTCCAGGCCGCGACGACCGGCTCGGCCGGTGAGCTGGGTGTACTCCCCCGGCGTGATGTCGGCGTGGGTCTCGCCGTTCCACTTGGTGAGCTTCTCGATCACCACCGTCCGGGCGGGCATGTTGATGCCCAGCGCGAGGGTCTCGGTGGCGAAGACGACCTTGCACAGGCCGCGGACGTAGAGCTCCTCCACGATCTGCTTGAAGGCCGGCAGCATGCCGGCGTGGTGGGCTGCGACGCCACGGGTGAGGCCGTCGAGGAAGTCGTGGTAGCCGAGCACGTGCAGGTCGTCGGGGTCGAGGTGCTTGGTGGCGTCCTCGACGAAGGCGAAGACCTCGTCGCGCTCCTCGGGCGTGGTCAGCCGCACGCCGGCGGCCAGGCACTGGGTCACGGCCGCGTCGCAGCCGACCCGGCTGAAGATGAACACGATCGCGGGCAGCAGCCGGTCCCGCTCGAGGCGGGTGATGACGTCGGGGCGGCTCGGCACCCAGACCCGGCGCCCGTTGCCGGACCTCGGCCCGGACTGCCGGCCGCCGCCGCGGCGGTCGCGCGGGGAGCGTCGGTCGCGGATGCGCGAGGCGGCCCAGTCGTCGCGGGCCACCTTGAGCAGCTCCTCGTTGACCGGGGCGCCCTCCTTGACGAAGCCCGCGGCGGCGTCCACGTCGGAGGAGGCGAAGAGGTCCAGCAGCCGACGCCCCACCATCACGTGCTGGAACAGCGGCACGGGGCGGCGCTCCTCCAGGATCGTGGAGGTGTCCCCGCGCACCGTCTCCAGCCACTCGCCGAACTCCTCGGCGTTGGACACGGTCGCCGAGAGCGCCACCAGCCCCACCGACTCCGGCAGGTGGATGATGACCTCCTCCCACACCGCCCCGCGGCTGCGGTCGGCGAGGTAGTGCACCTCGTCCATCACCACGAAACCGAGCCGGTCCAGGGTCCGAGAGCCCGCGTAGAGCATGTTGCGCAGGACCTCGGTGGTCATCACGACGATCGACGCCTCGCCGTTGACGGTGTTGTCACCGGTGAGCAGACCGACCTCGTCGGGACCGTAGCGCGCCACCAGGTCGGCGTACTTCTGGTTCGAGAGGGCCTTGATCGGCGTGGTGTAGAACGCCTTGCGGCCCTGCGAGAGGGCCAGGTGGATGGCGAACTCCCCCACCACCGTCTTGCCGGAGCCGGTCGGGGCGGCGACGAGCACCCCCCGACCGTCCTCGATGTCCTGGCAGGCCGCGATCTGGAACTCGTCGAGCGGGAAGCCGTAGAGCTCACGGAAGTCGGCCAGCACGGGGTGGGACTGGCTGCGGCGGAAGGCGGCGTACCGCTCGGCCGGGCTCTGGTCACCGGTCGCGTCACTCACGGCCCCCAACCTACGCGGGGGTGAGAACCTCCAGCGCGCCCGGCGCGCACTCCACCGTCAGCGGGAGCGGCCCGAAGCGCTCGCCGTCCGCGTAGGTCACGATGCCCGGAGCGGCCACGGTCACCCGACGCACGCGGTGGTGCTCGTACTGCCGGTGGGTGGTGTGGGTGCCGCTGAACAGCTTGGGATAGGTGCGCACCAGCTCGCCCTTGCCCATCGGCTTGATGACGACCACGTCGAGCAGCCCGTCGTCGAGCACGGCACCCTCGGTGATGCGCAGCCCGCCGCCGAAGGACGGCCCGTTGCCGACGGCGACCATCATCGCCTCGAGCGAGCGGGTCTCCCCGTCGAGGTCGAGGGTGTAGGAGATCGGGGCGAAGGTGCGCAGCTCGGCCAGCGTGGCGATGTTGTACCGCATCTGCCCGCGCGGCCACGTCATCGCGTTGGCGCGCTCGTTGACCTTGGCATCGAAGCCCGCGGCCAGGACGGTGACGAAGTGCTTGTCCCCGGCCCTGGCCAGGTCGATGCGGCGCCTGCGACGGGGGTCCTCGGGGTGGCACAGTGCCGCCACGATCGCGTGCGCGGCGGCGGCGGGGTCGCGGCGCGGCAGGTCGAGGTAGCGCGCCACGTCGTTGCCGGTGCCAGCGGGTACGACGCCGAGCGCCGTGGACGAGTCGGCCAGTGCCTGCACCGCCAGGTGCACGAGCCCGTCGCCGCCGCAGACCACCAGGGCGTCGACGTCGGGGACGGCCCTGCGCGCCATCGCGAGCGCCTCGTCCGCGTCGGCGCCGACCAGGTCCAGCACCTCGACGTCGGTCCCCCGCAGCACGTCGAGGGTGGCCTCGCGACCACGGGCACCCCGGCCCTTGCCGGAGGTCGGGTTGGTCAGCAGCGCGACGCGCGGGACGGCACCGTTCACCTGCGCGAACCTAGCGGCCGCGCCGGGTCGCCGCACGCTCCTCGCCGATGCGGATCAGCACGCTCCAGTCGTCGGCGGAGGCGCCGACGGCCTTCGAGAGCCGGGCCAGCGCGTCCAGCGCACGGCCGGCGGTCAGGTCACGACCGGGCACGGCGAGCGAGAGCCGCCCCTCGGGACCGGGCGGGTGGGTCACGCAGAGCACCTGGCCGTGCCGCCACGCCTGGTGGGCGCGGGTGCGGGTGTCGTCGTCGACGACGGGGGCCGGGTAGGCCTCGTCGACGGCGAGCAGGTCGCAGGGGTGCTCGCCGTGCTCGCGGCTCTGGTCGTGCAGGGTGCCGGTGACCAGGTGCCCCGAGCGCAGCCCGGACGCAGAGGTCCAGGTGACCTCGGCGGTGCCGAGCCACTCGGGCAGGTCGAAGGGGTCCACCTCGTCGGGGTGCGGAGCCTTCACAGCCGGCCCCTCACAGCTGGCTGGTCTCGTCCGGGGAGAGCCCGGCGAAGGGCTTGTTGCGCTCGCGCCGCCGGTCGTTCCACCGGGCGATGATCTCGGCGAAGAAGAAGAGCACGACCATCGGGACGGCCATGAAGGTCATCGTGAACGGGTCCGCCGACGGTGTCGCGACGGCGGCGAAGACGAAGAGCCCGACGATGATCCAGGGGCGGTGCTCGGCCAGCTGGCGGCCCTTGACCACCCCGGCGAGGTTGAGCAGCACGACGAAGACGGGGATCTCGAAGGCGATGCCGAAGACCAGCATGGTGCGGGTGAAGAACTGCAGGTAGCCGGAGAACTCCAAGATGTTGGTGATGCCGTCGGGGTTGAACCCGATCAGGATCTCCAGGCCCTTGGGGAGCGTGACGTAGCCGAGCCAGATGCCGACGAGGAACAGCGGGGTGGCGACGGCGCCGAAGACGCGGGTCCACTTGCGCTCGTGGGCGTGCAGGCCGGGCATGATGAACGCCCAGATCTGGTAGAGCCACACCGGTGCGGTGGCGACCAGCGCGGCGAAGCCGCACAGCTTGAGGTAGAGCATCAGGCCGCCGCCGGCCCCGGTGGTGGTGGCCAGGGTCTGCTTGTCCTCGAGCCGCTCGACGGCCTGCTCGTAGGGGCCGTAGACGAGGTCGAAGAGCTGGTCGAAGAAGAACAGGGCGACGACCAGCGCCACGATCAGCGTGAGAGCGACCTTGAGGATGCGGGCGCGCAGCTCGCGCAGGTGGTCGCTGAGGGCCATCCTCCCGTCAGGACCGACGGGGTGGTGGGGCTTGCCGACGAAGAGGCCGACGATCCCGCGGAGCGCCACTCAGCCGTGCTGCTGGTCGCGGTTGGTCTCGCCGACGGTGGGCGAGTCCGTGGAGGTCTCCTGGGTGGTCGAGGTGGGGAGCTCGCCCGCCGGTGTGGAGTCCTTGGCCGGGGTCTCGTCGTCGTCGTCGCGCAGGCCCTTGGTCTCGGCCTTGAAGATGCGCAGCGCCTGCCCGGTGCCCCGGGCGAGGTCGGGGAGCTTGGCCGCACCGAAGACGAGGATCACGATCGCGAGGATCACGAGCCACTCGGCGCCCTGGGGCATGGCGATCAGCGAGAACATCTGTGGCACTGCCTTCTCTCGGGGACACGACGCCGGGGGCGCCGCGGTCTGCTGCGGACCATCCTACGTCGCGTCAGGAGTAGAGACCGAGCGTGGCCCGCGCGGCGGCGACCGACGAGTCGGTGAACTCCTGGGGTGCCACGACCTCGGCGTACGGCGCCAGGCGCAGCACCAGCCGGGTCAGCCACCGCGCGTCGGCGACCCGGAGGTCCACCTCCAGCGCGCCGTCGGGGTCCGCCCCGTCGACCGGGCGGGTCGCCAGCACCGGGTAGTAGTCGACGACCCAGCGCGCCTCGGGCGCCAGGCGCAGGGTGGCCACCACGCTCTCCTGCTCGTCGATGACGCCGGCGGGCAGCTCGCGACCGGGTCGGGGCGTGGAGCTGACGGCGGTGTCGAGGACCTCCGCGTCCTGGATCCGGTCGAGCCGGAACAGCCGCGGCGCACCGGCGCTGTGGCAGTCGGCGTCGAGGTAGGCGAAGCCCTGTCCGCGGGTGACCGCGTGCGGGTCGACCACCCGGACGGTCACCTCGTCGCGGCTGGGGACGTAGTAGCGCAGGCGCACCTGGCGCCCTCGCTCGACGGCCTCCTGCAGCCGCCTGGCCAGCAGGGCGACGTCGGCGTCCGCGGCACCCTGGCCGGGGTCGATCCGTCCCACGCCGCCGTGGGCGGCGGCCGCCTCGAGCTTGGCGAGCGTGCGGTCGAGGACCTCACGGGTGTCGGGGCCGGCGCTGTTGCGCAGGGCCCGCAGCGCGACGATCACCGCGCTGGCCTCGGTCGGCGTCAGGCGCAGGGGGCGGGCGAGGTAGTCGGCGTTGGAGACCCGGATGACGCCGTCGCCACCCTCCTCCAGCGCGTCGAGGTCGACGTCGATCAGGTCGTCGGGGTAGCCGCCGGGCAGCCCGCACATCAGCAGCACCTTGAGGTCCTTGACCAGCTGCGTGGGCGTCGTGCCGAGCTCGCGGGCGGCCTGGTCGACGTGCACGGTGCCACGGGCGTGCAGGTAGGGCACCAGGGTCAGCAGCCGGGCGACCTGGTCACGTGCCTGCGGGGCGGGCGTCGTGCTCATCGGTCCCCTCCCGTGGCGGGACCGTCGGTGACCGGACCGTCGGCGGCCAGGGCCCGACGCAGCCGGTCGACGACCTGCTCGCGCAGCTCGGCCGGTGCCTCGACCACCACCGAGTCGCCGTGGGTGAGGATGTCGTCGTCGAGACCGAGGCGGGCCCGGGTGAGCCGCACCCGGTCCCATCGGGTGCGCTCGTCGGGGCCGACGACGTCCTGCTCGACGTGGTCGGCCCCGCGCCGCAGCGTGTGGCCGGCCCCGCGCCGCACCAGCAAGGTGGCCTCCAGGCGCACCGGGTCCGGCGCGAGCCGGCGGGCCAGGGCCTGGACGTCGGTGCCCGCCGGGACGTCGTACGCCGCGGGCGGGCCCTCTGGACGCGCCTGGCCCTGCACCCGGGAGAGCCGGAAGACCCGCTCCTCGCCCCGGTCGGTGTCGAGCCCCACGACGTACCAGCGTCCGGCGTAGCGGGTGACGCCCCACGGCTGGAGGTGGCGGGTGGTGGTCTCGGTCGCCTGGGCGGTGCGGTAGTCGAAGGCCACGGCACGCCGCTCCTGCACGGCCTCCCAGAAGACGTCGAAGGCGGGTTCGTCGGCGCTGAGCCGGGGCTCGACGATGTCGAGTGCACCCGGGTCGACCGGCACCCCGAGCGCACTGAGCTTGCGCACGGCGTCGGTGGTCGCCTCGGCGAGCTTGGCGTGCTGCCAGACCCGGGTCGCGAGACCGATGACCGAGGCCTCGTCGGGGGTCAGGTCGATGTCGGGCAGCGACAGGTCGTCGGGGCGGATGCGGTAGCCGGGGTCGTCGTCGAAGTAGGCATCCATCTGCCCGATCTCGATCGGCACCCCCAGGGCACGCAGCTCGTCCTTGTCGCGCTCGAACATCTTCTCGAACGCCTCGTCGGAGGACCCGGGGTAGAGCAGCTCACGGATCCGCCCCTTGGGCACGTAGTGCCGCTGGACGAGCAGCATGATGAGCAGGTTCATCAGCCGCTCGCTCTTGCGGACGCTCATGCCGGGTCCCGGGGTGGGTGCGGAGTGGTCGGGGTGGTCGGGGTGGTCGGGGTGGTCGGGGTCAGGACTCGTCGTCCGAGGGGCTGGGGCTCTGGGACGCGTCAGCGCTGGGGCTGGCCGCGGGCGACTCCGACTCCTCGGGCTCCTCGGGCTCGGGCTGCACCGGCTTCGGGGCGCGGGCCAGGATGTCGACGAGGAAGTAGATCGTGTCGGTCCCCTTGATGCCGGCGCCCTCGTTGCCGGCGGCGCCGTAGCCGAAGCGCGGCGGCAGGGCCATCCACACCCGGCTGCCGACGGTCTTGCCGGCCAGCGCCTCGGCCCAGCCCGGCACCAGGCCGCTGAGCTGCTGGACGAGCGGGTCGCCGTCGTAGCTGCCGTCGAACGGCTTGGGCTTGGCGTAGACCGAGCCGAGGTAGTCGACCATCACGACGTCGGACTTGCGCACGACCTCTCCGTCGCCCTCGACGACGGTCTGGACCTGCAGCCGGCCGGTCGGGCGCGGGCGGCCCTGGAAGCGCATGGCCTCGGGCTTGCCGTCCTCGTCGAGGACCAGGTCGGGGGCGAAGCCGGTGCCGTCCTCGGCGTACGGCTCGTCGACCGCGTCGGGCCCGAGCACGTCGAAGACCAGCAGCAGCGGGTCGGCGTTCGAGATGCCCAGGGCGGAGTTGCCCGAGGGGCCCACGACCTCCTCGGCGACGACGCTGGCGGCGATCCGCGAGCCGACGGTGGCACCGTCGAGCGCGGCGGAGAAGACCTCGGTCAGCTGGTCGTCGGAGAGGTCGACGACCTCGGGCAGCGAGGTGTACGTCGACAGCGCCTCGGACTCGTCGTAGCCGTTGCCGATCCAGTAGTGCACCAGCGCGTCACCGTCGGCCGACAGCTCCGGGCCGTCGCCGGCCACCACGGTCTCGACCTGCGGGTCGGAGGTGGCGGAGAAGTCCTCGCCCCACGTGACCTCGGGGGCCTCCCCGACGGTGCCGGTGATCTCCACGGCGTCCAGGCCGGCGCCCGCGTCGGCGTCGTCGGAGCCGCACGCCACGAGGGCGGGGATCAGCAGAGCAGGGGCGACCAGCAGGGCCAGCGGTCGGCGTACGCGTCGAGGCACCGGGGATTCCTTCGCGAGGTGGCGTGCAGAGCAGGGGAACCCTACCGCTCACATGCTCTCGATCAGACGCTGGACCCTCTCGTCGTAGGCGCGGAAGGGGTCCTTGCACAGCACGGTGCGCTGGGCCTGGTCGTTGAGCTTGAGGTGCACCCAGTCGACGGTGAAGTCGCGGCGGCGCTCCTGGGCCTTGCGGATGAACTCACCGCGCAGGCGCGCACGGGTGTTCTGCGGCGGCACGGACTTGGCCTCGAAGATCTTCAGGTCGCTGGTGACGCGGGCGACCCGGCCCCGCTTCTCCAGCAGGTAGTAGAGGCCGCGCTGGCGGTGGATGTCGTGGTAGGCCAGGTCGAGCTGGGCGATGCGCGGGTGGCCCAGCGGCAGGCCGTGCTTGGCACGGTAGGCGTCGATCAGCTTCCACTTGATGACCCAGTCGATCTCGGTGTCGACCAGGCCGAGGTCGTCGGACTCGACGGCCTTGAGGCCGCGCTCCCACAGGTCGAGCACCTGCTCGATGACCGGGGTGGAGATCTCGCGACGGTCCACGAAGTCCCGGGCCTTGGAGAGGTACTCGGCCTGGATCTCCAGGGCGCTGGCCTCGCGACCGTTGGCCAGCCGGACCTTGCGCCGGCCGGTGACGTCGTGGCTGATCTCGCGGATCGCCCGGATGGGGTTCTCCATCGTGAGGTCGCGCATCACCACGCCCTCCTCGATCATCCGCAGCACCAGGTCGCAGGAGGCGACCTTGAGCAGGGTCGTGGTCTCGCTCATGTTGGAGTCGCCCACGATCACGTGCAGTCGGCGGTACTTCTCGGCGTCGGCGTGCGGCTCGTCGCGGGTGTTGATGATCGGACGGCTGCGCGTCGTCGCGCTGCTGACGCCCTCCCAGATGTGCTCGGCGCGCTGGCTGACGCTGTAGCCGGTCCCGCGCGGGGTCTGGGTGATCTTGCCGGCGCCGACGATGATCTGCCGGGTCACCAGGAACGGGATCAGCACGTCTGCGAGCCGGGTGAACTCCCCGCTGCGGGAGACCAGGTAGTTCTCGTGGCAGCCGTAGGAGTTGCCGGCGGAGTCGGTGTTGTTCTTGAACAGGTAGATCTCGCCGGCGATGCCCTCGTCGTGCAGGCGCTGCTCGGCGTCGAGCAGCAGGCCCTCCAGGACCCGCTCCCCCGCCTTGTCATGGGTGACCAGGTCGACGATGTCGTCGCACTCGGGGGTGGCGTACTCGGGGTGGCTGCCCACGTCGAGGTAGAGCCGCGCCCCGTTGCGCAGGAAGACGTTGCTGCTGCGCCCCCAGCTGACGACCTTCCGGAAGAGGTAGCGCGCGACCTCGTCGGGGCTGAGGCGGCGCTGGCCCTTGAAGGTGCAGGTGACGCCGTACTCGTTCTCGATGCCGAAGATCCGACGATCCATACCGGAACACTACGGGTCGAGCGGTGGCGCAGGCGGCAAGTGAGGGCTTTGGTGACCGTTCGGTGACCAAAGCCCCCACCCGGCAGGGCGTCAGCCGACCGGCGGTGCCACGGGCGGCTCGTCCGGCGGGCCGCCGGCCGCCGAGGTCTCGCCACCCCCGGACGGCGTGGGCGCGGGAGCGCCCAGCAGCGGCTCGAGCCGCTCGGGCCGGATCCGGGCGAACTTGCGGGGCTGGGTGCGGGTGCGGTCCAGCACGGCGACCTCGAGGTCGTCGGCGCGGATGGTGCGGTCCTCGGACTCGCTGTGCCCCAGGGCCGCGACCGCCAGGCGCAGCGCGTCCTCGAGCGACGCGCCGGCGGTGTAGTGCTCCTGGAGGTAGCTGCCCACCACGTCGGCCGCGCCGCCCATGACCGCGTAGTCGTGCTCGTCGGCGACCTGGCCGTCGTAGGTGAGCCGGTAGATCTGGTCGTCCTCGGGCCGGGAGCCGATCTCGGCGACGAAGATCTCCACCTCGTAGGGCTTCTCGCCACCGGAGGAGAAGATCGTCCCCAGGGTCTGGGCGTAGGCGTTGGCCAGCCCCCGACCCGTCACGTCGCGGCGGTCGTAGGCGTAGCCGCGCATGTCGGCCAGGCGCACGCCGGCGATGCGGAGGTTCTCGAACTCGTTGTAGCGGCCGACCGCGGCGAACGCGATCCGGTCGTAGATCTCCGAGACCTTGTGCAGCGCCTGGGAGGGGTTCTCCGAGGCGAAGAGCACGCCGTCGGCGTACTGCACGGCCACGACCGAGCGGCCGCGGGCGATGCCCTTGCGCGCGAAGTCGGCCCGGTCCTTCATCAGCTGCTCGGGCGAGACGTAGAACGGCGTGCTCATGAGGTGCTCCCCGGGTTCAGCGGTGCGTGCGGTCCGCCCGGTCGGTTCATCCGGCCGGCGACCACCTGCTCGGCCAGGTCACCGACGACCTCCTGGGTCAGCCGGCGTCCGCCCTCGGCCGTGATGACGTGCAGGATCGGGAAGATCCTGCGGGTCACGTCGGGCCCACCCGTCGCGGAGTCGTCGTCCGCGGCGTCGTAGAGCGCCTCGAGGGCGACCGTGGCGGCCTCCTCCATCTCCAGGTCGGAGCGGTAGAGCTTCTTCAGCGACCCGCGGGCGAACAGCGAGCCGGAACCCACCGCGTGGTAGCCGGTCTCCTCGTAGCGGCCGCCGGTGACGTCGTAGGAGAAGATCCGTCCTCCGGCATGGTCGAGGTCGTAGCCGACGAACAGCGGCACGACCGCCAGGCCCTGCATCGCCATGCCGAGGTTGCCGCGGATCAGCGCGGAGAGGCGGTTCGCCTTGCCGTCGAGGGACAGCGTCGTGCCCTCGATCTTCTCGTAGTGCTCGAGCTCGGTCTGGAACAGCCGCACCAGCTCGACGGCCAGGCCGGCGGTGCCCGCGATCCCGGCCGCGGAGAACTCGTCGGTCGGGAAGACCTTCTCGATGTCGCGGCTGGCGATGATGTTGCCCATCGTGGCGCGTCGGTCACCGGCGAGGAGCACACCACCGGGGAAGGTCACCGCGACGATCGTCGTGCCGTGCGGGGCGAGGTCCGCGGCGTTGCCCTGCGGGACGCTGCGTCGACCCGGGAGCAGGTCGGGGGCCTGCTGGGCCAGGAAGTCGGTGAACGAGGACGTGCCCGGCTGGAGGTAGGACACGGGCAGGCGCGGGTCGCTCATTCGCCGCCCTTCTGGATGAACGACTTCACGAAGTCCTCGGCGTTGGACTCCAGGACGTCGTCGATCTCGTCGAGGATGTCGTCGACCTCGGAGTCCAGCGCCTCCTTGCGCTCGGCGACATCGGTCTCGGGGGAGGTCTCGACGACCTCCTCGGTCTCCTGGGACCGTCGCGGCTGCTTCTGCTCCTGTGCCATGACCCGACCCTATCCACTCCCCGGGTGGATGCGGGTGGCGTTCGGCCCGTGTCCGCGCGGGTTCCGGGGGGCGCTGGTGGGCCCGGTGAGCAGCCGGCGACCGGCAGGGGTCAGCGGGTGAGCGCGAGGAAGAACTCCTCCGGGGTCTCGCACCGGTCGAACAGCTCGCCCACGTGCGCCTGCGAGCCGCGCAGCGGGTCGATGGTCGGCACGCGCTGCAGCGACTCCCGGCCGGCGAGGTCGAGGATCACCGAGTCCCACGACGCGGCCGCGACCGCGGTCGGGTAGCGCTCCAGGCACCGCCCGCGGAAGTAGGCGCGGGTGTCGGTCGGTGGCTCGTGCATGGCCCGCTCGACGGTCTCGTCGGTGAGCAGGCGCTGGATCCGGCCGCTCTGCACCAAGCGCTGGTAGAGGCCCTTCTCGGGCCGGATGTCGGAGTACTGGATGTCGATGAGCTGGAGCTTGGGGTCGTCCCAGCCGAGACCGTCGCGCTGGCGGTACTGCTCCAGGAGCTTGAGCTTGGCCACCCAGTCCAGCTCCGAGGCCAAGGACATCGGGTCCCGCTCGAGCCGGTCCAGGACCGACTCCCACCGCGCCAGGACGTCGAGCGTCTGGTCGTCCGCGTCGGCGCCGTACCGGTCCTCGACGTACTTGCGGGCCAGGTCGAGGTACTCCAGCTGCAGCTGGACCGCGGTCAGCCGCCGTCCGTCGTGGAGCGTGACCAGCTCCTGCAGGCCGGGGTCGTGGGAGACCGCCCGCAGCGCCGAGACCGGGCCGTCGACGCCGAGGTCGCGATCGATGAAGCGGTCCTCGATCATCGCCAGCACCAGGGCGGTGGTGCCCACCTTGAGGTAGGTGGAGATCTCGGCCAGGTTGGCGTCGCCGATGATGACGTGCAGGCGGCGGTACTTCTCGGGGTCGGCGTGCGGCTCGTCGCGGGTGTTGATGATCGGCCGCTTCAGCGTCGTCTCCAGGCCGACCTCGACCTCGAAGAAGTCCGCGCGCTGGCTGATCTGGTAGCCGTGGTCGCGGCCGTCCTGACCGATCCCGACGCGGCCGGCACCGCAGACGACCTGCCGGCTGACGAAGAACGGCGTGAGGTGCTTGACGATGTCCGCGAACGGCGTGGAGCGACGCATCAGGTAGTTCTCGTGGGCGCCGTAGGAGGCGCCCTTGCCGTCGGTGTTGTTCTTGTAGAGCAGGATCGGCTGGCCCCCGGGCAGGGCGGCGGCCCGCTTCTGGGCGTCGAGCATCACCTGCTCCCCCGCCTTGTCCCACCGCACGATGTCGAGCGGGTTGGTGACCTCGGGGGTGGAGAACTCCGGGTGCGCGTGGTCGACGTAGAGCCGGGCGCCGTTGGTCAGGATGACGTTGGCCAGGCCGAGGTCCTCGTCGGTGAGCTGGCTGGGGTCGGCGACCTGGCGGCTCATGTCGAAGCCGCGGGCATCGCGCAGCGGCGACTCCTCCTCGAAGTCCCACCGCGCCCGGCGCGCCTTCAGGGTCGCCGAGGCGTAGGCGTTGACGACCTGCGAGGAGGCCACCATCGGGTTGGCGGTGGGCTGGCCCTGCACGGAGATGCCGTACTCGACCTCGGTGCCCATGACCCGTCGCACGCTCATGGATCGAGCCTACGCGGCGGGCGCACTACGGTGGTGCGGGTGAGCTGGTGGGAGAGGCGCGTGGTCCCGCGCCTGGTCGAGAAGGCGCTGTCGAGCGGCGACGTACGCCGGGAGCGGACGCTGGTCTGCGAGGGCCTGTCCGGTCGGGTGCTGGAGATCGGGTTCGGCAGCGGCATGAACCTGCCGCACCTGCCGCCGTCGGTCACCGCCGTGGACGCGGTCGAGCCGTCCGACCTCGGCTGGGAGATGTCCGCCGCGCGCCGCGGGACCGCGAGCCGGCCGGTGAGTCGGGTCGGGCTCGACGGCCAGCGCGTGGACGCCGACTCCTCGGCGTACGACGCGGTGCTGTGCACGTTCTCGCTGTGCACGATCCCCGACGCCGCGCTGGCCGCGCGCGAGATGGCGCGGCTGGTCCGCCCCGACGGCACCGTGCACGTGCTGGAGCACGGTCTGTCCCCCGATGCTCGCGTCGCGCGCTGGCAGCGCCGGCTGGACCCGATCGAGAAGCGGGTGGCCGGCGGCTGCCACCTCACCCGCGACCCCGTCGCCCTGCTGGAGCAGGCCGGGCTCGAGGTCGTCGACCGGACCGAGCGCTACCTGCCCGGCCCTGCCGTCGCCCGCCCCTGGGTCTACGGGTACCGGCTCCTCGCCCGGCGGCCTGCCACCGGCTGATCCGCGGCCCCCGTGAGGGAAGGTTCGACTGATGTCAGTCCAACCTTTCGGTTCGCGGTCGAACCTTCGACCGCCATCGCGAAGGTCTGACTGACATCAGTCAGACCTTCCGCAGCATCACAGGTACTGACCCGTGTTCGACACCGTGTCGATCGAGCGACCCGGCTCGGTGCCCTGCTTGCCGGTGATGAGCGTGCGGATGAACACGATCCGCTCGCCCTTCTTGCCGGAGATGCGGGCCCAGTCGTCGGGGTTGGTGGTGTTCGGGAGGTCCTCGTTCTCCTTGAACTCGTCCACGCACGCCTGGAGCAGGTGGCTGACCCGCAGACCCTTCTGCTGGTGGTCCAGCAGGTCCTTGATCGCCATCTTCTTCGCGCGGTCGACGATGTTCTGCAGCATGGCGCCGGAGTTGAAGTCCTTGAAGTACAGGACCTCCTTGTCGCCGTTGGCGTAGGTGACCTCGAGGAAGCGGTTCTCCTCGGTCTCGGAGTACATCCGCTCCACCGTCGCGCGGATCATCCCGTCGACGCAGGCCTGGCGGTCCCCACCGAACTCGGCGAGGTCCTCGGCGTGCAGTGGGAGGTCGGCGGTGAGGTACTTGCTGAAGATGTCTCGGGCGGCCTCGGCGTCGGGACGCTCGATCTTGATCTTCACGTCCAGGCGCCCGGGGCGCAGGATCGCGGGGTCGATCATGTCCTCGCGGTTGGAGGCGCCGATGACCAGCACGTTCTCCAGCAGCTCCACGCCGTCGATCTCGCTGAGCAGCTGCGGGACGATGGTGTTCTCGACGTCGGAGGAGACACCGGTGCCGCGGGTGCGGAACAGCGAGTCCATCTCGTCGAAGAACACGATGACCGGGGTGCCGGCCGACGCCTTCTCACGGGCCCGCTGGAAGACCAGGCGGATGTGGCGCTCGGTCTCGCCGACGTACTTGTTGAGCAGCTCGGGGCCCTTGATGTTGAGGAAGTAGGACTTCCCCTCCGCCCCGGTCTTGGCCGCGACCTTCTTGGCCAGGCTGTTGGCGACCGCCTTGGCGATCAGCGTCTTGCCGCAGCCCGGAGGGCCGTAGAGCAGCACGCCCTTGGGCGGCTTGAGCTGGTGCTCCTTGAAGAGCTCGGGGTAGAGGTAGGGCAGCTCCACCGCGTCCTGGATGGCCTCGATCTGTCCCCCGAGGCCACCGATGGACTCGTAGGCGATGTCGGGGACCTCCTCGAGGACCAGCTCCTCGACCTCGGACTTGGGGACCTTCTCGTAGACGTAGCCGGCACGGGAGTCCAGCAGCAGGGAGTCGCCGGCGCGGATGGTCTCCTCGCGCAGCGGCGCGGCCAGGCGGACGACCTTCTCCTCGTCGGCGTTGGCGATGACCAGGGCCCGCTCGCCGTCGGCGAGCAGCTCCTTGAACATCACGACCTCGCCGACCTGCTCGAACTCCAAGGCGGCGACCACGTTGAGCGCCTCGTTGAGCATGACCTCCTGGCCGCGGCGCAGGTCGTCGAGCTCGACGTCGGGGCTGACGTTGACGCGCAGCTTGCGTCCGCCGGTGAAGACGTCGACGGAGTCGTCGCCGTTGCGCTGCAGGAAGGTCCCGAACCCGGCGGGCGGCTGGGCCAGCCGGTCGACCTCCTCCTTCAGCTTCGTGATCTGGTCACGGGCCTCGCGCAGGGTCTGGGCGAGCCGCTCGTTCTGGCTGGTGACGGCCGCCAGCGACCGCTGGGCGTCGGCCAGGCGCAGCTCGACGGTGCGGTGGGAGCCGGGGGCGTCGCTGAGACGGCGCCGCAGGTCGGTGACCTCGGCCTCCAGGAAGCGCACCTGCCCCATGAGCTCCTCGGCGCTGCGACCCGCCTCGGGACTCGGGGAACCTTCTCGTGACCTGCCATCGGATGTCGACATCAGAGCACCTCCTTGCCGTGACCCTACTCGTGTGCGTGAAGCACGGAAGGCCAACCAGGACGGTGTCGGTCACGATTTCGGACCGGCTGTGTCACCACCGTGTCGCGGTCGCCCACCCCGTCGTCGCGGCGGGCGGGAGGCCCTCCACCTCACTCATCGGCCGGCGCGACGGGTTCCTGCGGGACGTCGGGGGGACGGGGCCCGGTGTAGTCCGGGCCGTAGGCGCCCGGTGCCGGACGGCGGGTCTTGCGCGGGGGCCTCTCGCCCGGCGCCATCCGGCGCGCGGTGACCAGGAACGCCGTGTGGCCGATCATCTTGTGGTCCGGACGCACCGCGAGCCCCTCGACGTGCCAGTCGCGCACCAGCGACTCCCACGCGTGCGGCTCGGTGAAGCCTCCGTGGGCCCGCACCGTCTCGACGAACCGCGAGAGCTGCGTGGTCGTGGCGACGTACGCGCAGACGATGCCGCCCGGCACCAGCGCGTCCGCGGCGGCCGACAGGCACTCCCACGGCGCGAGCATGTCGAGGATGATCCGGTCGCAGCGCTCACCGCTGGCCGGCAGCGCCTCGGCGAGGTCGCCGAGGGTGAGGGTCCAGGCCGGGTGGCTGCTGCCCTCGGGCGCGGAGAAGAACTGGTCGACGTTGCGCCGGGCCACCTCGGCGAACTCCTCGCGACGCTCGTAGGAGGACACCCTGCCCTGCGGGCCCACCGCGCGCAGCAGCGAGCAGGTGAGGGCCCCGGAGCCCACCCCGGCCTCGACCACGCGGGCGCCCGGGAAGATGTCGGCCATCGCGACGATCTGCGCGGCGTCCTTGGGGTAGATCACCGCCGCCCCGCGGGGCATCGAGACCACGAACTCCGAGAGCAGCGGCCGGAAGACCAGGTAGTCCCCGCCGCCGGACGTGGTGACGGTGAAGCCCTCCTCGCGACCGATCAGCTCGTCGTGGTCGAGGTGGCCGCGGTTGGAGAAGAACCGCTTGCCCGCCTCCAGGGCGAAGTTGTGCTTGCGCCCCTTGCCGTCGACCAGTCGCACCCACTCACCGGCACGCAGGGGGCCCCGGTGGACACCGGACCAGGCCTCCTGGGGGACGTCGTCGACGGGCTGGGACGGGTGCTGGTCGTGCTCGGACACGCGCGCACCCTAGACCGGCGCGGCCCGGCGCGGCGACTCCGCGCGAGCGACTCAGGGCGAGCGACTCAGGGCGAGCGACTCAGGGCGAGCGACTCAGGGCGGGCCGACCTCAGCCGGCGGTCTCCCGGAAGGCCCGGTCGACGTCGGCGGTGCTCAGCACCCCGTAGACGCTGCCGTCCTCCTCGACCAGGAGGTACTCGGCGGCCGGGGTGCGGGTCAGGGCGCGCACCAGCTCCTCCCCGCGCAGCCCGACGGGGAGGCGCAGCCCCTCCTCGAGGGTCCTGGCCACGCTCGACGTCGGCACCCACGGGCGGCGATCCTCGGGCGTGGCGAGCAGTGCCGCCTCCGAGACCAGCCCGGTGGCGCGGCCGTCGGTGGTCGTGGTGAGGATCCCGCCGGCCCGGGCCTCCTGGGCCCGGCGTACCGCCTCGGCCAGCGGCAGGTCCGCGGGCACCGCCAGGGTGCGGCGGGCCAGGTCACGGGCGACGAGGTGCGGCAGCCGGCTCCTCAGCCGGGCCGCGGACATCGAGGCCGTCGCGCCGGACCACAAGAAGGCGGCGATCACGAGGGCGAGGACGAAGTCGACCACGTCGGGCGGGACACCGAGGACGGACTCCTGCAGCAGTGGCCAGGCCAGTGCCGCGACCGCGGCGACCCGGCCGCCCCAGCCGGCCACGACCGTGCCCCGCACGATGCTGCCGGTCGCGCCCCAGACCCCGGCCTTGAGCAGGCGGCCGCCGTCGAGCGGCAGCCCCGGCACCAGGTTGAGGACCCCGACCAGGAGGTTGGCGCCGGCCAGGCCCTCCATGGCCAGGCGGGTCAGCCCGTCCGGTGTGACGGGCAGGAGCAGCAGGGCGACGACGCCGACCAGGATCGAGGTCAGGGGCCCCACCACCGCGATGAGGAACTCCTCCCGCGGGCGCTTGGCCTCCCCCTCGATCGACGTCATGCCGCCCAGGAAGTGCAGCGTGATCGAGGTGACCGGGTAGCCCAGCCGCTTGGCCATGACCGCGTGGGAGGCCTCGTGCAGGAGCACCGAGCCGTAGAGCAGCACCGCGAAGGCCAGGCCGGCGAGGTACTTGAGCGCACCGAGGCCCGGCTGCACCTGCTCCACGAGCGGCGCCATGATCACCGCGATCAGCGCGGCGACGAGGAACCAGGAGGTGCTGACCAGCACGTCGCTGCCCGCCACGGTGCCGACCTTGAAGGTGCCCGGCGGTCGCTGATCACTCACGCGGGGAGGCTATCTGACCCTGCGGCCCCGTCCGAGCGGCGTACGGCGGTGCGCCGGTCACGCTGTCGGCGCCATCGCCTAGCGTGCCTCCCATGAGCGCGGAGGTACTGCCCGGGGAGATCCCGACCGGGGAGGTGGCGGCACCCAGCCCCGCCGAGCGGCACTCGACGTCGGTGGACGGTGTGGAGGTGCTGGGGGCGCTCTCGCCCAGCCGGGCCGGCGACTTCATGACCTGCCCGCTGCTCTACCGCTTCCGCACCATCGACCGGTTGCCCGAGCCGGCCTCGCCCGACGCGGTGCGCGGCACCTTGGTCCACAAGGTGCTCGAGGACCTCTTCGAGCTGCCGGCGCTGGAGCGGACCCCGGTGCGCGCCGAGCAGATGCTCGAGCCCTCCTGGCACCGGTTGCTCGAGGACGAGCCCGGGTTGGCGGCGATCTTCGAGGGCGATGACTCGGTGGACCGCGACCGCTGGTGGGACACCTGCCGGACGGTGCTGGAGCGCTACTTCACCCTGGAGGACCCCACGCGTCTGGAGCCCGCCGAGCGCGAGCTCTACGTCGAGTGGCTGCTGGACTCCAAGCTGCTGCTGCGCGGGTTCGTGGACCGCGTCGACGTCGCCCCCGACGGCGCGATCCGGGTGGTCGACTACAAGACCGGTCGCGCCCCGGGCCCGGGCTTCGAGGGTCGGGCGCTGTTCCAGATGAAGTTCTACGCGCTGGTGCTGTGGCGGCTGCGAGGCGTGGTGCCCGCGATGCTGCAGCTGGTCTACCTCGGCAACGGGGAGCTGGTGCGCTACGTCCCCGACGAGCACGACCTGCTCGCGACCGAGCGGAAGGTCCAGGCGGTGTGGGAGGCGATCCGCCGCGCGACCGACGAGCAGGACTGGCGGCCCAGCAAGGGGCCGCTGTGCAGCTGGTGCGCCCACAAGGCCCTGTGCCCGTCCTGGGGCGGCACTCCCCCGCCGCTGCCCTCCGGCGACTGACCCGCGACAGACTGTTGCCCCGAGGCCGCCGATCGCCGCTCAGAGGCCGTTGCGCTGCGCCCAGAGCGCGGCCTGGGTCCGGTCGGTGACGCCGATGCGTGAGAAGGCACTTGTCAGGTGCGCCTTGACGGTGCGCTCGCTGATCTCGAGCTGACGGGCGATCTGCTTGTTGGCCAGCCCGTCGCGCACCAGCGTCAGCACCTCCACCTCACGGGCGGTCAGCTGGGGCCGGCCCCCTCCGGAGCGCGCGCCGAGCAGTGCCCGCGCGGCCTTGGGGTGGATCGGGGACTCCCCCCGCGCCACCGCCCGCACCCCGGCGAGGACGTCGTCGGGGTCGGCGTCCTTGAGCAGGTAGCCCACGGCTCCTGCGTCGAGGGCGTCGAGGATCCGCTCGTTGTCGGAGTACGACGTCAGCACGAGGACGTCGACCCCCAACCCGGCCGAGACGATCTCCCGGGTCGCGCTGACCCCGTCCACCCCGGGCATCTGCAGGTCCATCAGCACCACGTCGGGGGTGAGGGCACGCGCCTGCTCGACCGCCTCGGCGCCGTCGGCGGCCTGGCCGACGACCTCGATGTCCTCCGCGGTGGCGATCAGCTGGGCCAGGCCCGCCCGGATCACGGCGTGGTCGTCGACCAGCACGACCCGGATGGTCCCCGAGCCGCTCATCGTCGTACCGCCATGCGCACGGAGGTACCTTCGCCCAGCGCCGAGGTGACGTCCAACTCCCCGCCCACGTCGCGCACCAGGCTGCGCAGGCCCCGGAGGCCGAAGCGGTCCGGCGGGCTGGGTGCGGTGGTGTCGAAACCGACGCCGTCGTCGACCACCTCCAGCAGCAGGCCGTCGGTGTCGCCGCGCACGGTGACCGCGAGCGTGGAGGCGCCGGAGTGCCGGATCGCGTTGCGCACCGCCTCCTGCGCCACCCGCCACAGCAGGGCCACCTCGGCCTCCGTGGCCTCCTCCACGCCCGCCGCACTCACGGACGCGTGGATCCCGGCGGCCGCCGCCGGGGCGATCAGGTCCTCGAGCGCCGATTGCAGGCCCTGCCCGTGCAGGTCCGGCGGGTGGATCTCGGCGAGCAGGGAGCGCATCTGCTTGAGGCTGTCGCGCATCGAGGCGCTCACGGAGCCGAGCACCTGCGCGGTCGCGGGGGTCGTGGCCGGGTCCCGGGCTGCGCCGGAGAGCGCGAACGCCGACCCGGCCAGGTCCTGGACGACGCCGTCGTGCAGGTCGCGCGCGATGCGACGCCGTTCGGCGTCCGAGGCCTCGATCGCGGTCTGGAGCAGCCGCTCCCGCTCCCGACTCCCCCGGCGCACCTGGCTCGTGAGCACCGCCAGCATGGCGGTGGAGATCACGACCAGCAGGACCAGGGGCCCCAGCGTGATCCAGCGGAAGGTGCCGAAGATGTCCTCGCGCCGTTGCTCGACGTCGTCGAGGTCCCAGTAGGCCACGAACAGGGCCGGTGAGGTCACGCTCTGGCCCCGGTTGAGCCCGGTGTCGCGGCCCTTGGAGTCGCGGGTCGCGTACACGCGGGTGGAGATCTTCACCAGCCCCGCCTCCGAGCCGGGACGGTCGGAGCTGCGGAGGGAGGACGGATCCGCGAACTCCGAGACCGTGCCCCCGTCCGCCAGCACCCGCTCCTGGCTCCGGGAGAGCTCGTAGACGTGGTCGTCGAGCGCGGCGCCCGCGTCGGAGGAGTCGAAGGCCAGCCGGCCCTCGGTCGTCAGCACGTCGAAGCTGTCGATGTCACCAGTGCTGAAGGGCTTCAGCCGCCGGAAGAACTTGTCGACGGCCCCCGGGCGACCGTTCAGCAGGCCCTCCCGCAGGTTCCCGGGCATCACCGAGCCCGCCAACGACTGCGTGACCGACTCGGCCTGCTCGAGTGCCGCACGCTCGGCGGCCCTGGTGGCGATGGCGTTGGTCGCGATGAAGATGCCCGAGACCAGCAGGAGGCTGACGACCAGGAAGAGCGTCAGGGGCGTGCGCAGGAGACGGCCGAACCGCGAGCGGGGAGCGGACACGGCCTCAGTACGTCAGCTGGTTCTTGCAGATCTCGCCGGTCACTGTGTTCTGCGCCCGGAATTCGATGTCGTCCGGGCCGGTGAAATCAGCCATGTCGCGCACGATCTTGAAGGACTTGTCGGCGTCCTTGGCCTTGACCGTGCCGCGCGCGGAGACGTCGTCGTTGTGCTTCATCCGCCAGTCCCACACATCGCTGTCGTCGCTCCAGACGACCGCGGTCACCTGGAGGACACCTCCGGACTCGGGCTCGACCTTGAGCTTGACCGAGCTGCTCTCCCGGCAGTCGTCCTTGAACTTCTTGGCGTCGTCCTTCTTGGCGACGGCCGCGGGAGCCCCCAGGACGAGGCCGAGGGTGGCAGCGACCGCGACAGCGGCTCGCCGACCACGAGCGCGGCGGGTGCTGAGGTGGTCCATGGTGCCCTTCGAAGGATGTCCGGTGTGACGGTCGTCCCAGGGTCTCACGGCGTCTTCCGAGACACACAGGGAACGGCCATGCCCAACCCCGCCGTCAACCCCGGTCTCCCGGGGGCCGCTGTGCGGACACCGCGCCTGAGCCGCGATGCCCATGACGACGGGGTTGGGTCTGGCCAGGGCGCCCGGTCCGCCGCTGAGGACCGGGGTGTTCGCCCTGCGTGACCTCATCCTCGCCCAAGGTAAAGGGACGGCGCCACTTGTCCGGTGGTCCTAGCACCTGACCCACCCCGCGAGTAGTCACCGGTAGTCCGCCCGGGTGGCCGCCGGGTGGTCCCGTGCCCCGGTGCCCCGCGAGCATTCGACGCGGTCAGCCGCGGGCGGCGACCTCCGCCAGGACGGTGGCGACGTCGGCAGGGCCGAGACCCTGGAGCGTGGGGCGGAACACCCGGCGCGGGCCGTCCAGGACCGGGACGTGGTTCTCCACGACGAGCACGGCGCAGCCGGCCGCCTCGGCCGACTTGGCCCCGGTGTTGGAGTCCTCGATCGCGACGCAGTCCTGCGGGTCGAGCCCCAGGGAGGCGGCGGCGGTGAGGTACGGCTCCGGGTGGGGCTTGCCCCGCTCGACCTGGTCACCGGTGACGATGACCCGGAAGGTCTCGGCCGGCAGGTGCCGCAGAATCGGTGCCACGAACCGCTCGTAGGACATCGTGACCAGCGCGCAGGGCACGCCGGCGTCGCGCAGTGAGGCGAGCAGCTCGGGCGCCCCGGGCTGCCACGGCACGGACTCCTCGACGCGGGCGACCACGCCGTCGAGCAGCTCCTCGACCACCTCCGCAGGGCTCTGGGGCAGTCCCCAGGCCTCCTTGAGCACCCGGCCCGAGGAGAGCAGGTCGTTGCCGACCAGGGACAGCGCCTGCTCCTGGGACCAGGTGCCGCCGTACTTGTCGGCCATGGCGTGCTCCGTGGCGATCCAGTACGGCTCGGTGTCGACCAGCGTGCCGTCCATGTCCCACAGCACCGCCGCGGGCGCGGCGGAGGGCCGCGACTCAGTCATCGGGGTCGTAGCCGAGGTTCGGGGAGAGCCACTTCTCGGCCTCCTGCAGGCTCCAGCCCTTGCGCTCGGCGTACGCCGCCACCTGGTCGCGGCCCAGCCGCCCGACGACGAAGTACTGGCTCTCGGGGTGGCTGTAGTAGAGCCCTGACACCGAGGCGCCCGGCCACATCGCCATCGACTCCGTCAGCCGGATCCCGGTGCCGGCCTCGACGTCCATGAGGTCCCACAGCGTGGTCTTCTCGGTGTGGTCGGGGCAGGCCGGGTAGCCGGGTGCGGGGCGGATGCCGGTGTAGCGCTCCGCGATCAGGTCGTGGTTGCTGAGCGTCTCGTCCGCGGCGTGACCCCAGAACTCCGTGCGCACGCGCTGGTGCAGCCGCTCGGCGAAGGCCTCCGCCAGCCGGTCGGCCAGGGACTCGAGCAGGATCGCGTTGTAGTCGTCGAGGTCGTCCTTGAACGCCTGGACCCGCTCGGGGAGACCGATGCCGGCGGTGACGGCGAAGCCGCCCACGTGGTCGGCGAGCCCGGTCGAGGTGGGCGCCACGTAGTCGGCCAGCGAGCGGTTGGGGATGCCGTCGCGGTGCTTGCCCTGCTGGCGCAGCTGGTGCAGCACGGCACGCTGCTGGGTGCGGGAGTCGTCGGCCCACACGACGACGTCGTCGCCGTCACTGTTGGCAGGCCACAGGCCGTAGACGCCGCGGGCCGTCAGCCACTGCTCGGCGATGACCGTGTCCAGCATGGACTGTGCGTCGTCGTAGAGCTTGCGGGCGGCCTCGCCGTGGCTCGGCGAGTTCAGGATGTCGGGGAACTTCCCCTTCATCTCCCAGGCGTTGAAGAAGGGCTGCCAGTCGATGTACTCGCGCAGCTCGGCCAGGTCGTAGTCCTCGAGCAGGTGCACGCCGGGGGTCCGGGGCGCGGGAGGGACGTAGCCCTCCCAGTCGACCGGGGTCGCGTTCGCGACGGCCTCGGCGTAGGACAGCTGCGGGCGGTCGGACTTGGCGGCGTGCCGGGCGCGCAGGGCGTCGTAGTCCTCCTTGACGTCGGCGAGCAGGGTCTCGCGGCGCTGCGGGTTGAGCAGTGCCGAGACGGTCGGCACCGAGCGCGAGGCGTCCTTGACCCAGACCACCGGGCCGTCGTACTTCCGGTCGACCTTCACCGCGGTGTGGGCGCGCGAGGTGGTCGCGCCACCGATGAGCAGCGGGATCTCGAGGCCGAGGCGCTGCATCTCCGTCGCGAAGCCGACCATCTCGTCCAGGGACGGCGTGATCAGCCCGGAGAGCCCGATGACGTCCGCACTGTGCTCGGCGGCCGCGTCGAGGATCTTCTGCGCCGGCACCATCACCCCGAGGTCGATCACCTCGTAGTTGTTGCAGGCCAGCACCACGCCGACGATGTTCTTGCCGATGTCGTGGACGTCGCCCTTGACCGTGGCCAGCACCACCGTGCCGTTGGTGTCCTTCTGCGAGGCCAGCGCCGGGTTGGTCCGCTTCTCCTCCTCGATGAACGGGATGAGGTACGCGACGGCCTTCTTCATCACCCGCGCCGACTTCACGACCTGTGGGAGGAACATCTTCCCGGAGCCGAACAGGTCGCCGACGACGTCCATGCCGTCCATCAGCGGGCCCTCGATCACCTCGATGGGACGTCCCCCACGCTCGGTGATCTCGCGGCGCAGCTCCTCGGTGTCGGCCTCGACGTGGGCGTCGATGCCCTTGACCAGCGCGTGGGTGACCCGCTCCGCGACGGGGAGCTCGCGCCAGGCCTCCGTGACCGCCTCGGCCTGCTCACCGGCTCGGTTGTGGGCCTCGGCGACCTCCAGCAGCCGCTCGGCCGCGTCGGCGCGGCGGTTGAGGACGACGTCCTCGATCCGCTCGCGCAGCTCGGCGTCGACCTGGTCGTAGACCACCAGCGCCCCGGCGTTGACGATGCCCATGTCCAGGCCGGCCCGGATGGCGTGGAAGAGGAAGACCGCGTGGATCGCCTCGCGCACGGGGTTGTTGCCGCGGAAGGAGAAGGAGACGTTCGAGATGCCGCCGGACACCTTGGCGCCGGGGAGGTTCGCCTTGATCCACCGGGTGGCCTCGATGAAGTCCAGCCCGTAGCCGGCGTGCTCCTCGATGCCGGTGGCGACGGCGAAGACGTTGGGGTCGAAGACGATGTCCTCGGCGGGGAAGCCGACCTCGTCCACCAGCAGCCGGTAGGCCCGCTCGCAGATGGCCTTGCGACGCTCGAGGTTGTCGGCCTGGCCGTCCTCGTCGAAGGCCATGACGACGGCGGCGGCGCCGTACTTGCGGCACAGCCGGGCGTGCTCGAGGAAGGGCTCCTCGCCCTCCTTGAGCGAGATGGAGTTCACGATCGGCTTGCCCTGGACGGTCTTCAGACCCGCTTCGATGACCTCCCACTTCGAGGAGTCGACCATGAGCGGGACCCGGGAGATGTCGGGCTCGGAGGCCACCAGGCGCAGGAAGCGGTCCATGGCCGCGACGCCGTCGATCATGCCCTCGTCCATGTTGACGTCGATGACCTGCGCGCCGTTCTCGACCTGCTGGGCGGCCACCGAGAGGGCGGTGTCGTAGTCGCCGTCCTTGATCAGGTTGCGGAAGCGTGCCGAGCCCGTGATGTTGGTCCGCTCCCCCACGTTGACGAACAGGCTCGTCCCGTCGATGGTGAATGGCTCGAGGCCGGAGAGCCGCATCGCCGGCGGGATGGTCGGGACCTCACGACGCGGCAGTCCCTCGACCGCACCGGCGATGGCGCGGACGTGGTCGGGGGTGGTGCCGCAGCAGCCGCCGACGAGGTTGACCAGCCCGTCGTGGGCGAACTCGCGGATGATGGCGGCGGTCTCCTCGGCCGCCTCGTCGTACTCCCCGAAGGCGTTGGGCAGTCCCGCGTTGGGGTAGCAGGAGACGAACGTGTCGGCGATCCGGGAGAGCTCGGCGAGGTAGGGACGCATCTCCCGGGCGCCCAGCGCGCAGTTCAGCCCCACGGCCAGGGGGCGGGCGTGCCGGACGGAGTTCCAGAACGCCTCGGTGGTCTGGCCGGACAGGGTGCGGCCGGAGGCGTCGGTGATCGTGCCGGAGATGACCACCGGCCAGCGCCGGCCGGTCTCCTCGAACAACGTCTCGATCGCGAAGATCGCGGCCTTGGCGTTGAGGGTGTCGAAGATCGTCTCGACGAAGATCAGGTCGGCGCCGCCGTCGACGAGGCCACGGGCGGCCTCGAGGTAGGCCGGCACGAGGTCGTCCCAGGTGACGTTGCGGGCGGCCGGGTCGTTGACGTCGGGGCTGATCGAGGCCGTGCGGGTGGTGGGCCCCAGTGCCCCCGCGACGTACCGGGGCCGCTCGGGCGTGGCGACCTCGTCGGCCACGCGACGGGCCAGCCGGGCGGACTCGAGGTTGAGCTCGTAGGCGAGCTCCTCGAGGCCGTAGTCGCTCAACGAGACCGCGTTGGCGTTGAAGGTGTTCGTCTCGACGATGTCGGCGCCGGCCAGGAGGTACTCGCGGTGGATGCCGGCGATGATGTCGGGCTGGGTGATGGTCAGCAGGTCGTTGTTGCCCTGGAGGTCCTCGCCGGTCCAGTCCTTGAACCGCTCGCCGCGGTAGCCGGCCTCGTCGGGCCGGTCGCGCTGGATGGCGGTGCCCATGGCGCCGTCGATGACCAGGATCCGCTCCCTCAGCGCACGGCTGAGCTCCTCGGTGGCGTCGGGACGCCAGTCCTGGGTCGTCGCGGGGGTCATCGCTGGGCTCCTCTCGGGCGGACGGACCAGCCTAGGAACGCCGTACGACGCTGCGCGGCTCGTATCCAGATCCTGACACCGTGGCCGAGCGGCCCCGAAATCCTCGGAGCGGGGCCCACCGGGTGCCTAGGCTGGGTGGGTGATCGAGATCGACGACGCCCCGGACCTGGTGGACCCCATCGTCATCGCGGCCTTCGAGGGCTGGAACGACGCTGCGGACGCCGCCTCCTCGGTGGTGGACCACCTGATCCGGGTGTGGGGTGCCCGGATCGTGGGTGCCGTCGACCCCGAGGACTTCTACGACTTCCAGGTCAACCGGCCCGTCGTCGGCAGCGACGAGCGCGGTCACCGGCGGATCACCTGGCCGACCACCCAGATCGCGGTCGCCTCTCCCCCGGACCTCGCGCGCGACGTCATCCTGATCCGTGGCATCGAGCCGAACATGCGCTGGCGGCAGTTCTGCGCCGAGCTGCTGGCCGCGACCGACGAGCTCGGGGGCGAGCTGGTCGTGACGCTGGGGGCGTTGCTCGCCGACACCCCGCACACCCGACCGATCCCCGTCACGGGCACCGCCACCGAGCCCGAGCTGGTGGACCGGCTCAAGCTCGAGCAGTCGACCTACGAGGGACCCACCGGCATCGTGGGCGTCTTCCAGGACGCCTGCGTGCGCGTGGACATGCCGGCGGTGTCCTACTGGGCGGCGGTCCCCCACTACGTGGCCCAGCCGCCGTGCCCCAAGGCCACGCTGGCGCTGATCGGCCAGATCGAGGACCTGCTGGAGATCTCGATCCCGCTGGGCGACCTCCCCGAGGACGCCCGCGCCTGGGAGCGCGGCGTCGACGAGCTCGCCGAGGAGGACGAGGACGTCGCCGACTACGTCCGCTCGCTGGAGGAGACCCGCGACACGACCGACCTGCCGGAGGCCTCCGGCGAGGCGATCGCGCGCGAGTTCGAGCGGTACCTCAAGCGCCGCGGCGAGGACGACTGACCCCGCCGGGGGGTCCCCCGCTAGAGCGACAGCCCGAGCGCGGCGTCCAGGAGCGCGTGGATGCGCACCGCGGCGTCGGGGTCGGAGGTGTCGGCGAGTCCGTGGGTGCCGAGGGTGGCATCCACCCAGGCGTCGACCAGCTGGACCGCCCGCGGGGCGTCGAGGTCGTCGGCCAGGGCGGCCAGCACACCGGTGACCACGGGCTCGGCGGCCGCGCCGGCGCCCAGGGCCAGCGCGCGGCGCCACCGATCGAGGGTGTCGACCTGGTCGAACAGCTCGGCGTCGGTCCACTCCCAGTCGCTGCGGTAGTGGTGGCGCAGCAGGGTGAGTCGGATGGCCATCGGGTCGACGTCGGAGTTGCGCAGCGCCGAGACGAAGACCAGGTTGCCGCGCGACTTCGACATCTTCTCGCCGTCGTAGCCGACCATGCCGGCGTGGGCGTAGGCCTTGGCGAACGGCGTGCCGGTGGCGACGTGGGCGTGCCCCGCACACATCTCGTGGTGCGGGAAGACCAGGTCGGAGCCCCCGCCCTGGACGTCGAGCGTGCCGCCGAGGTGCTCCCAGGCGATGGCCGTGCACTCGACGTGCCACCCGGGCCGGCCGGGACCGAACGGGCTGGGCCACGACGGCTCGCCCTCACGCTCGGCGCGCCACACCAGACAGTCCAGCGGGTCCTTCTTGCCGGGCCGGTCGGGGTCGCCGCCGCGCTCGGGGAAGATCTCCAGCATCGCCTCGCGGTCCAGCCCGGACTCGGCGCCGAAGGCCGGGTCGGCGGTGACGGAGAAGTAGAGGTCGTCGTCCACGCGGTAGACCGCCCCGGCCGCCTCCATGCGCTCGATCAGGTCGATGACCAGCGGGATGGACTCCACGGCCCCGGTGTAGTGCGCCGGCGGGAGCACCCGCAGCGCGGTCATGTCCTGGCGGAACAGCTCGGTCTCGCGCTCGGCGAGCTCCACCCAGTCGACCTTCACCTTGGTCGCCCGCTCCAGCAGCGGGTCGTCGACGTCGGTGACGTTCTGGACGTAGGTCACCTGGTGGCCGGCGTTGCGCCACGCCCGGTGCAGCAGGTCGAAGCCGACGTAGGTGGCCGCATGGCCCATGTGGGTCGCGTCGTAGGGGGTGATGCCGCACACGTAGAGCCGGGCGGGGCCCTCGGGCTCCAGCACCAGACGACCGCCGGAGGCGGTGTCGTGCAGGGAGACCGGCGGGGCCACGACCCGCAGGTCCGGGAGGTCGGGAGCAGGCCAGGCGCGCATGGGCCCGAGCCTAGACGGAGTGCGGCGAGCTGCGGTCAGAAGGGCGGCCACGGGATCGCCGGGCCGTCACCGCCGGGCCCGGGGAGGACACCCCGGGCGAGCAGGCGCTCGCTGCGGCGCAGGAGCGCCTCGACCTCGGGGTCGTCCAGCAGACCGCCGAGCGTGGTGCCGAGGTCCGCGGCCACGGCGTCACGGACCCGCGCCACCCCGTCGCGCTCTTGGTCGGTGAGCGGCTGACCCGTCCAGCCCCAGAGCACGGTGCGCAGCTTCGGCTCGGCGTGGAAGGCGATGCCGTGGTCGATGGCCCAACGATGGCCGTCGGCGGCCTCGAGGACGTGACCGCCCTTGCGGTCAGCGTTGTTGAGCAGCACGTCGAGCACGGCGATGCGGCGCAGTGCCGGGGTGTCCTCGTGGACGAGCGAGATCGGGCGGTCCGCGGCGTCGTACCCGTCGAAGACGTGGAGGTAGCCGTGCGGCACGCTGCCGGCCTCGACCAGCGTCACCGCCTCCTGGGCCTCGTCGGGCTCCTGCCAGGCCTGCAGCATGCCGGGCCCGTGCGGCCCGTCGGCCAGCCACGTCTGGGGCACCGGGTTGCAGAAGGCGTGGCCGGCGAAGGCCCGGCCGACGAGGTACGCCGCGACCTCGCGCCGGGCGAGCACGGCACCCGGGAAGTCCCACAGCGGCCGCTCACCGGCGATGGGCTTGTAGACGACACGCACCTCACCGTCGCCCGTGGTGATGCTCCCGACGAAGGTCGCGTTGGAGGCGGGCATGACGCGTCCGTCGAGGACCAGCTCGCCGACCGGCACCGCCCCCATGGCGCCCACGCTCAGACCGGGTCGCGCCGACGGAAGCCGTTGGCCCGGACGCACAGGTGCCCGTCGGGATCGATCGGGTTGCCGCAGAAGGGACAGGTCGGCCGCCCGGCGCCCAGCACGCTCTCGCTGCGGGCGACGAAGGCCCGCGCCAGCCCCGGGGGCATCCGCACCAGCAGCACCTCGTCGGGCTCCGGCTCCTCGAAGTCCTCGTCGAGCTGGTCGGGAGTGACCACGGCCGCCTCGGTGTAGGGGAAGACCTCCACGACCACCCGCTCGTCGTCGGGGTCCCACGACAGGGTCATCGTGCCGGCGCGGAACTCCTCCTCGATCGGCTGCTCCAGGGGGGCGTTGTCCTGCAGGCCGACGGGCGCCACCGCGGGGACGACGGTGCCGGCGGACTCGCTGGCCATCACCTCGTCGAGGAGCTCGTCGATCCGCTCCGCCAAGGCCGCCACCTGCTGCTTCTCCAGGGCGACGCTGACCAGGCGGGTGCCGCTGCGCGCCTGCAGGAAGAAGGTGCGCGAGCCCGGCGGGCCGACGGTGCCCGCGACGAAGCGCTCGGGCGGGTCGAAGCCGTGGACGAGAGCCATGCCGACCAGCCTAGGGGTGCGCCCCAGTGCCCTGCTCCCCCGGACCCGCTCCCCCACCGACCGCCGCGTCGGGCGCGGCCGGGGCGTGGGCCGGCGGCACCAGCCAGGACAGGTCGCCCTCGTGGGTGTTGCTGGCCAGGACGTAGGGACGCTGGTCGGTGTAGCGCACGATCGACAACGACGCCGGGTCCACCGAGATCCGCTGGAAGAGGTCCAGGTGCATGCCCAGGGCGTCGGCGAGCACCGACTTGATGATGTCGCCGTGGCTGACCGCCACCCAGACCGCGCCGGGACCGTGCTCGGCCTCGACCTCGGCGTCGTGGCGGCGTACCGCCTCGACCGCACGCGCCTGCATCGCCGACATCGACTCACCCCCGGGGAACGCCGCCGCCGAGGGGTGGGCCTGCACCGTGCGCCAGAGCGGCTCCTTCGCCAGCTCCTTGAGCGTGCGGCCCTGCCACTCGCCGTAGTCGCACTCGGTGATGCCGCGCTCGGTCAGCAGCGGTGGCTCGGTGGGCTGCGCTGCCAGGACGGCACGGGTCGTCTGCTTGCAGCGCTCCAGCGGGCTGCTGACGACCCGCGCCAGCGGGACACCGGCGAGCCGGGTGCCGGCCCGGTCGGCCTGACCCCGGCCCAGCTCGTCGAGGCGGACCCCCGGGGTGCGACCGGCCAGCACGCCCGAGGCGTTGGCGGTGGTCCGGCCGTGGCGGAGCAGGACGACGGTGGCCATGGGGCGACTGTAGCCAGCGCCCGGGGACCGTAGCCTCGTGCCGTGATCGTCGACAGCGCGCTGTACCGGCACGGCACCCGCGTCGTGCCCGACGGGGAACCCCACGACTACGCGGGCCTGCGAGCCCGCGCGGCGCAGGAGGACGGGTTCGTCTGGGTGGGCCTGCACGAGCCGAGCGAGCAGGAGCTGGCCGAGGTGGCCGAGGCGTTCGGGCTGCACGACCTGGCCATCGAGGACGCGGTGAAGGCGCACCAGCGGCCCAAGCTGGAGCGGTACGACGACAACCTCTTCCTGGTGCTGAAGACGCTCTGGTACGTCGACGAGCACGACGCCGTCGAGACCGGCGAGATCAGCATCTTCTGGGGCGCCGACTTCGTCGTCACGGTCCGGCACGGTCGCGGCAGCGGGCTGACCGCCGCCCGCGAGGGACTCGAGGGAGACACCCGCGTCCTGGAGCACGGACCCGCGGCGGTGGTCTACGCGGTGTGCGACCGCGTGGTCGACGAGTACGTCGAGGTGGTCGACGACCTGCAGGTCGACGTGGACGAGGTGGAGGCGTCGGTGTTCTCCGAGGAGCGCACCGACGACTCGGCCCGCATCTACGCGTTGAAGCGGGAGATCGCCGAGGTACGCCGCGCGGTGCTGCCCCTGCGGGAGCCGATGGCCCGCTTCGCCGCCGGCCAGGTCCGCGAGGTCGACGACGCCGCCGCCCCGTTCTTCCGCGACGTGCTGGACCACCTGGCCCGCACCGCCGAGGACGTCGACACCCTCGACGGGCTGCTCTCGACCGCCTTCGACGCCCACGTCGCCCGCATCTCGATGCAGCAGAACGACGACATGCGCAAGATCTCCGCCGGTGCCGCCCTGGTCGTCGTGCCGACCCTCATCGCGGGGGTCTACGGGATGAACTTCACCCACATGCCCGAGCTCGGCTGGACCTACGGCTACCCGTTCTCCCTGCTGCTGATGGGCGGGGTGTCGGGATTGCTGTGGTGGTTCTTCCGGCGGTCCGGGTGGCTGTAGCGAGACTCCGGGTCCTCTGCTGGCCACCTCTGCCGGCCCCCCCTTGTGGAGGTCCAGGCCGGCACCAGGTGCCGAGCCGGACCTCCAGAGCTGCGCGGGTGGGCGAGGCGCTCAGGCCGTGAGGACGCCCGAAGACAGCAGCGCCAGCACGGCACCACCGAGGACGACCCGGTAGACCACGAACGGCGTGTAGGTGCGGGTCGTGACCCACTTCAGGAGCCAGGCGATGACGGCGTACCCGACGACGAAGGAGACGATCGTCGCGACCAGGGTGGGGCCCCAGCCGTAGGAGTTGTCACCGTGCGGGATCTCCTTGAGCTCGAAGAGACCGGCGCCGACGACCGCGGGGATCGCGAGCAGGAAGGCGTAGCGGGTGGCGGCGGCACGCTCGTAGCCGAGCAGGCGCCCCATGGAGAGCGTCGCGCCCGAGCGGGACACACCGGGGACGAGCGCACAGGCCTGGGCGACGCCCATGAGCACCGCGTCGCGCAGCGTCAGCTTCCGGATCTCCTTCTCGTTGCGGCCGAACCGGTCGGCCAGGCCGAGCAGGACGCCGAAGACGATGAGCGTGCAGCCGACGATCCACAGGCTGCGGAAGTCCTGCTCGATCACGTCCTTGAGGGCGATCCCCAGCACCACGATCGGCAGCGAGCCGACGATGATGAACCAGCCCATGCGGGCGTCGAGGTGACCGCGGTACTCCGCCTGGAACAGCGAGCGCACCCAGGTGCTGCCGATGCGCCAGATGTCCTCGCGGAAGTAGACGAGCACCGCGAGCTCGGTGCCGATCTGGACGACGGCGGTGAACGCCGCGCCCGGGTCGCCCCAGCCGAACAGCTCGGGATAGATGCGCAGGTGGGCGCTGCTGGAGATCGGCAGGAACTCGGTGAGTCCCTGCAGGGTCCCGAGCACGACGGCCTTGAGGAGGTCGAGCACGGACAGCAAGCCTAGGGGGTGCCTCCGGCGAGCCGTCGGCGGCACGAGCCAGCGGTCCCGATAGGTTACCGCCCATGCAGCAGCGATCCGTCGGCAGCACCGGGCTGCGGGTCTCCCGACTGGGGCTCGGGACGATGACCTGGGGCCGTGACACCGACGAGCACGAGGCCCGCGACCAGCTGATCGCCTTCGTGGAGGCCGGCGGGACCCTGGTGGACACGGCGGCGGCGTACGCCGAGGGCCGCTCGGAGGAGCTGCTCGGCTCCCTGCTGGGCGACGTCGCGCACCGCGACGAGCTGGTGGTCGCGACCAAGGCGGCCATCAGCGCACGCGACGGACGCACCCACGTCAACGCCTCGCGCGGGGCGTTGCTCTCCACCCTCGACGCCTCGCTGCGTCGGCTGGACGTCGACCACGTCGACCTGTGGCAGGTGCACACCTGGGACCCGCGCACCCCGGTCGAGGAGACGCTCAGCGCGCTCGACCTCGCGGTGAGCAGCGGCCGGGCGGCGTACGTCGGCATCTCCAACTACACCGGATGGCAGACCGCCCAGGCGGCCACCTGGCAGGCGGCCGTGCCGGGTCGGGTGGCGCTGGCCTCGACCCAGGTGGAGTACTCGCTGGTCAACCGGGCCGTCGAGCACGAGGTGCTGCCGGCCGCGGCCGCCACCGGCCTCGGCGTCCTGCCGTGGTCCCCGCTCGGGCGCGGCGTCCTGACCGGCAAGTACCGCACCGGCACGCCGGCGGACTCCCGGGCGGCGACCAGCCAGTTCTCCCGGTTCGTCCAGCCCTACCTCGACGACGAGCGGACCATGGCGGTCGTCGAGGCCGTCTGCCGCGCCGCCGAGGGCCTGGACCTCTCACCGGTCCAGGTGGCCCTGGCGTGGGTCCGCGACCGGCCCGGGGTGACCGCGCCTATCGTGGGAGCGCGGACCGCCGCCCAGCTGCGGACCGCCCTCAGCGTCGAGGACCTCACCCTGCCGCCCGAGATCGTGGCGGCACTGGACGACGTGAGCGCCGACTGACGCTCGCCGCTGACAGGGAGGGCCGATGAGAGCCGATCGCAGACCGCCCCGTCCCGGAGTGGAGTGGGAGTTCGCCCAGGTGGCGTTCTCCCGCGAGCTGAGCCGCGGCGTCGTCGCCAAGCTGCTCGTCGAGCGTGCCGAGCACGGCGGCTGGGAGCTGGACCGGGTGCGGATCGGCAACGACGGCATCCGCCGGGTCGTCCTGCGCCGCAAGATCATCCGGGCGGTGCGGACCGCCTGATCACACCTGGTCGAGGAATCGGTCGAACACCCGGGCGCCGAACTCCAGGGCGTCCACGGGGACCCGCTCGTCGACGCCGTGGAACAGCGCGGTGAAGTCGAGGTCGGCGGGCAGCCGCAGCGGGGCGAACCCGTAGGAGCGCATGCCGAGCTTGCGGAAGTGCTTGGCGTCGGTGCCACCGGACATGAGGTACGGCGCGACGATGCCCTCGGGGTCCTCGGCGAGGATGGAGCGGTTCATCGCGGCGACGAGGTCACCGTCGTACGGCGTCTCCCAGGGCTGCTGGTGGGAGACGAAGTCGATGTCGATCCCCTCCCCGGTGAGCTCAGCGAGGGTGGCGAAGAACTCGTCCTCGAAGCCGGGGAGGAACCTGCCGTCGACGTGCGCGGTCGCCTCGGTCGGGATCACGTTCACCTTGTATCCGGCGTCGAGCATCGTGGGGTTGGTGGTGTTGGAGATGACCGCACCGAGCATCCGTGCCGCTCCCCCGAACTCCTCGATCAGGTCGCGGGCGTTCTCCGGGGTGGCCTGCGTCCCGGCGAGGTCGGCGACGGTGGCGAGCAGGACCTCCATCGTGGGGGTCAGTCGCACCGGCCACTCGTGGGCGCCGATCCGCGCCACCGCGGCGGTCAGCCGGGAGACGGCGTTGTCGGTGTTGATCATCGACCCGTGACCGGCCCGGCCCCGGGCCGTGAGCTTCATCCAGGCCATGCCCTTCTCGGCGGCCTCGACGAGGTAGACGCGGCGCCCGCGGACCGTGGTGGAGAACCCGCCCACCTCGCCGACGGCCTCGGTGCAGCCCTCGAGCAGCTCGGGGTGGTCCTCCACGATGACCTGGGCGCCATGGTGGCCGCCGGCCTCCTCGTCGGCGGTGAAGCAGAGCACCACCGGCCGGTCGGGCACCTGCCCGGCGCGGGTGCGCGCGCGCACCACGCTCAGCAGCATCGCGTCGAAGTCCTTCATGTCGACCGCTCCGCGACCCCAGACATATCCGTCCTGGACCTCGCCGGAGAACGGGTCGACCTGCCAGTCCTCGGCGGCCGCCGGCACGACGTCGAGGTGGCCGTGCAGGAGCAGGGCGTCGCGGTCGCTGGAGGTGTCGCCCCAGCGGGCGACGATGCTGGTGCGACCCGGCGTGCCCTCCACGACGGTGGACTTGATCCCCACCTCGTCCAGGAGCGTTGCGACGTGCTCGGCGGCCTTGCGCTCGCCCGGCCCCTCGGCCTCGCCGTAGTTGGAGGTGTCGATGCGGATCAGGTCGCGACACAGCTCCACGACCTCCCCGGCGGGGTCGTAGTCGCGCGGTCCGTGGGCGTCCGAGTGGGGCGTCGACATGCCCTCCAGCATGGCATCACCGCCGAAGCGGTCCCGATGCGGTGGTCGCGCCAGGCCGCTGCTACTGTTGCGCCCGCACTCGTCCGGGTGGCGGAATTGGCAGACGCGCTAGCTTGAGGTGCTAGTGCCCGTATTAGGGCGTGGGGGTTCAAGTCCCCCCTCGGACACCAGAGACACAGAAGGCCCAGGTCAGCGCACCTGGGCCTTCTGCTTTTCCGCCCCTCGGCGGTCCACGAGGGTGCGGGCGCTCGACCACGAACGGCTACGGTCGAAGGACGCCCGGCAGCCCAGGCGGCGCCACCCGCCCAGACACCCAGACACCAGGCCCAGGGGGTCCCGTGCTCGAGAGTCTCACGCTCGGTCCGGCCGTCGCGCTCTTCTGCGCGTGCACGGTCGCGATCGGTGTCGCCGGCACCCGGCTGGCCGGGGTCGTCGACCGCCTCGCGGACCGAACCGGGCTGGGCGAGGCGATCATGGGCGCGGTCCTGATGGGTCTGGCCACCTCCCTCAGCGGCAGCGTGCTGTCCACCTCGGCTGCCGCCAGCGGGCACCCGGAGCTGGCGCTGTCCAACGCGGTGGGCGGGATCGCGGTCCAGACGCTGTTCCTCGCGCTGGCCGACCTCGCCTACCGGCGGGCGAACCTCGAGCACGCGGCCGCGTCGCTGGGGAACCTGCTCCAGGGTGCGCTGCTGATGACCCAGCTGTCCTGGCTGCTCCTCGCCTTCGCGATGCCGCAGTGGACCATCGGGCCGGTGCACGTGGTGACCCCGCTGCTGCTGGTCTCCTACCTCTACGGGCTCCGGTTGGCCCGCGACACCCGGCTGGAGCCGATGTGGGTGCCCCAACGGACACAGGAGACCCGTGAGGACGAGCCCGACCCCGCGGGCGAGGAGCGCTCGCTCCGCGGGCTGCTCGGCACCACGGCGGTCCTCGTCGCCGTGATGGGGGTGGCCGGGTTCCTCATGCAGCGCGCCGCCACCGGCATCGTCGACGCCACAGGGCTCGACGAGGCGCTCATGGGTGTCCTGTTCACCGCCGTCGCCACGTCCCTGCCCGAGCTGGTCACCACGTTGGCCGCGGTCAGGCGTGGGGCCCTGACGCTCGCCGTGGCCGGCATCATCGGCGGGAACGCCTTCGACACGCTCTTCGCGGCCTTCTCCGACGTCGCCTACACCGAGGGTTCGATCTACCACGCCGTCTCCAGCAACGTGGTGCTGTGGACCGCGCTGGGCGCGGTGATGACGGCCGTCCTCATGCTCGGCCTGATCCGACGTGAGCCCCGCGGGCCGGGCGGCATCGGCTTCGAGAGCGTGGGGCTGCTCGGTCTCTACGGCCTCGGTGTCCTCACCGTGGTGCTCGGCTGAGCCGAGGCCGCACCGTCTGGAGGGCGCCGGCTCAGCGCATGACGCCGAGCCGCCTGCGGTAGCCCGCCTGCGGGAAGACCCGATGGGCGTCCACCCCGGGGAACCGGGTCTGGAGGACCTCCATGAGCAGGTGTCGGTAGTCCGTGGTCACGGTCAGGTCACCGGACTCCAGGCGTCCGTCGCGCAGGGTCGGCCACCTCGCGTGGTAGCGGCCGCCGCGCACTCCCCCACCGGCGACCAGGACGGCGTTCCCGTAGCCGTGGTCCACGCCGGCCGCCCCGTTCTCAGGGAGCCGGCGACCGAACTCGCTCAGCGTCACCACCGTGACCCGGCGCCAGTCCGGCCCCAGGTCGGTGAAGAAGGCGGCCAGCGAGCCGGCCAGGTCGCCGGCGCGTGCGGTGAGGTTCCCGCGCAGGTTCTCGTGGTGGTCCCAGGAACCGCTGTCCACCGCGACCGCCCGGACGCCCACCTCGGCACGGATGAGGGCGGCGGTACGACGCAGCGACGTACCCAGCGCGCTGCCCGGGTACGACGCAGAGTGCTGCGGCGGCTGCGCGGCCGCCTCGGAGTACCGCCCGCCCAGTCGGGCCAGCTCGAGCGCCTCGCGTCCGGCCCGATGGACCCTGGACCTGCCATCGCCGTACATCTGTGCGAGGCCGCGCGCCACGGCGTCACCGCGGTCGGACCCGGCGAACGGGGTGCTGATCGAGCTCGGCGACTCCAGCGCCACCGTGGGTCGTGGGCCGACCAGCGAGGTCGGCACGACGTTCGAGCCGACCTGCACGCCCTCGAGGACGGAGTCCCCGCGCAGCTGGCCGACGAAGCGGTTGAGCCATCCGACCCGGGCGTCGCTGCCGGGGTCGGCGTCCTCGAGCACCTCCATCGCCTCGAAGTGCGACCGGTTGGGCGCCGGCAGACCGACGGCGTGCACGGCCGCCAGGCGCTTCGTGGCCCACAGCCGGCTGAGCGGCGCCAGGGCGGGGTGCAGGCCGAACGTGGCGTCGGTGTGCAGCAGGCGGTCCTTCGGGACCGCCGTGGTCGGACGGGCGGCGTAGTAGGCCTTCTCGGCGTGCGGCACCACCAGCGAGAGACCGTCGGCGCCGCCGCGCAGGGACAGGACCACGAGCACGTTGCCGCGCGGCTGGGCGCCGTACACAGTGTGGGTCAGCACGTCCCCGACCATCGCGGTCACGGCCCCCGCACCGAGGGCCAGTGCCGCGCGACGGGTGGTCGTGAAGTCGCGGCAGCCGCAGGCGTGCACGTCGGGGAGTGGCTCGCTCATCGCTGCAGACCTCGGGGGGCGTTGAGCACGGTGCCGCGCAGCAGGCGGTAGTGCTGGTCGGACAGGTCGTCGGGGCCGGTCAGCTCGGTGGTCGCGGGCAGGTCGAGGGTGCGGGCGACGGCCCGCACGAGCGGCTTGTCGGACGCTCGGCCCAGCAGCAGCTGGGACTGGTGTTCGACGACCTGGGCCAATGTGAGCGGCCACTCCGCGGGCAGCTGGGAGGCCTTGGTGGGCACGTCCACCGAGAGCAGCACGGGTCCGGACGTCCCCGAGACGTCGTACCGCGACCGCCAGGCCCGCAGCACCCGCGAGGCGCTGAGGTAGTGGGCGCCGTCCTCGGGCCACCCGTCCGGCGTGGGCCACCGGAAGGAGACCTGCCCCTGGCTGGCGGCCTGGCGCACGAGGTACCAGACGAAGGCGCTGTCGTCGAGGGCTCCGGTCGGCCGCAGCCCCAGCACGCGGGCCATGTGCACCACGTCGTCGCTGGGGTTGCGGGTCTTCTCCCACCGCGCCCGGCGGAAGGCGGGATGGGCCACGAGGGCGCGGAGCGTGCTGGGGATGTCGCTGCCGGAGCGCCGGTAGGCACGAGCGACGTCCCGCACCAGCCCCTGCGGCGGGTCGTCGGAGACGAAGCGGACAGCCAGCCGTCGTGCGAGCCGACGGGCGGTCGCGGGATGCAGGGCGAGGTGCTCGAGGTAGGCGTCGAGCACCACCCGACCGTCCGCGTCGGCGTTGCGGTGCGTGAAGTCGAGGACCCGGACCCTGCCGGTGGCGTGGCGCTCGGGGTCGTACCCGGCGCGGAACGTGGTCGTGTCGTCGAGGGTGAACCCGGTGAGGATCTTGGAGGAGTCGACGACCTGGCGCTCGGTGTAGCCGGCGTCGCGGCCGACCGTGTGCAGCTCGAGGACCTCCCGACCGAGGTTCTCGTTGATCGCTCCCCGGCGGTTGAGGTCGTTGGTGAGGTACCCCGTCATGGCCGGGTGCGTCACCGTGGCCTTGAGGAGCGCGGAGAACGAGCCGAGCGCGTGCTGGCGCACCACGCGGTCGTAGTCGGCGCGCCACGGCCACGAGCGTCCCTCGCCGGCCGGGACGTAGAGCAGGTTGCTCCAGAAGTCGACCATCGTCTCGTGCACGTGGCGTCGCGTGAGCGTCCGCAGCGCGAACGTGCGGGCGACGAGCTCGTCGGCGGTCTCGCGGACGGTGCGCTGCCCCTGCTCCTGCAACCTGCGCACCAGCGGAGCGGGCAGGTCCAGCTGGGGGAACCAGGTGGCCACGGCCAGCGCCCGCGGCGACTCCACGACGAGTCCCGACAGCTGCTGCTCGAACCACGCGGCGCCCCCACCGGCGGCCCGCACCTCCTGCGCCAAGGTGGTGTCGACGCCGTAGCTGAACCGCTCGGCGACGTGGCGGTCGGCCTGGTCCAGCAACGGGGGGAATCCTCGCGGCACCGGTGCCTCCCTCGGCGGTGTCGTGCGGTCACTGACCTGGCCAACGCGGTGCCCGGTGGGCGGTTACCACCGGGCACCGCATGGTCTGGACCACTGCCCGAACCGCGGATCTGAAAGGCTCAAGAAGGCATGCTGGAGGTCGATCCCCCCTGTGCAGGCCCAGCACCGGGCCAGTCCATGGCTCGCTGCGCACCGTCTGCAGACCCCCGCTGCACCCCCCCACCCCCCACCTGAGAGCCGTCGCGATGACTGCGCTTCCCTCCTCCAACCCGACGTTCACCCCCGAGCCGTTCGGCGGTACGCCGCGGGGCAGCACGGCCCTCGGGGTGGCCCCCGAGCTCGACGTCGCCGCCGCGACCACCGCGGCCTTCGTCATGTCCGACCACCAGGTCGGGTGGCACGACATCGAGGACGCCGTCACCGTCTACCACTGGGTGCTGACGGGCACCGGCGGGAGCGCCGGCCTGCCCCCGGGTCTGCAGGTGTACCCCACCGCCGGCCAGGCAGCGGCGTTCCTGCACGGCCATCGCGCCCGGCAGGGACGCGACGTCGAGTGCGGGTGGTGCATCAGCGACCTGCGGCCGCCGCGCGAGGTGGTCCAGATCGACGAGTGCGCGGTCGCGACGACGCGCTACGTCTTCGCGGGCCACTCGCCCAAGGGCGGCGAGACGCTGGAGATGCTGCTGGTCTACCTGTGGGTCGTGGCGACCTCGCGGCCGTCGTACGCCGGGGACGGCACCCGGGTCTACGACCAGGGGGAAGGCGCCGTCCGCTTCCTGCACGCCTGGCGCGTCGAGCAGGGGCTCGAGGACCCCGACAGCTGTCCCATCTGTCCCTGAGCAGGGCCTGACCTAGGCTCACCCCGTGAGCGCGCCCTTCCGACTCGGCTTCGTGACCGGTGCGACCCCCGACAAGTGGGCTCGCGTGTTCCGCGAGCGCGGTGGGCCGCTCGAGCTGGTCCCCGTGGCCGAGGACGAGCAGGAGCAGGGCGTGCGCGAGGGCTCGCTCGACATGGTGCTCGCCCGGCTCCCCGTCGACCGCGACGGGCTGCACTGCATCCCGCTCTACGAGGAGCGGCCGGTCGCCGTCATGGGGGTCGAGCACGTCGCCACGGTCGTGGAGGAGGTCAGCACCGAGGACCTCGACCAGGAGCAGCTCGTCCTGCCCGAGCGGTCCGGGTGGCGGCCGGCGGCCGAGCAGCTGGCCTGGCCCCCGATGAGCGTCAAGGACGCCGTCGAGACCGTCGCGGCGGGCACCGGCGTGCTCGTGGTCCCGATGTCGGTCGCCCGGCTGCACCACCGCAAGGACGTCACGTTCCGGCCGGTCACCGACCTGCCGACCACCACGGTCGGGTTGGTGTGGCGCACCGACCACGACGACGACCGCGTGCAGACCTTCATCGGCGTGGTCCGCGGGCGCACGGCCAACAGCTCACGCCGCTGACGCCGGCGCCCATGGGGTCGCCGGGGCCTCACCAGGAGGTCGCGAGCGGGCGTCCCTCGGCGTACCCGGCGGCGGACTGGACGCCGACCACGGCCCGCTCGTGCAGCTCGGCCAGCGACCCCGCACCGGCGTAGGTGCAGGCGGAGCGGACCCCGGAGCAGATCTGGTCGATGAGGTCCTCGACCCCCGGACGGGCCGGGTCGAGGTACATCCGCGAGGCGGAGATCCCCTCCTCGTAGAGCCCCTTGCGCGCGCGGTCGTAGGCCGACTCGGTCGCCGTCCGGTGGGCGACCGCCCGGGCCGAGGCCATCCCGAAGGAGACCTTGTACGCGCGGCCGCCGTCCTCGACGAGGTCGCCGGGTGACTCGTGGGTGCCGGCGAACCAGGAGCCGATCATCACGCTCGAGGCGCCCGCGGCGAGCGCCAGGGCCACGTCTCGCGGGTGCCGCACCCCTCCGTCGGCCCAGACGTGCCCGCCGAGGTCCCGGACCGCGGCGGCGCACTCCAGGACCGCGGAGAACTGCGGACGGCCGACACCGGTCATCATCCGGGTCGTGCACATCGCACCCGGGCCGACGCCGACCTTGACGATGTCCGCTCCGGCGCCGACCAGGGCCCGGGCCCCCTCGGCGGACACGACGTTCCCGGCCGCCACGGGCACGGGCGGGTCGAGCGCGCGCACGGCCGTCAGCGCGTCGAGCATCCGGTCCTGGTGGCCGTGCGCGGTGTCCACCACCAGGCAGTCCACCCCGGCCTCCAACAGGGCCTCCGCCTTCGCCGCCACGTCGCCGTTGACCCCGACGGCGGCGGCGACCCGCAACCCGCCGTCCGCGTCGACCGCCGGGCTGTACAGGGTCGCTCGCAGCGCCCCGGCGCGGGTGAGGACACCGACCAGGCGGCCCTCGCCGTCCACCGCCACGGCGAGCGCCGAGCGGGCCCGGTCGATGGCGTCGAACGCCTCCCGCGGGTCGGTGCCGGCCGAGATCGTCACGCTGGAGGGCCGCATCACCGAGTGCACCTGGGCGAACCGGTCGACCTCCTCGCAGTCGTGCAGACCCACGACGCCCACGGGCCTGCCGTCGTCGACGACCACGGCTGCGCGGTGCGCCCGCTTGGGGATCAGCGCCATCGCCTCGGCGACGGTCTGGTGCGGCGCCAGCTCGATGGGGGTGTCCAGCACCAGGTGGCGCGACTTCACGAACCGCACCACGTCGCGGACCACCTGCTCCGGGATGTCCTGCGGGACCACGGTCAGCCCACCGCGCCGGGCGACCGTCTCGGCCATCCGCTTGCCCGCGATCGCGGTCATGTTCGCCACGACCAGCGGGATCGTGGCACCGGTCCCGTCGGTGCTGGCCAGGTCGACGTCGTACCTGCTGGCGACGCTGGAGTGCGCGGGCACCATGAACACGTCGTCGTAGGTGAGGTCGTGGGGCGGGGTCACGTCGTGGAGGAAGCGCACGCCGCGAGCCTACGAGGTCCCCCTCCTAGGGTGACGACCATGAGGATGCTGGCAGCGGAAGACCGGTCCGAGCTCCTGGTGGGGGCCTTCGAGCACGGCACCGGCGCCCGACCGACCGTGCTGGCCCAGGCACCCGGGCGGGTCAACCTCATGGGCGAGCACACCGACTACAACGCCGGGCTCGTGCTCCCCGTCGCCCTGCCCCACCGCACCCGGGTGGCAGCGCGGGCCCGGGAGGACGGCCGGGTCACCGTCCAGAGCCTGCAACGCGACGGCGGTTTCGCGGGGACCCTGGCCGACTGCGGTCCCGGAGGGCCCGACGGCTGGACCGGGTACGCCGTCGGGGTGCTCTGGACGCTGTCGCGCGCCGGCGTGCCCGTCCCGGGTATCGACCTGGTCGTCGACTCCACCGTGCCGGTCGGCGCGGGACTCTCCAGCTCAGCGGCGCTGGAGTGCGCCGTGGGCGCGGCGGTGCTCGGTCTGCTGGAGCGACCCGTGCGCGGTGGGGACGCCGACCTGCTGGTCGAGGCGGCCGTCGCCGCGGAGCGCGAGGTCGTCGGCGCGCCCACCGGTGGCATGGACCAGGCGGTGGCGGTCCGCGCCACGGCCGACCACGCGCTGCTGATCGACTTCTCCGACGACACGCGATGTCAGGTCCCCCTGCACCTCGAGCAGCGGGGGCTCACCCTGCTCGTGACCGACACCCGGGTCAGCCACGCCCTGGTCGAGGGCGGGTACGGCGATCGACGGACGGACTGCGAGGAGGCGGCGCGCCGTCTCGGCGTACCGACCCTGCGGGGAGCCACCCGTGCGGCGGTCGACGACCTGCACGGGGAGCGGCTGCGTCGGCGGGCACGTCACGTCGTGACCGAGATCGACCGGGTGAGCGGGACCGTCGCGGCCCTCGCGACCGACGACCGGGAGGCCCTGGCCCGGGCGAACGCCGACTCGCACGTCTCGATGCGCGACGACTTCGAGATCTCCTGCCCCGAGCTCGACGCCGCGGTGGACGCCGCCGTCGAAGCGGGTGCGCTGGGCGCACGCATGACCGGTGGGGGCTTCGGGGGGTCGTCGGTGGCGTGGGTGCGCACCGACCTGGTGGCCGAGGTGGCGCAGGCCGTCGACCGGCGGTTCGAGCGCGAGGGGTTCGCCGCACCGCAGCACCTGGTGGCGACACCCTCCGGCGGCGCGGGGTGGGAGCGCCTCGAGGGTTGAGCCCGCGTGCTCAGTCGGCACGGGTACGCCGGCGGGCGCGGCGTACCCGGGTCGGCGCCGAGCCTGGGGGCATGACGAACAACACCGCCCCGCAGTCGCGCACCACCGCCGCCTTCCACGCCCAGGCCTGGATCTCCTTCGGCCTGGCCCTGCTCTCCATGGTCGTCGCCGTGCTCTACCTGCCCGTCGACCCGTGGGTCCGAGCCTTCCTCGGGCTCGGCACCCTCTACCTCACGACGTCGGCGTTCACGCTGGCCAAGATCGTCCGCGACCAGCAGGAGTCCACCTCGGTCGCCGTGCGGCTCGACCAGGCCCGCGTCGACAAGATCCTCGCCGAGCACGACCCCTTCCGCGCGGTGTCCTGACCCCGCAGCACCGGCCCCGACCGCACGTCGGACCTCACGACCGCCCCACCCCACCCGCTCGACCGGGTGATGGGTGGGGCGGTCGCAGTTGCTTGACTCGAGGGGTTCCGACGAGAGGAGACACTCCGTGAGCACCCTGATGACCGTCGCCCGCCAGCTGACCTCGTCCGCCACCTCCGTGGCGGCCGTGGGTCTGCGCACCGGCCTGTCCGTCGCCACGAACGTGACGCTGGGCGCGCGCCGGATGGTGTGGCCCGACTCCCCCGGCCCGTCCACCGACGGCGCCGGGGCCCCGGAGTCCACCGCCCCGCCGGTCGAGCCGGAGCCGGTCGTCCCCGGCCCACCTCCCCCGGCTCCGGAACCCGAGCCCGTGCCGGTCCCGGAGCCCGAGCCCGCGACCCCGGGGATGAAGAGGCGCGCCGCCGACGTGCCCCTCAAGAGCGACCCGACCCCGGCCTCCGCGCTGCCCCCGGAGCCCGAGGGTCCCGACGCGCCGGCCGAGGAGTTCGGCACCGACGGCGCCACCGGCCTCGCCGAGCCCGAGCCGCTGCTCGACGAGGCCACGGCCAAGCAGGTCGCGGCCGAGACCGGGACGTTGCGCCGGGCCGCCGAGCAGCACTAGTCCCGAGACGGGTCGTGCCCCTCAGCGGGCGCCATGGCGCGCGCTGAGGGGCACGACTGCGTCTGTTGCCGGACCGGCTACTTCAGCTCGGCGCTGGAGAGCCCCAGGATGCGGCGCGCGATGATCAGCTGCTGGATCTGCTGGGTGCCCTCGAAGATGTCGAGGATCTTGGAGTCGCGGGCCCACTTCTCGAGCAGCTCGCCCTCGGAGAAGCCCACCGAGCCGCAGAGCTCGACGCACGACAACGTGATGTCCGAGCCGACGCGGCCCGCCTTCGCCTTGGCCATCGAGGCCTCGAGGCTGTTGGGCTCGCGGTTGTCGGCCATCCAGGCCGCCTGCATCATCAGCAGCCGGGCGCCCTCCCAGTCCGCCTCCATCTGGAGGAACTTCGCGGCGGCGGCGGACTGCACGTGCGCGGGCCGGTCGTAGTCGATCTCCACCCCGGCCTGCGTGAGCAGGTCGCGGGTGAGGTCGAGGGCGGCCTTGGCGCAGCCCACGGCCATCGACGCCACCAAGGGGCGGGTGTTGTCGAAGGTCGCCATCGCACCGGCGAAGCCCTGCTTGGTGTCGATCTCGGGCGACCCGAGGAGGTTCTCCTTCGGCACGCGGCAGTTCTCGAAGATGATCGCCGCGGTGTCGGAGGCACGGATGCCGAGCTTGTGCTCAAGCCGCTCCACCCGCATGCCGGGGGTCCCCTTGGCGACCACGAAGGACTTGATGGCGGCCCGACCCAGCTCGCGGTCCAGGGTGGCCCAGACGACGATGTGGTCGGCCCGGTCACCGGAGGTCACGTAGATCTTCTCGCCGTTGATGACGTACTCGTCACCGTCGAGGACCGCCGTGGTCTTGATGTTCGCCGAGTCCGAGCCGACGCCCGGCTCGGTGATGGCCATGCCGGCCCACACCCCGGCGAAGCGCTCGGACTGCTCGTCGTTCGCGACCGAGGCGATCGCGGAGTTGCCCAGGCCTTGGCGGGGCATGGACAGCAGCAGGCCCACGTCACCCCAGCACATCTCGGCGATCGACATCACCGAGGCGAGGTTGGCGCCGTTCTTGGTGCCCTTCTCCTTGCCCTCCGGCTTCTCGTCGCGACGTACGCCGGCCGCACCCGCACCCTCGGACGCGCCGGACTCCGAGAGCCCGTCGATCATCGCGGCGAGCATGTCGAGCTCGGTGGGGTAGGCGTGCTCGGCGCGGTCGTACTTGCGCGAGATGGGCCGCAGCATGTTCATCGCGACCTGGTGGGCCTGCGAGGCCAGCGGCTTGAGCTTCTTCGGGTCGTCCAGGGAGATGGCCATCAGACCAGCACCGCACCTTCCATGATTCCGACGGCACGCAGGTCGCGGTACCACCGCTCGACCGGGTGCTCCTTGACGAATCCGTGCCCACCGAGGAGCTGGACACCGTCGTTGCCGATGGCCATCCCCTTCTCCGAGCACAGCTTGCGGGCCAGGGCGACCTCGCGGGTGAATTCCTGACCGGCCGCGGCGCGGCCGGCGGCCTTGTAGGTGAGCAGGCGCATGGCCTGCAGCTCGATCGCGATGTTGGCGACCATGAACGCCACCGACTGCCGGTGGGCGATCGGCTCGCCGAACGCCTCACGCGTCTTGACGTAGGGCGTCACGTAGTCGAGCACGGCCTGCCCGGTCCCGACCGCCAGAGCGCACCAGGCCAGGCGGGAGAGCCGGACGCACTCGGTGTACGTCGAGCCGTCGGTCGCGCCGAGCACGGCGTCGGCCGGCACGGTGACCCCCTCGAGGCGCAGGGTGGTCAGGGCGGCGGCGCGGACGCCCATCGAGGGCTCGGCCTCCACGGTCAGGCCGGCGGTCGAGGACTCGACCAGGAACAGGACCGGGGTGCCGTCCAGCGAGGCGCCGACGACGAAGAGCTCGGCCTCGGCGCCGCGCACGACACCGGCCTTGGTGCCGTCGAGGACGAAGCCGTCAGGGGTCCTGCGGGCGGTGGTCGACGGCTCGAGCACGTCGAAGAGGACCGTCGGCTCCTGCAGCGCCAGGGCGGCGGCGGGAGCGCTGTCCTCGGTGAAGGCCGGCAGGTAGGTCTGCTGCTGCGCCTCGGTGCCCCACAGGCCCAGCGCCGTGGCGACCGAGCCCGGCGCCAGGGCAGCCAGCGCGATGCCCATGTCGCCCTTGCTCAGGGCCTCTGCGACGAGCGTGCCGGCCATCGCCGAGCGCTCCTCGGAGATGCCGCCGAGGGCCTCAGGCACGCCGAGGATCGGCAGGCCGATCTCCAGGCCCGCCTTCAGGACGGCCTCGGGGGCCTCGCAGGTCTCGTTGGCCTCCGCGGCCGCCGGGCGCACGACCTCCTCGGCGTACTCCGAGACCACGTCGACGAGCATCTGCTCGTCCTCGGTGGGCGTGAGGTCGAAGACGCCCTGGCGGGGCGCCGCGGGAGCGCGGGTGCCTGCACCCTTGCCGCCGGTCTTCTTGAACTGACGGCTCGCGGCCGTCACCGTCCTGAAGCCCTCGCGGGTGCTCGTGAAGACGACCTGCTCGGCCTGCTTGCGCAGGCCGACGCGGTCGAGGAGGTCGCTCTGGGCCAGCTTGTTCAGCGCCGCCACCGCGTACCCGATCGGGTCACGCTGCTCGGTGCTGGCCAGCCCGTGCCTGCCGCCGGGCGACAGGCGCGTCATGAGGCTCTTGCCGATGTCCATGCGGCAAATGTAACTGTGAGTTACACATAGCGCTACAGGTTGTCTCGTGGAGCCGGTCACAGGGCGCGGGCCGCGGCTTCCTAGGATCCTGACCATGACCGAGATCCCGCCGCCCGAGCACGCGCCGTACGGTCAGCTCCCCTCCGGGGGGACGGTGCGCCCCATCACCCGCTGGGGCACGCCGGTGATGCACCGCCCGCAGCAGCCGGTGACCGCCTTCGACGAGGAGCTGCGCACGCTCGTCGCGGACATGGTCGCCACGATGTACGCCGCCGACGGGGTCGGCCTGGCCGCCTGCCAGATCGGGGTGGACGCGGCCGTCTTCGTCTTCGACTGTCCCGACGAGTCCGGCGAGCGGACCGTCGGGGTCGTGTGCAACCCCGAGCTCACGCTCCCCGAGGGCCGGGAGCGCCAGCTCGACGACGCCGACGAGGGCTGCCTGTCCTTCCCCGGCGCCTTCGTCGAGTGCGCCCGTCCCGACCGGGCCTCGGTGACCGGCCAGGGGTTGGACGGCTCCCCCGTCTCCTTCGAGGGCACCGGGCTGCTGGCCCGCTGCCTGCAGCACGAGACCGACCACACCCGGGGCACGGTCTTCGGCGACCGGCTCTCCACCAAGGCGCGCAAGAAGCTGACCAAGGAGCACGACAAGCAGGTCGAGGACTTCCCCCCGGGCTGGCCCGCCGAGGACTGAGCACCCAGGGGCTGCCGGTGCGTCAGCGGCGTGCGGTGACGTAGCAGGCGACGGCGGCGGCTGCTGCGACGTTGAGCGAGTCGATGCCCGCGGCCATCGGGATGATCGCCCGGTGGTCGGCCGACTCCTCCCAGCGGGTGGTCAGCCCGTGCCCCTCCGAGCCGAGCACGAGAGCCACCCGGTCCCGACCGGCCACCGCCTCCTCCAGCGGTACGGCGTCGGGCGCGAGCGTCAGCGCGACGGTGGTGAACCCGCGTGCCGAGAGGGTCGGCAGCGCGTCGTACCAGTCCGGCACCCGGGTCCAGGGCAGCGCGAACACCGCCCCCATCGACACCTTCACCGCCCGTCGGTACAGCGGGTCGGCGCAGCGGGGGCCGAGCAGCACGGCGTCGACGCCCAGGGCCGCACCGGAGCGGAACGCGGCGCCCACGTTGGCGTGGTCGACCAGGTCCTCGAGCACCAGGACGAACCGCGCGCCGTCGAGGACGGCGTCCAGGGGCGGGTCCGGCTGACGGTGCAGGGAGGCCAGCGCACCGCGGTGGACGTGGAAGCCGGTGACCTGCTCGGCCAGCTCCTCGGAGAGCACGTAGCAGGGCGCGTCCGAGCGGGAGAGCACGTCGGCGAGGCCGTCGAGCCAGCGCGGCGCCATCAGGAAGGAGCGGGGCGTGAAGCCGCCCTCGACGGCGCGGCGGACGACCTTCTCGCCCTCGGCGAGGAACAGGCCGTGCTCGGTCTCCAGCGCGCGTCGCAGCTGCACGTCTCGCAGGTCGCGGTAGTCGGCGAGCCGCGGGTCCGTGGGGTCGTCGACCTCGATGAGCCGGGCCACGTCACCCCCGCCCGTAATGACCGGGACGGGCCACGGCGACGACGTCCCCAACGACGATGATGGCCGGCGGCCGGACCCCGTGCTCGGCGAGGTCGTCGGCGAGGGTGGCCAGCGTCGACAGCACGGTGCGCTCCCCCGGCATCGTGCCCTCCTGGACCACCGCGACCGGCGTCGTCGGCCCCCGGCCACCGGCGAGCAGCGCCTCGGCGATGGCCGGGGCGTTCTCGACGGCCATCAGCAGTACCACGGTGCCCCGCATGCGCGCCACGGCGTCCCAGGCGACCAGGGAGTCGGGGTGACCGGGCGGCAGGTGCCCCGAGATGACGGTGAACTCGTGGGCGACACCGCGGTGCGTCACCGGGATGCCCACGGAGGCAGGCACCGCGATGGACGAGGTGAGCCCCGGGACGACCGAGACCGGCACGCCGGCTGCCTGGCAGGCCAGCACCTCCTCGTAGCCCCGGCCGAAGACGAAGCCGTCCCCGCCCTTGAAGCGCACCACCCGCTTGCCCTCGCGGGCCCGGGCCACGATGACGTCGTTGATGGCCTCCTGGGTGGCGGATCGGCCGCGCGGCAGCTTGGCCACGTCGACCAGCTCGACGTGTGCGGGCAGCTCGTCGAGCAGCTCGCGCGGCGCCAGCCGGTCGGCGACCACGACGTCAGCGGAGGCCAGGGCGTGGCGGGCGGCGACCGTCGCGAGCTCCGGGTCCCCGGGCCCGCCGCCGACCAGGACCACGCCCGGGGTGGTGTCCAGGGTGGTCCGGGCGGTCAGCGTGCCGTCGCGCAGCGCGGTCATGATCTCGTCGCGGACGCCGGCCGACTTCCGGGGCTCGCGGTTGGCCAGGACCGCGACGGTGAGCCCGCCGTGCCGGCCGACGGCGGGGGTCCAGGCGGTGCCCCCGGCGGCGTCGTCGGCCCGGACGCAGAAGATGCGTCGACGCTCGCACTCCTCCGAGACCAGGGCGTTGGTCACCGGGTCGTCGGTCGCCGCGACGACGTACCACGCGTCCTCGAGGTCGGCGACCTCGAAGCGGCGCTGCAGCCAGGTGACCTCCCCGGCCAGTCCCTCCAGAGCAGGGGTCACCTCGGGGGAGACCAGCAGCACGTCGGCGCCCGCCCCGATCAGGGCCGGCACGCGGCGCTGCGCGACGTGACCACCGCCCACCACGACGACCCGGCGTCCGGCCAGGCGCAGTCCGACGGGGTACGGCGGGGCGTCCGTGTGGTCTCCGAGCATGCCCCCATCCTCCCGCGGCCGGGCCCGCTCGCTCGCAGTGCCCGGGTGGTGGTCCACGGGTCGGCACCGGGCTAGGTTCGCGCTATGACGTCCCTGGAGCGACCTGTCAGCCCGAACCCGTACGACCTGCTGCCGGCCGTGCCGTCCTTCGCCGTCCGCAGCGACGACGTGACCGACGGCCAGCCGCTGGGCCCGGCCCAGGTGGCCGCCGAGGGCAACACCTCACCGCACCTGTCGTGGGAGCCCGGCCCGGAGGGCACCAAGAGCTACACCTTGACCTGCTTCGACCCCGACGCCCCCACGCCCAGCGGCTTCTGGCACTGGGTCCTGGTCGACCTGCCGGCCGACTGCACCGAGCTGCCCGCCGGGGTCGGTGCCGAGGACGCGGACCTCCCGGGCTCGGCCTTCATGTGCCGCAACGACGGCGGGCCGAAGGCGTTCATGGGCGCCGCTCCGCCGGAGGGCGACCAGGTGCACCGCTACTTCTTCGTGGTGCACGCCGTGACCGAGGACAGCCTCGGCGTCGACTCGGACGCGAGCCCCGCGGTGGTGTCGTTCAACCTGGCCTTCAAGACCGCAGGGCGCGCGATCCTCCACGGGACCTACCAGCACTGAGACCTCCGTCCGGTGCCACCCGCGTGGCCTCGACACGCAGCCAGGCCGCGGCCCGCGGGTCGCACCGCGACTCGTCGGTGAGCCAGTCGACGCAGGGCGCCCAGGACGCCACCGTGCCGGCTGCCACGTCCGCGGCGGCGGCGAGGGCCAGCGCGGCCGCGCCGGGCAACGGCTCCTGGGCCCCGGTCCCCTCGCGCATCCGTGCCGCAGCGTCCTGCAGTGCGGGCTCGGGGAGCACCGCGGTGCGCGTGGCCCGCAGCCGGGCCGCGGCGTCGGGCAGCGACCCGGCGGCGTCGGCGCCGCAGGCGGCACGCAGCTCCCCGGCCAGGTCGTCGAGGTGTCGTTCGAGCAGCCAGCTCGGCATCCCGCGCGCCGCCAGCACCCGGGCCAGCCACAGGACCTGTCCGACGCAGCCGTCGACCGGCAGGTCGGCGAGCGTGACCAGCCAGGCAGAGTCGGTCCCGGCGAAGCGGGCACCGCGGTCGGCGTACCGCGCGCGGTAGTACGGCTCGGCCTCGAACGTGCGGTGGGCCGCGCGCACGGCGGCCCGCAGCCGCTCGGCGTCGGTCGTGACGGAGTGGTGGCCGGCGTCGCGGTGGGAGGTGCCGGCGTCCGGGGTGCGGCCCAGCCTGTTCCGTGCGAGCGCGTCGGCGACCCGCGCCCAGGCCCGCCGGACCTCGACGAGGGTGGCTCCGGACGCCTCGCCCTGCACCAGCAGGCGCAGGGCGCCGGGCCGCTCCTCGCCACTGACGAGGCTGACCCGCTCGACCGAGACCACCGCCGCCCACTGCGGCGGCGAGGTGACCGGGCCGGTACGGTCCCGATCGGCCTCGGCGAGCAGCAGGTCGAGGACCGCCGGGTCGGGCAGCTCCGGGTCGGGCAGCTCCGGGTCGGGCAGGTGACCGTCAGCCACGGGCTGTCCCCCCGTCGTCGGCCACGGGCAGCGCGGTCACCACGACGTTGGACAGGTAGCGCGTGCCGTCCCAGTCCTCGCAGGTGAGCAGCACCAGGCGACCGTCCACCTCCTGGCTGAACAGCTCGGCCGCCCGTCGGGCCAGGGCGCCCTTGCGGTAGACCTCGACGTCCTCCACCCGGTAGGTCTCCGTGCGCTCGCGACGCTCCTCCCCCGTCCCACGGTGGCTGTGCACGTGGACCTCGTCCCCGCGACGGAGGGTCTCCAGGTCGTCGAGCGCGCCTCCGCCGGTGTGCACGGTGTGCCCCACCACCAGGGCGCTGCCGGTCTCCGCGCCCGGGCGGGCCCCGTCGGCCCACCACCCCAGCACCTGCGGGTCGGCGGGCGGCACGAGCGTGCGGTCCGGCGCGGTGATCGGGCGGATCGGAGCGTCCACGTCCAGCGCCGGTACGACCAGGCGGTCCGGGGACCCCGGACGGGCGGCGGCGTACGTCGCGTCCCGGGTCGTGTCGACACCGGGCGGGACCGAGGGCGTGCTGCTCGGCGGGGCGGGCACGGGGGCGGCGGGCGTGGGAGCCTCACCACCCCGGCTCGACAGGACGGCGATCACGACGACGGCGAGGAGCACCGCCAGCCCGCCACCGGCCCACGCCAGCAGGGCGCGGCGTCGCGGCAGGCGTGCGAGGAGCCTGGGAGGAGCAGGGGGCACCTGTCCACTGTGCCCGATGGACGGTCGCCGACACCCGTCAGCGCGCGTGACGGGGCCCTCACGGCTCTGCGCGGCGGTGCAGGACCAGGACGGCGCGATCGTCGTCGCCGCTGGGGACCTTGCGCAGCACTCGGCGGCTGGCGCCCTCGAACCCGTCGGCCACGGCGGTGGCCGCGGTGCTGCAGAGCCACTCGATCCCGGCGTCGATGTCCACGCGGGGGCGCTCGACCACGCCGTCGGTGTAGAAGAGCAGTCCGTCGCCGGGCGCGAGGACACCGGTGCTGTGGTGCAGCTCGGGCCGGACCTGGACACCCAATGCCGTGCCCCGGGCCGAGTCGGGGGTCCACCGCCGATCGGCGTGGTCCCACACCAGTGCGGGCGGGTGGCCCGCCGAGTGCAGCTCGTACCCGCCGGTGTGCAGGTCCACCAGGACGTGCACGGCGGTCGCGAAGGTCTCGTCGGAGTCCTGGCGCAGCAGGAAGTCGTTGGCTGCCTCGACGAGGGCGACCGGTGGCAACGCCCCGATGAGCCCACCGAGGGCGCCGGCGAACTGCAGGGCGTCGGTGCCGGCGGCCACCCCCTTGCCGACCACGTCGACCAGCACCATCTCCAGCTGCCCGCGCGCCTCATCGAGTCGGGCCACCATGAAGTCCCCGGCGTACCCGACGTCGTGGGCGGCCACCATGGCCGTCTCGCAGTGCCACCCGTCGGGCAGCGGCGGGACGGTCCCCTGGCGTTGGAGCCGGTCCCGCAGGTCCGCGAGCATGGCGCCGCCGAGCGGCACCGGCAGCCCGGACCGCTGCTGCCGGGACTGGTAGAGGATCAGCGCCCCTCCCAGCGCCAGCGCGACCATTCCCGAGGCACGGGCGCTGCCGAACTCGCCGTCGTGGACCCCGTCGACCACGGCCAGTGCGAGCGCCCCCAGCACCGTGTAGGCGACCAGCACGGAGAGCTGGCGGTGCTTGAGCAGCAGCATGCCCAGGACGAGCCACACGAAGTAGGTGCTGACCGGCATCACCGAGTAGAACGGCAGCGAGATCGCGAAGCAGACGGTGACGAGGACGAGCAGCAGGGCCAGGACGATCCACTGGCTGCGCGAGGTGCCGCTGCGCCACTCACCGACGAGGGTGTGGCTGCTCCGGGGACGTGGGGGCACGGGTCGAACCCTAGGCGCTCGGGCCCGGCGCCGTGGTCCGGACGACACGCCGCCCGCCGCGCGCACTAGGCTCGCGGCCCGTGCCGGTGCGACGCAGGACCCACGACCCCGTGCTCGTGAGCGCGCACCGCTGCGGGGCCGGGCAGGACCGAGAGCTCGAGAACACCCGCCCGGCGCTGGACCGGGCGCTGGCCCTCGCCGTGGACTTCGTGGAGTTCGACGTCCAGCGCTGCGCCGACGACACCTTCGTGCTCTACCACGACGACGAGGTCGACGTCGGCGGTCGACGTACGCCGCTGGCCGACCTCACCGTCGCCCGGGTGGAGCAGCTGGTCGGGCCGCTGCTGCGCTACGAGGAGGTGCTGGCCGCGCTGGCCGGCACCCGCCGCGCCCACATCGACCTCAAGCTGACCTCACCCTCGACGGCCTACACCGACCCGGCCGGCACCCACGAGGTGCGCGCGGCTCGACGTGCCGTGGAGGTCCTGGGCGCCGAGAACATCATCGTGACCACGCTCGAGGACGCCTCGGTCCGCGCCGTGCGCGACTGGGCCGACGGCGAGGGACTCGACCTGCTCGTGGGGCTGTCGCTGGGGCGCAGCGTGAAGGGGCTGCCGGTGGTGCGGCAGCTGCGCACCCGGTGGTCCGAGCTGCGACCGCACCTGCGGCTGTCGGGCTCGCGCGCGAACCTCGTGGTCGCCAAGCACACCCTCGCACGGCTGGGCGTCGCGGCCTACGCCCGCCGACGGGGCCTCCCGCTGCTGGTGTGGACCGTCGACACCGAGCGGTCCCTTCGCTACTGGATGCGCCCGGGCCGGGCCTGGCTGGTGACCAGCAACCGCCCCGAGGTGGCCCTGCGGGTCCGGGAGCGCTCGGCTGCCAGGATGGCCCCGTGACCCCTCGCCAGGACCACGACACCACCCAGCCGCGCACCGACGTCCTCGGCCCGCCGTGGGAGGCGGAGACCCTCGAGCTCGGCCACGACGAGGAGGGACCGGTCGTCGCGACCCTGGTCTCCCGCCGTGCCGCCGACCCCACCGGTCGTGCCGTGCTGCACGTGCACGGGTTCGCCGACTACTTCTTCCAGGTCGAGTACGCCGCGTGGTGGCTGGAGCGGGGCTACGACTTCTACGCGCTCGACCTGCGCAAGTACGGCCGGTCCCTGCTCCCTGGGCAGACCGCCAACCACGTCACGGACCTCGCGGTCTACGACGAGGAGCTCGACGCCGCCTGGAGCCTGATCACCGGGCGGGACGACCACGACCACGTGGTCGTCTCGGCGCACTCGACCGGAGGCCTGACCCTCCCCCTGTGGCTGGACCGTCGGCGCCCGGAGGCCCTGGCGGGCGTCGTGCTCAACTCGCCGTGGCTGGACCTGCAGGGCAGCGCCCTGCTGCGCACCATCGGCACGCTGGTGCTCAAGGAGCTCGGCCGCCGCCGCCCGCGCCAGGAGATCAAGCGGGAGGTCAACGGGCTCTACGGCCGCTCCCTGCACCGCGACCACGACGGCGAGTGGGACTTCGACCTCGCGTGGAAGCCACTGGAGTCCTTCCGGGTCCACGCCGGCTGGCTCCGGGCGGTCCGTGAGGGCCACGCCAGGCTCCAGCAGGGCCTCGACGTGCCTGCGCCCGTGCTCGTGCTGTCCTCGGACCGCTCCAGCCTGCCGGAGGAGATGGGCGAGGACGTCCACGTCACCGACGTCGTCCTCGAGGTGCCGCAGATCCGGCGCTGGGCCACGGCCGTCGGGGCGCACGTCACCTACGTCGCCGTCCCCGGGGCGCGGCACGACGTCGTGCTCTCCCGCCGCCCCTCCCGGGAGCGGGTCTACGCCGAGCTCGATCGGTGGCACGCGGCGTACGTCGCCGACTGAGGGACGCACGGCGACTCCTCCCCCACACCCCTGGCCGAGATGGCTAAGGTCGCTGCATGAACCCTGTGACCGGACTCTCCCTGGGCCGCATCGTCATCGGCGCCGCGTCGGTGGCCAACCCCACGATGGTGACCAAGGCCTTCGGCCTCGACGTGGAGGCGAACCCGCAGACCACGTTCATGACCCGGCTCTTCGGTGCGCGCGAGATCGCGCTCGGTGCCGCCACGCTCGTCGCCTCGGGCAGGGGCCGCACCGGCCTGGTGCTGCTGGGCGTCGGTGTCGACGGCGCCGACGCCTACGCCGGGTACGTCGGCCCCAAGGCCGACGGCATCGACCCCAAGGCCGGGATGCTCATGACCGGCGTGGCCGGCGGTGCAGTGCTCTCGGGGCTGCTCGGCCTCCTCGCCCGCGGCGGCTCCCAGGCGGCCAAGGCCACGAAGGCGACCACCAAGGCCAGCAAGAAGGCTGCCAAGAAGGCGAGCAAGAGGGCCGGCAAGAAGTAGCCAGGAGGCAGGCGGAGCCTGAGCGCTCCCCCAGCGGACGCAGACGGCCCGCACCCCGGTGGGGTGCGGGCCGTCGCTCGTCACGGTCGATCAGGCCGGCGGGTCCTCCCCGGCACCCTCGGCTGCGCCTCCCGCGGGCCGGCGCGGGTTCGCGGCGCGCTGGGCCTCCCGGATCGCCTCCTGCACCGCGTCCCCGGCCGCGGACCTGCCCGGCTCGGCGGGCACCGACGGCTCGGTGGGGCCCATGTCGACCCGCTTGGCCGGGCCGTCGGTCTCGGTGGGGATGCCCTGCAGGTTGTTCATCGTCGAGCCCAGGCCCTCCAGTGCCTTGCCGATCTCGCTGGGCACGATCCACACCTTGTTGGCATCGCCCTCGGCGATGCGCGGCATCATCTGGAGGTACTGGTAGGCCAGCAGCGACTGGTCGGGGCGGCCGTCGTGGATGGCCTGGAACACCGTCTGGATGGCCTGGCCCTCGCCCTGGGCCCGCAGGATCTGCGACTCCCGGTCGGCCTGGGCCCGCAGGATCTGCGACTCCCGGTCACCCTCGGCGGTGAGGATCGCCGACTGCTTCTGGCCCTCGGCGGTGAGGATCGCCGACTGCCGCTGGCCCTCCGCGGTGAGGATCAGCGCACGCTTGTCGCGGTCCGCGCGCATCTGCTTCTCCATCGAGTCCTTGATCGACGGCGGCGGGTCGATGCCCTTGAGCTCGACCCGGTTGACCCGCACGCCCCACTTGCCGGTCGCCTCGTCGAGGACGCCGCGCAGCCGGGTGTTGATCTCGTCGCGGCTGGTGAGGGTCTCCTCGAGGTCCATGCCACCCACGATGTTGCGCAGCGTGGTCATGGTCAGCTGCTCGATGGCCTGGATGTAGTTGGCGATCTCGTAGGTCGCGGCCACCGGGTCGGTGACCTGGAAGTAGATGACGGTGTCGATCGAGACGACGAGGTTGTCCTCGGTGATCACCGGCTGCGGGGGGAAGCTCACGACCTGCTCACGCATGTCGATGACGTAGCGGACCTTGTCGATGAACGGCACGACGACGTTGAGGCCGGGGTTCAGCGTGGTGCGGTACTTGCCGAACCGCTCGACGATGCCGGCGCGGGCCTGCGGCACGATCCGGATCGTCTTGGCCAGCACGGTCAGGACGAACAGGAAGATCAGTGCGAGCAGGATCAAGATCGCGAGACCCATGGTGCTCCTTCGTGTGGACGGTCGGGGGGCGACCCCGGTCGTGCGGGGGGGGTCTGTCGGGGGTCTGGGGGTCAGGCGTGGGGCCCGGCCGGCGGCGCCGGGGGTGCCGGCGGCGGCAGCGGGTCGCCGGTGGGGTGGACGTAGGCCGTCGCGCCGCGGATCTCCAGCACCTCGACGGTCTCGCCGGGCTCGATCACCAGGTGCTCGTCGTACGGCGCGGCCGACCAGACGTCACCGGAGAGGCGGACCCGGCCGGACTGGGTGGCGGTGATCTGCGCCGTCACGACGCCCTGGGTGCCGATCAGCTTGCCCGTGCCCAGCCGCAGCTCGGGGCCGCCGTGGAGGCGGGCCACCAGGCGCGGGCGGAGCAGGGTGAGCGTGGCCAGGGACATCCCCATCGCGACCAGAACCTGCACCGCCACGTGCGCGTCGAAGGCACCGGCGACCATGCCGCCCATCGCACCGACGGCCAGCATCATGAAGATGAGGTCCAGGCTGAACATCTCGGCCACCCCGAACGCGGCGGCGAGGCCGAGCCATGCCGCCCACGCGTGGTCGTTCAGCCAGTCCATGACCCGACCCTACAAGGCCGGGACACGACGGCCCCGTGCCCTCATCGGGCGCGGGTGCGGCGTCGCGCCGCCCACCGGCCGTCCTCGTGGCTGACGGTCAGCGGCATGCCGAAGGTGGCCGAGAGGTGTTGCTCGGTGATGGTCTGGTCGAGGAGGCCGGCCGCCACGACCCTGCCCTGGCGCAGCATGAGGGCGTGCGTGAAGCCCGGCGGGATCTCCTCGACGTGGTGGGAGACCAGCACGGTCGCCGGTGAGTCCGGGTCGTAGGCCAGCATCGAGAGCGTCGAGACGAGGTCCTCGCGGCCGCCCAGGTCCAGGCCCGCGGCCGGCTCGTCGAGGAGCAGCAGCTCGGGGTCGCTCATCAGCGCACGGGCGATCTGCACGCGCTTGCGCTCGCCCTCGCTCAGGGTGCCGAAGGTGCGCGGTGCGAGGTGCTTGGCGCCGAGCTCGCGCAGCAGCGACTCGGCGCGGTCGTGGTCGAGGTCGTCGTACATCTCACGCCAGCGGCCGAGCACGCCGTAGGCCGCCGAGACGACGACGTCGTGGACCGTCTCGTGCCGGGGGATCCGTTCGGCCAGCGCCGCGCTGGTCAGACCGATGCGCGGGCGCAGCTCGAAGACGTCGACCGACCCGAGCCGCTCCTCCAGCACGTGGACCGAGCCCTGGGTGGGGAACAGCTGCGCCGAGGCGATCTGCAGCAGGGTCGTCTTGCCAGCACCGTTGGGACCCAGCACGACCCAGCGCTCGTCCTCCTCCACGGTCCAGCTGACGCGGTCGAGGAGGACGGAGTCCCCACGGCGCACGGTGACGTCGACGAGGTCCAGAACCGCTGCCATGGCGTCACCCTAACCAGCCCTGGCACCGGTCGGCGCTCCCCCGCCGGGGACCGCCGCGTAGCCTCTGGCGCCGTGAGCCAGCTGCTGCCCGCCTCCACCCGCCTCGCCTGGTGGGGCACCGCGTGGTGGGGCGGCCACGTCGTCACGGACCTCCTGCTCGACGAGGTCGTGGGCGACGACGTCACCCACGCGGTCGCGGGCCTGGCGGCGCTGGGGCTCGGCGGCTCCGAGGACGTCTCCGAGACCCTCCTGGGTGGCCTCGCCCGGCTGCGGACGGAGGGCGTGGCGACCATCGGCGCGGCCTTCCCGGTGGAGGGCGATCCCGTGGGGCTCGGGGGGCCACCGGACTTCAACCGGGCGGCCATCGAGGCCGGCGAGGCGGTCGTGGTGACCCTGCAGGACGCCACGGCGGTGGGGCTGGTGCCCGAGCGGGTCGGCCCGACCACCACCTGGGTGGCCCACCGCGCGGTACGCCGCCAGCTGCCCGACGTCGGAGAGGCCGACCGCGGCCTGCGCTCGGCGCTGCTCCACAGCGCGGACGCCCTAGCCGCCCTGGAGGTGGCCCGGTGGCGACCCGAGGTCGCGGACCGGCTGACCGACCTGCGTCACCGCGCACCGGTCGCGGCGCCGCCGGGCGTGCCCGAGCGCTGCGTGGCCCTCGCGGCCAGGGCGCTGCACGCCCTGGAGGTCGTCGAGCTCGCGCTCGAGGACGACGGCGGGGCGGTCTCCCTGCACGAGCTCACCCGGCGGGAGCAGGCGATCCTCCCGCTGGGCACCGCGGCACGCCGGGCCCTGGTGGCGGCCAGCTCGCCCGAGGTCTGGCCGCCGCAGTGAGGCCGGGCGGCGGCACCGATAGCCTCGTGCCGCGATGAGCACCCCAGACCAGTCACGCCCGGACCGGGCGCCGCGACCCGAGACCCTGCTGATCACGCTGACCGGCCGCGAGCGTCCCGGGGTGACCTCGGCCGTCTTCGCCACCCTGGGCCGGGCCGGTGTCGAGGTCGTCGACCTCGAGCAGATCGTGCTGCGCCGCCGCCTCATCCTGGGCCTGCTCGTGACCGCGCCCGCCGACGTGCAGGGCCTGCGACAGGACCTCCAGGCGACGGCCGACGAGCTGGCGATGACCCTGGAGGTCGAGCCCGGCAGCGGCGACACCACTCAGCCGTCCCACGGCCGGGCGCACGTCACCGTCCTGGGCACCCCGCTGACCGCGGAGGCGATGGCGGCCGTGGCCGGCCGGATCGCCGACGCCGGCGCCAACATCGACCGCATCGAGCGGATGGCGCGCTACCCCGTCACCGCCCTGGACCTCCACGTCTCCGGGGCCGCACCGGACGCCCTGCGCGCCGAGCTGGCCGCCGAGGCCGCCCGGCAGGGCATCGACGTCGCAGTGCAGCCCGCCGACCTGCTGCGCCGCGGGATGCGGCTGATCGTCATGGACGTGGACTCCACGCTCATCCAGGGCGAGGTCATCGAGATGATCGCCGCGCACGCCGGCTGCGAGGCCGAGGTCGCGGAGGTGACCGAGCGGGCCATGCGCGGCGAGCTCGACTTCGAGGAGTCCCTGCGCTCCCGCGTGGCCCTGCTCGAGGGCGTCCCGGCGTCGGCGCTGCACGAGGTCTACGACTCCATCCAGCTCGCCCCGGGCGCCCGGACCATGGTGCGGACCCTGCGCCGCCTCGGGTACCGCTTCGCGATCGTCTCCGGGGGCTTCAGCCAGATCACCGACCGGCTCGCGGTGGAGCTGGGCATCCACTTCACCCGGGCCAACGAGCTGGAGATCGTCGACGGGCGGTTGACCGGACGCATCGTCGGTCGCGTCGTCGACCGGGCCGGCAAGGCCGAGGCCCTGCGGGAGTTCGCGGCCGAGGTGGGTGTCGACGTGGCCTCCACGATCGCGATCGGCGACGGCGCCAACGACCTGGACATGCTGGCGGCCGCCGGCCTGGGCATCGCCTACAACGCCAAGCCGGCCGTCCGGGACGCCGCGGACACGGCGGTGAACGTGCCGTACCTCGACACGATCATGTACCTCCTGGGCATCTCCCGCGAGGAGATCGAGGCCGCCGACAGCGCCGCCGGCGTCACCACCCCCGCTCCCCCGGTCTGACCCCCGCCGAGCCGGCGTATCAATGCGCCGGCTCGACCCGTCCCACTCGCCGAACCGGCGTATCAATGCGCCGGCTCGACCCGTCCCACTCGCCGAGCCGGCGTATCAATGCGCCGGCTCGACCCGTCCCACTCGCCGAGCCGGCGCATCCTCCCGGGAGTTCGCGCCGGCTCGACCTGCTCAGGCGCGCGGGACGTGGTGGGCGCGGATGGTGCCGCCCTGCTCGTCGAGGTCGGCCCAGTCGCCGGTGAGGTCGAAGACGGTCATCGCGCTGGTCGGGTAGCCCATCACCAGCGCGTTGGACGCGTCCTCGTCCCCGTCGCCGTCGTCCAGGAGCTGGGCGAGGTAGCCCATGGTCGGGTTGTGCCCGATCACCAGCAGCGCCAGCGCGTCCTCGGGCACCTCGCGCACGAGGTCCAGCGCCGTCTCCGGGCCGGCCTCGTAGAGGGTGTCGTTCTCGTCGGTCTCGATGGTGTCGGCGTCCCAGCCGGCCCCGTCGGCCACCGCGGCCCAGGTCTCCCGGGTGCGCAACGCGGACGAGACCAGCACGTGGTCGGGCACGAAGCCCTGCGCCACCAGCCACCGGCCGGCCAGGGCACCCTCCTCCACGCCACGGTCGGCGAGGTGCCGGTCGAAGTCGGAGGGGCCGTGCTGCTCGGCCTTGGCGTGACGCATCACGACGATCTGGCGCGGGGTGTCCTTGCGGGCAGTGTCGGGCACGCGCCCAATCTTGCAGGCCGGGCGGGCCGGCTCAAGGCAGGGGTGGCTGGTCGGGCCTCAGGCGCCCATGGCGTGGAAGCCGCCGTCGACGTGCACGATCTCGCCGGTGGTGGCGGGGAAGAAGTCCGAGAGCAGGGCGCACACGGCCCTGGCCGTCGGCTCTTGGTCGGTGTTGTCCCAGCCCAGCGGGGCGCGCGTGGACCACATGTCCTCCAGGTCGGTGAAGCCGGGGATCGCCTTGGCCGCGAGCGTGCGCAACGGGCCGGCGGAGACCAGGTTGACCCGGATGCCGTCGGGTCCCAGGTCGCGTGCGAGGTAGCGCGAGCAGGACTCCAGCCCGGCCTTCGCCACGCCCATCCAGTCGTAGGCCGGCCAGGCCACCGTGGCGTCGAAGGTCAGACCGACCACCGAACCGCCCTCGCCCATCAGCGGGCGGCAGGCGGTCGCCAGCGACTTCAGGGAGTACGCCGAGACCTGGACGGCCTGGGCGACGTCCTCCCACGGGCCATCGAGGAACTTCCCGCCCAGCAGCGTCTCCGGGTTGCCGTAGGCGATGGAGTGGACGACGCCGTCCAGGTGCGCGTCGGCGCCCAGGTGCTCGCGCACGAGGTCGGGCAACCGCTCGAGGTGCGCGGGGTCGGTGACGTCGAGCTCGAGGACCGCCGGCTCCACCGGCAGCCGCTTGGCGATGCGGCGGGTGATGCCCAGGGCACGCCCGAAGTTGGAGATGAGGACCGTGGCCCCCTGCTCCTGCGCGACCTTTGCGGTCGCGAACCCGATGGAGGAGTCCATCGTCACGCCCGCCACCAGGATCGTCTTGCCGTCGAGGATGCCCATCTCAGTGCCCCATTCCCAGTCCACCGTCGACGGGGATCACGGCCCCGGTGACGTACGTCGCGCCGGGGCCGGTCAGCCACAGCACCGTGCTCGCGACCTCCTCGCAGGTGCCGTACCGCTGGAGCGGCACCTGCGACTTGATCGTGTCCTTCTGCTCGTCGCTGAGCACCGCGGTCATGTCGGTCTCGATGAAGCCCGGCGCCACGACGTTCGCGGTGATCGACCGGGAGCCCAGCTCCCGGGCGATGGAGCGGGCCATGCCCACCAACCCGGCCTTGGAGGCGGCGTAGTTGACCTGTCCGGCGGAGCCGAGCATCCCCACCACCGAGGAGATCAGGACGATCCGGCCTCGGCGCAGCCGCAGCATCCCCTTCGAGGCCCGCTTGGCGAGCCGGAAGGAGCCGGTGAGGTTGGTGTCGAGCACCGAGGACCAGTCGTCCTCGCTCATCCGCAGCAGCAGGGTGTCGGCGGTGATGCCGGCGTTGGCCACCAGGACCTCGACCGGGCCGTGCGCGGCCTCGATCTGTGCGAAGGCCGCCTCGACCGCCTCGGGGTCGGTGACGTCGCAGCGCACTTCCAGAGCGCCCTCGGGCGCGCCGCCGCTGCGCGTGGTCACGGCGACCTTGTCACCCTGGGCGAGGAAGGCCTCGGCGATGGCACGGCCGATGCCGCGGTTGCCTCCGGTCACGAGGACCGAACGGGGCTCGGGAACTGGTACGTCGCTCACGCGGATCGACGCTAGTGATTACCGAGGGGTACCCGAAATGAGCGTCCCAGCAGGCGTGCCCGAGCCTCGCCCGGGCACCCGTGGAGGGTGGTGGGGGTCAGTCGTCCTCGAGGCGGAAACCGATCTTCAGGCCCACCTGGAAGTGCTCGACGCTGCCGTCCTTGACCTGCCCGCGCACCTGGGTCATCTCGAACCAGTCGACGTGGCGCAGGGTCTGGGCGGCACGCTCGATCCCGTTGCGGATGGCCTGGTCGATCCCGTCCGGGGACGTGCCGACGATCTCGGTGATGCGGTAGGTGCGGTTCGTCACGGGCCGACCCTACTCCCGCGCGAGCCAGCTCACCCGCCGAGCCCTCCGGTCCTCACCGACCCCCACGTAGGATCGAGCCATGGCACGCCAGCGCGGCGACCGCGAGGACGCGGTCCGGATCACCTCGGCGGCGCCCAGCCCGGCCGAGGACCTCCGCCGGCGCCAGCGTCGCTACCTGCTCTCGATGAGCCTGCGTTCGGCCTGCTTCGTCGGTGCCGTGATCGCCGGGCTGGCCGGGGTCGACTGGCTGTGGCCCATCCTCATCGCCGGGGCGCTGGTCCTGCCCTACATCGCGGTCGTGCTCGCCAACGTGCAGGCCGCCCGCATGGAGGACTACGACCTCCGCGACGCCACCTTCACCCACCGGGCCCTCGGCGGCTCGGACTCCCCCCAGCGCCCCCTCGGCGCGTCCTCGGAGCGCTGAGTGGGCGCCCTGGACGAGCCGGACCTCTGCTCCGGCAAGGGCTGTCGCGCGGCGGCCACGCACGCGCTGCTGTGGAACAACCCCAAGATCCACACGCCCGAGCGTCGCAAGGCGTGGCTCGCCTGCCCCGACCACCTCGAGTCCCTGCGGTCGTTCCTGGGGTCCCGCGGTTTCATCCGCGACGTCGTGGAGCACGAGAAGGGCGCCGACCACACCGTCTGAGCGCCCTCGGGTGCTTCGCCTCGACCTGCTTCGTCCGCCGAGCCGGCGTATCAATACGCCGGTTCGACCCGCGCTGAGGTCGGTCGGGTGCGGCTCAGCCGCCGATGGCCGACATCGGCCGGGTGGGTTGGAGGAACGTCTCGTCGTCGATGCCGTGACCGGCGGCCTTGCCGCGCATGGCCACGACCCAGCGGTCGGCGAGCTCCTCGTCGGTGGCGCCCGCGCGCATGGCGGTGCGCAGATCGGACTCCTCCCGGGCGAACAGGCAGTTGCGCACCTGGCCGTCCGCGGTCAGCCGGACCCGGTCGCAGTCGCCGCAGAAGGGCCGGGTCACCGAGGCGATGACTCCGACCGTGCCGGGTCCGCCGTCGACGGTGAACAGCTCAGCGGGGGCGCTGCCCCGGGGCTCGGCCGCCGGCGTGAGCACGAACTCACGCTCCAGCAGCGCGAAGATCTCGTCGGCGGTGACCATGGCCTCGCGGTGCCAGCCGTGCTGGGCGTCCAGCGGCATCTGCTCGATGAAGCGCAGGTGGTAGTCGTGCTCGAGGCACCAGCGCAGCAGCTCGCCGGCCTGGTCGTCGTTGACGCCCCGCAGGAGCACGGCGTTGACCTTGACCGGCCCCAGCCCGGCGGCCTGGGCGGCCGCGAGACCGTCGACGACGTCGGAGAGGCGGTCACGCCGGGTGATGGTGTGGAAGGTGTCGGCACGCACCGTGTCGAGGCTGACGTTGACCCGGTCCAGCCCAGCCTCGGCCAGCGCCGTGGCCGTCTTCGCCAGGCCGAGCGCGTTGGTGGTCGCGGAGAGGTTGAGGTGCTCGCCGAGCTCCCGGGTGCGGCGTACGACGTCGACCAGGCCGCGCCGCACGAGCGGCTCTCCCCCGGTGAAGCGCACCTCGTCGACCCCGAGGTGCTCCACTGCGATGCCGATCAGCCGGACGACCTCGTCGTCGGTGAGCACCTGCTCGCTCGGCAGCCAGTCCAGGCCCTCGGCGGGCATGCAGTAGCTGCAGCGCAGGTTGCACCGGTCCGTCAGCGAGACCCGCAGGTCCGTCGCGACGCGACCGAAGCGGTCGGCGAGGGGGCGGGTGACCATGGTCGCAAGCATACGGCCGGTGCCTGAGCGTTCCCGGGGGCTCGCTAGCCTCGGGACGTGCGTTCGTTCGGCTTCCTGCTGTCGCGGCGGTGGCTGCTCTTCGCCCTCGCCGTCGCACTGCTGTCCTGGGGCGCCTGGTGGCTGGGCGAGTGGCAGTTCGACCGGCTCGAGCAGCGCAAGGACGACAACGCGATCATCCGCGCCAACGAGACCCAGGATCCGGCGGCCGTCGAGGACGTCCTGGCTCCGGGCCGGGAGGTCCGCGAGGAGGACGAGTGGCGGGTGGTCACCGCCACCGGCGAGTACGCCGTCGAGGACACCGTCATCGTCCGCTACCGCACCCGCGAGGGCATCGCCGGCGTCGACGTGGTCGTGCCGCTCGTGACGGACTCCGGCACGTCGCTGCTCGTCGACCGCGGCTGGCTGCGCACGCCGAACGCCGGCACCGCCGAGCCCGACGACGTGCCGGACCCGCCCGCGGGGACCGTGACGGTCTCCGGCTACGTCCGCGCGGACGGCAGCGGCGACAGCACCACCGTGAGCGACCGCTCCACCCGTGCGATCGACAGCGACAGGGTCGGGGCGGCCCTTGACCGGGAGGTCTACGGCGGGTTCGTCGAGCTGCGCTCGGAGGACCCCGCCCCGGCCACGGCCCTGGAGCCCGTCGAGCTGCCCGAGCTCGACAACGGGCCGCACTTCTTCTACGGCCTGCAGTGGTGGTTCTTCGGCGTGCTGGCCGTCTTCGGCTTCGGCTACCTCGCCTACGACGAGCGCCGCCGCGGGCCCCGTGGCCAGCGCCCGCGGCGTACCGACCGCGCGCCGCAGGCCACGGCCGCCCCCTGAGCGCCGGTCAGGGCAGGGCGTCGGTGGTGTCGTCGAGGAACTGGGTGCGGTGCAGGTCGGCGTACAGCCCCCCGCGGGCCAGCAGCTCGGCGTGCGTGCCCCGCTCGGTGATGCTCCCGTCCTCCAGGACCAGGATCAGGTCGGCGTTGCGGACCGTCGAGAGCCGGTGGGCGATGACCAGCGAGGTACGCCCCTGCAGGGCTGCGTCGAGCGCGCGCTGCACCGCGGCCTCGGACTCCGAGTCCAGGTGGGCCGTGGCCTCGTCGAGCACCACGATGCTCGGCGACTTCAGCAGCAGCCGGGCGATCGCCAGGCGCTGACGCTCACCGCCGGAGAGCCGGTAGCCCCGGTCCCCCACCACAGTGTCCAGCCCCTCGGGCAACCGGCGCACGAGCGCGGCGACCTGCGCGGCCTCCAGGGCATGCCAGATCTCGGTGTCGTCGGCACCGGGCCGCGCGTAGAGCATGTTGGCGCGGATGGTGTCGTGGAACATGTGCGCGTCCTGCGTCACGTAGCCCACGACGTCCTCGAGCGACTGCAGCGTCACGTCGCGGACGTCGACGCCGCCGACCCGCACAGCGCCGCCGGTGACGTCGTAGAGCCGTGCCACGAGGTGGGTGATCGTCGTCTTGCCGGCTCCGGAGGGCCCGACCAGTGCCACCATCTGCCCCGGCTCGGCGCTGAAGGAGACATCGCGCAGGACCGGACCGCTCGGGCTGGAGACGTCGGGCCGCTGGACGCCCTCCAAGGAGGGCAGCGAGACCTCGTCCGCACCGGGATAGGTGAAGTCGACGCCGTCGAGCTCGAGCCGGCCGGCGGTGCGCGGCAGCTCGACGGCACCGTCCTTCTCCTGCACCAGCGACGGCAGGTCGAGCACCTCGAAGACCCGCTCGAAGCTCACGAGCGCGGTCATCACGTCGATGCGCACGTTGGAGAGCCCCTGCAGCGGCCCGAGGAGCCGCAGCAGCAGCGTCGCGAGCGCCAGCAGGGTGCCGACCGAGAGAGTGCCGGAGATGGCGAGCTGTCCGCCGACGCCGTACACGAGCGCGGTGGCGAGCGCGGGGACCGCCAGCATGGCCGCCCCGAAGACGCGCGTGGTGAGGGTGATGCGAATGCCGAGGTCGCGCACGCGGGCGGCCTTGGTCGCGAAGGAGCCGTCCTCCTCGTCGCGACGGCCGAAGAGCTTCAGCAGCAGCGCGCCACCCACGTTGAAGCGCTCGGTCATCATCGTGGCCAGGTCGGCGTTGCCGTCCATCTGCTGGCGCGTCAGGCCCGCGAGGCGGGTGCTGACCCACTTCGAGGCGATCATCAGCAGCGGGAAGAGGCCCAGGCACAGCAGGGTGACCCGCCAGCTCAGCGCCAGCATGGTGATGCCGACGACCAGCACCGCCACCGCGTTCGAGACGGTGGTGGCCAGCGTGCTGGTGAACGCGCGCTGGGCGCCGATGACGTCGTTGTTGAGGCGACTCACCAGCGCACCGGTCTGGGTGCGGGTGAAGAAGGCCATCGACTGGCGCTGCACGTGCCCGAAGACCTGGGTGCGCAGGTCGTAGATCAAACCCTCGCCGATCCGTGCGGACAGCCAGGCCAGCAGGATGCTCATCACGGCGGTGAACACCGCCAGCCCGGCCATCGCCAGGGCCAGCCAGCCGACCAGCGAGCGGTCCCCGTCGAGGATCCCGTCGTCGACGATGCGTTGGATCAACAGGGGTGAGGCGACCACCAGGCTGGCGTCGAGGACGGTGAGGACCAAGAAGACCGAGATCGTCCGGCGGTGGGGTACGGCGAAGCCGAGGACGCGCCGGAGGGTCGCCCGGCCCACGCGGCGGTCGAGCGCGCTGCGGTCCGAGCGCAGGTGGCGCCAGGCGGCACCGGCGTTCATCATCCCCGACACGTGTCCTCCTGGTGCTGCTCGGCGTGCCGGCGGGTCATGGGTGCCCCCGGCTCAGCCCTGGGCGAGGGCGCGGAAGCGCCGGCCCTGGGCCTCGCGCTCGAGACGACGCTGCTCCTCCAGCGGCACGGCGGCCGCCGACAGCATCAGTGCCTTGGTCTCACGGACCGCGCCGGGCGCCGCCGAGGTCAGTGCCTGCACCAGGCCCGCGACGGTCTCGTCGAGCGCGTCGGTGGGCACCACCTCGAGCGCCAGCCCGATCCGCAGGGCCTCCGCCGCGCCGACCATCCTGGCCGACACGCAGATCTCGAGTGCTCGTGCGTACCCAACCGCCTCGACCAGCGGCTTTGTTCCCGTGAGGTCCGGGACGAGGCCGAGCGCGGACTCCTTCATGCACAGCTGGGCGTCCTCGGCCAGCACCCGCAGGTCGCAGGAGAGGGCGAGCTGGAAGCCCGCTCCCACGGCGTAGCCGCGGACCGCCGCGACCGACAGGATGCGCGGGTCGCGCAGCCAGGTGAAACCCCGCTGGTAGTCGTCGATGACCGCCGACATCGCGGCGTCGTCGAGCGCGAGCAGCTCGGCGACGGTCTCGACGCCCTCGCCGGCGCCCGCCGGGTCGAGCATGGCGCGGTCGAGGCCGGCGGAGAAGGTGCTGCCGGCACCACGCACCACGACCACGCGCACCGTCTCGTCGGCGAGCAGCGCCTCCCCCACGGCGGCGAGCATCCGCCACATCGTCGGGGTCTGGGCGTTGCGCACCTCGGGCCGGTCCAGCACCAGCGTGGCCACCGGTCCCTCCACGGAGAGGCCGAGCCCGGCCGCGGCCAGCTCCCGGTCGTCGGGACGGGTCACGGCGCCAGAGGTCATGGCGGGAGTCTAGGAACCCCCTGGGTGGTGCCGGGGCACCGGTCGGCCGGAGCGGTGGCTCAGGCCAGGGACACGAGGTCGGCGTACCCGTCGTTCCAGAGGTCCTCGTCGCCGTCGGGGAGCAGCAGCACCCGGTCGGGCTCGAGGGCGTGCACGGCGCCCTCGTCGTGGGTCACCAGGATGATCGCGCCCTCGTACGAGCGGATCGCCGCGAGCACCTCCTCGCGGGAGGCGGGGTCGAGGTTGTTGGTGGGCTCGTCGAGCAGCAGCACGTTGGCACTGGAGACGACGAGGCTGGCCAGCGCCAGGCGGGTCTTCTCGCCGCCCGAGAGCACCTTGGCCGGCTTGTGCGCGTCGTCGCCGGAGAACAGGAAGGAGCCGAGCACGCTGCGGGCCTCCGTGTCGGTGAGCTGCGGGGCCGCGGACTGCATGTTCTCCAGCACCGTGCGCGAGGTGTCGAGCGTCTCGTGCTCCTGGGCGTAGTAGCCGACCTTGAGGCCGTGGCCGGGCACGACCATGCCGGTGTCGGGCTGGTCGACGCCCGCGAGGATCCGCAGCATCGTGGTCTTGCCGGCGCCGTTGAGCCCGAGGATGACCACCCGGGAGCCCTTGTCGATGGCCAGGTCGACGCCGGTGAAGACCTCCAGGGATCCGTAGGACTTCGACAGCTCACGGGCGGTCAGCGGCGTCTTGCCGCAGGCCGCCGGCTTGGGGAAGGCGATCCGGGCGACCTTGTCGGAGGCCCGCTCGCCCTCGACGCCCTCGAGCATCTTCTCGGCGCGCTTGAGCATCGACTGGGCGGCCTGGGCCTTGGAGGCCTTGGCCCGCATCTTGTTGGCCTGGTCGGTGAGCGTCTTGGCCTTGTTCTCGGCGTTCATCCGCTCGCGGCGTCGGCGGACCTCGTCGGTCTCGCGCTGCTGGAGGTAGTGCTTCCAGCCCATGTTGTAGACGTCGATGACCGAGCGGTTGGCGTCGAGGTGCATCACCTTGTTGACGGTGGCCGCGAGCAGGTCGTTGTCGTGGCTGATGATGATGAAGCCGCCGGAGTGCGCCTTGAGGAAGTCGCGCAGCCAGATGATGGAGTCGGCGTCGAGGTGGTTGGTCGGCTCGTCGAGGATCAGGACCTCGGCGCCGGAGAAGAGGATGCGCGCGAGCTCGACCCGGCGGCGCTGGCCGCCCGAGAGCGTCTTGAGCGGCTGGTTGAGGATGCGCTCCTCGATGCCCAGGGAGGCGGCGATCGTGGCGGCCTCGGACTCCGCGGCGTACCCGCCCGCCGCGTGCATCTCGTCGTCGGCCCGCGAGTAACGGCGCATCGCCTTCTCGCGCACGGTCGGGTCGTCGGAGCCCATCTCCTCCTCGGCGCGGCGGAGCTTGGCCACGACGGCGTCCAGGCCCCGCGCCGAGAGGATGCGGTCCTTGGCGAGGACCTCGGGGTCGCCGGTCCGCGGGTCCTGCGGGAGGTAGCCGACGTCGCCGGACGTCGTGACCTGCCCGGAGGCGGGCAGCCCCTCACCGGCCAGGATCTTGGTGAGCGTGGTCTTGCCGGCGCCGTTGCGGCCCACGAGCCCGACCTTGTCGCCCGGTCCGACCCTGAAGCTGACGTCCTCCATGAGCAGTCGCGCGCCGGCTCGGACTTCCAGCTGGTGTGCGGTGATCATGGTGGTGCGATTCTAGGCTCGCGGCAGGGTCACGAGCGATTCGTCGGCCGGTTCCACGACGCCCCAGGAGGCACTGTGCGGTTCAACCCCAAGGCTCGGCTGGACACCGGTCGCACCCGCCACGCCGGTGGGGGCGGCGGTGGGGGCGGCTCCCTCGGCCGCGGCGGCTCGCTGGGCCGCGGCGGGCTTCCCGGAGGCACGCTCGGCGGCGGCTCGATCGGGGCCGTGATCGTGGCGGTGGTGATCTTCGCGGCCGTCTCCTACTTCGGCGGCGGGTCGTCGCCGTCGTACGACACCGACAGGTACGCCGCGTGCGAGTCCGGCGCCGACGCGAACTCCTCGGCCGACTGCACCCGGGTCGGGGTGGAGAACTCCCTGCACGACTACTGGACCGACGAGCTGGGCTCGCGCTACCGCCCGGTCTCGGCGCTGACGACGTTCGAGGGCTCGGTGTCCACCCGGTGCGGCAACGCGACCTCGGACGTCGGGCCGTTCTACTGCCCCGTGGACGAGGGCATCTACCTCGACTCGGGCTTCTTCGACTCCGTCCTCGAGCAGCAGCTGGGCGGACCCGACGGGGGGTTCGTGGAGGCCTACGTGCTGGCCCACGAGTACGGCCACCACGTCCAGAACGTGCTCGGCTACATGTCCCGGGTGCGCACCCAGCAGGGGCCGACGTCGGACGCGGTGCGCCTGGAGCTCCAGGCCGACTGCCTGGCCGGCATGTGGACCCGCTCCGCCACGCGCACCGAGGACGCCTCGGGCCAGGTGCTCATCAGCGAGCTCACCGACGAGGACATCCGGCTCGCGCTCGAGGCGGCCTCGGCCGTCGGCGACGACCGCATCCAGCAGCGCACCCAGGGCCAGGTCACCGAGGAGTCCTGGACCCACGGGTCGGCCGAGCAGCGGATGCGGTGGTTCCGCGTCGGCCTGGAGCGCGGCACGCTGGACGCCTGCGACACCTTCGCCGCGTCGCGGTTGTAGCGCGGGCGCCCGGGCGGCAGTTTCACCACCCGTCTAACGAAACTGCCGCCTGTCTCACGGAGTTCCGGTCGACAAGCGCCGGTTTCACCACCCGGGTGGTGAAACTGCCGCCGACCTCAGCCCGCCATCAGCCCCTCGATGAGCGGGAACTGCCGCTGCAGCGCGCGCAGGTGGGGCGCGACGGAGGGGTGGCGGAACTTGCCGGCCAGGGCGCCCTCGCCCTTGGCGACGCGGGAGAGCGCCCACTCCGCCCGCGACAGCGCGGTGTAGACCGCCACGACCCGCGCGCCGAGCGCGACCTCCTCGGCCGTCGCGGCCCCGTCGGGCAGACCCATCAGGTAGGCCTCGAGCAGCGGGTCGAACTCCTCGCGCGCCGACAGCAGGTAGTAGCCGAGGTCGCCGCCGACCGGCCCGGTGCCCAGGCACGACCAGTCGATCGCGACGACGTCGTCGCCCTCGCGACCGGGCAGGTTCGCGGGGGTCGGGTCGCCGTGCTGCAGCACCTGCGGCAGCGCGTCGAGCCGGGCCAGGTGGCTCTCCCGACGTGACCACAGGTGCTCGGCCACGTCCGCCACCGTGGTGCGGGCCAGCGTGGGCCAGCCGCCTCGACGCTCGGTACGACGCAGCCGGTCGCGCAGCTGGTCGCGCGCGAGCCAGGAGACGTCGGGCACCGGCGTACCGGCGAACCGGCCGAGCGCGTGGGCGGCGAACAGGCCGTTGACCGCCGCGTCCTCGACCCAGTCCTCGGTGATGGTGATGCCCTCGACGTCCTCCACGACGTAGCTGCGCACCGGTGGCCGGAGCCCCTGGGAGCGCGCCAGGATCCCCGAGGTGACCACGTCGGCGCCGCGCCGCCAGTAGGCGAAGTGGTGGGGGTCGGAGAGCTCGGAGGGATCGTGCTCCCCCGGCGCCGCGAGGCGCTTGACGGCGACCGGCTCGTCGCCCACGACCGCTCGCCAGACCCCGATCGTGGACATGGAGGTGCCACTCCGGAGCGGATGCCAGCCGGGCTGGGGCTGCCACATGCGATCGACGCTAGCCGATGTCGCGCCTCCAGAAGGCCAACTGACCCATGAACGACACGAGCGTCGCGACGGCCAGCAGCGCCAGGCTCACCCCGATCGAGACGTCCTCGGCCGGGATCGCGGGCAGGTGGTGGAACGGCGAGGACGCCTGCACCCACTCCGGCATCCGCAGCACCGGGCCGAGCAGCATCACCGCGACCGCACCCACCAGCGGCAGCCAGGCGAGCACCCCGAGGCGGGGCAGGACACCGTGGACGAGTCGGGCGCACGCGCTGAGCACGAGGACCGCCGGGGCGTAGGCGAGGGCCGGGCCGACGTAGTCCAGCACCGCTCCCGCCTCACCGGTGACCAGCGCGTAGCCGGTGCCCGTGCCGAGGCCACCGGCGGCCAGCACCAGCAGCACCCCGCCCACCGTCACCGCGACGTACGACGCCAGCCACCGTCTCCGGGAGACGGCCGTGGACAGCAACAGCTCGGCGTGACCCGCCTCCTCCTCGGCCCGCGGGCGCAGGGCGGAGGAGATCGCGAACCCGGAGGTGATCAGCGCCAGCATCAGCAGGGCGGTCGCGTAGAACCCGGCGACGGGGTCCGCGACGCCCTGGGTCATCAGCTCGACGGTGGTCTCGGAGTCGCCGAGGAGGTCCTCGACGTCGTCGCCGATGGTGCCGTAGGCCAGGCCGGTGAGCCCCAACCCACCGGTCCAACCCAGCACGGTGGGCCGCTGCAGCCGCCACACCAGGCCCAGCGGGCTCGACAGCACCGCTCCCGCACGGTCCGGCCCGGGGCGGGCGGCGCGCAGGCCCGCCCCGATGTCGCGCCGCTGGAGCAGCGACGCGGCGAGCTGGAGGGAGAGACCCGTCGCCCCGAGCAGCAGCAGGGCGGGCCACCAGCGCAGGCCGGAGAAGGCGTGCATGCCCTGGTACCACCCGATCGGCGAGAGCCACGTCAGCACCGGGGCGCTCACGTCGCCGACCGCCCGCAGCGCGTAGCTGGCCCCGATCACCAGGCCCGCCAGGCCGTAGCAGGTGCGTGCGCTGGCGGAGACCTGGGCGGCCACCAGGGCCGTCCCGGTGAAGCACAGCCCGACGAGCGTGAGGCCCAGGCCGAGGGCGATCGAGTCGGGCGCCGACAGCGGGTAGACCACCAGGCTCACGGCGGTCGCCGACCCGACCGCGAGGTTGGCCACCAGCGCCGCGAGGAGCGCCGCGAGGACGGGTGCGAGGCGCCCGACCGCCGCGGCGCGCACGAGCTCGTCGCGGCCGGTCTCCTCCTCGGTGCGGGTGTGTCGCATGACGATGGCCATCGACATCAGCCCGGCCGCGATCGCGCCGAAGGCGCTGGACTGCCAGGCGACCTGCCCGCCGACGGTGTCGAGGGCCCGGGCCGGCCCGGCCATCGCAATCATCGCGGTGTTGCCGCCCATGCTGGCCGCGGCGACGTCGAGCTCGTCCTGGTCGGCGTAGAGGCCGTCGATCCCCACCGCCTGGGACCAGTAGAGCGCGCTGATCCCCAGGCTCCACCACACGATCAGCCACCGGTCGCGACGCAGCGCGGCCCGCAGCAGGGTCCCGGTGCCGGCGGTGGTCTCAGGCATCCGGCCGGTCCCCGTAGTGGCGCAGGAAGAGGTCCTCCAGCGTGGGCGGCTGCGCGGTCAGGGAGCGTACGCCGGAGCGCACCAGCACCAACAGCGCGGCGTCGGTCCGCGCCGTGTCGACCTCGAAGCGCACCTTCTCGCCCTCGACGACCAGGTCGTGCACCCCGTCGAGCCCGGCCAGGTCCGGCGCGGGCCGCTCGAGCTCGGCGCTCACCGACGTGCGGGTCAGGTGCCGCAGCTCACCCAGCGTGCCCGACTCCACCACCCGGCCGTCGCGGATGATGCTCACCCGGTCGCACAGGCTCTCGACCTCGGCGAGGATGTGGCTGGAGAGCAGCACCGTGCCCCCGGCGTCACGGAACTCCCGGACGCACGCCTGGAACTCCGCCTCCATCAGCGGGTCCAGGCCCGACGTCGGCTCGTCGAGGAGCAGCAGCTCGACGTCGGCGGCCAGCGCGGCGACGAGGGCGACCTTCTGCCGGTTGCCCTTGCTGTAGGAGCGACCCCGCTTGGTGAGGTCGAGCCCGAAGCGCTGGACCAGCGCGTCGCGTCGGGCGGGGTCCAACCCGCCGCGCAGCCTGCCCAGCAGGTCGAGGCACTCGCCCCCGCTGAGGTTCGGCCAGAGACTGACGTCACCCGGGACGTAGGCCAGCCGGCGGTGCAGGGCGGCCGCGTCGCGCCACGGGTCACCGCCGAGCAGGCGGGTCTCGCCGGCATCGGCGCGCAGCAGCCCGAGCAGCACCCGGATGGCCGTCGACTTGCCGGCCCCGTTGGGCCCGAGGAACCCGTGCACCTCCCCCGCGGCCACCTCGAGGTCCAGCCCGTCGAGGGCCCGGGTGCTGCCGAAGGTCTTGACCAGGCCCCGGATCCGGATGGGAGCGTCCACGCCCGGCACGCTAGCGGCCCGCGGCGTCGTCCGCACCGGGTCGGTCCGGCCACGACGGGCCGTCGCTGTTGTGCACCTCCACCACGACCGAGCAGGCGTCGGCCACCGCCTGCTCCAGCACCGCACGGCGCGGGTCGGGCACGGGGAGGCGCCGGTCGGCGACCTCGAGCCGCCGCAGCCGGGGGTCGTCGAGCACGGCCTCGAGCGCGCCGGCGTCACCGCCGGTCACCACCGGGCCCGACAGGTCCCCCAGGAGGCGTACGGCGTGCTCGGCCGCCGCCTCGTAGGCCTGGCGTGCCTGGTTGTCCCGCCGACGGGCGAACCGCTGCTGGGACTGACCGCCCGCCTTCGTGCGCCCCTGCACGTGTCGCTGACCGACCTTGCTGGCGCTCGTGCGCGTCCCCGCGAGCCGCGCCACCGCGAAGCCGCCCTTGCGCACCAGCAGCACGCCCCAGTCGGCCGGCGGAGCCGTCCGGGCGGCGGTGGCGAACGCCCCGGCATCCGGCAGACCGGCGTACCCCGTGGCGAAGGGGAGCTCCATCCGGAAGGCCGAGCCGTCGCTCGCCGCCCCCTGCAGCCCGGCATCCAGCACGGTGAGGGCCGTCGTGCCGTGCCGGCCCTGGAAGTTCTGCACCCACCGCTCGACCCGGTCCGCCGGCACGAGCAGGGAGGTGTCGGGGGAACCCACCTCAGGAGTCCTGGTGGACGACCCGGAAGTGCTCCACGACGGACCCGCCCTGCACGTCGACGGAGGTGACCTCCAGCAGGGCGACCGGGTGCCCGCCGGCGTCGGTCAGGATGCTCAGCGACCCCGGGACGGGCAGCTCGTCGCCGTACTCCTCGACGCTGCCCTCGAGCGAGGTCCGGGCACCGGAGAGCACCTCGACGAGCATCCGCTCACCCTCCGGCTGGTCCCCGAAGGACCAGGCCGGCGGCGGGACGACCTCGAGGGTCGTCGGGCCGAAGTACGACGGCGCCACGTTGAGCCGCGCGTGGAACCGGGCGAGGTCCCAGAACGCGCGGACCGCCTCCTCGGCTGGGTCGGTCTCGGGGGCGGTCATCACGCCAGGCTAGCCGGACGGCCCTCGTGGAACACCCAGGATGTCTCGACCCGGGCGTCACGACCTCGCAGGCTCGGCCGTGGCCCTTGCTCGACCTCTTCGGGTCAGGACGTCACTCGTTCCTCGTGACGTCCTGCCTCACACGTTGAACCCGAGCGCGCGGAGCTGCTCGCGACCGTCGTCGGTGATCTTGTCCGGGCCCCACGGCGGCATCCAGACCCAGTTGATGGCGACGTCGTTGACCAGGCCCTCCAGGGCGGAGTCGGTCTGGTCCTGGATGACGTCGGTCAGCGGGCAGGCCGCGGAGGTGAGGGTCATGTCGACGACGCAGTTCGACGACTCGTCGACGTGGACCCCGTAGACCAGGCCGAGGTCGACGACGTTGATGCCGAGCTCGGGGTCCACGACGTCCTTGAGCGCCTCGGTGACCTCCTCGACCGTCACGGTCGACGCGGAGCCCGAGGGGGCCGGGACGTCCGTGGGCAGGTCGGAGTGGTCGGGGGTGTGGGTGTCAGTCATCGGTGCCTCCCTGGGCGGGGCTGGTTGCGTCGGTGGTCGAGAGCGACTGGCCGGTGGCGTCCTTCCATGCCATCCAGCCCAGCAGTGCGCACTTCACGCGCGCGGGGAACTTGGCGACGCCGGAGAAGGCGATGCCGTCCTCCAGCACCTCCTCGTCGGGCTCCACGGCGCCCTTCCCCTGCATGAGGGTGAGGAACTCCTCGTGGATGCCCATGGCCTCCTCGACCGGCTTGCCGATGACCAGGTCGGTCATCACCGAGGTCGAGGCCTGCGAGATCGAGCAGCCCACGGCGTCGTACGACACGTCGGCCACGACGCCGTCGGCCACGTGCACGCGCAGCGTGACCTCGTCGCCGCAGGTCGGGTTCACGTGGTGGACCTCGGCCGCGAAGGGCTCGCGGAGTCCCTTGTGGTGGGGGTTCTTGTAGTGGTCCAGGATGATCTCCTGGTACAGCGAGTCCAGCTCCGCCGACATCAGTCCACCTTGAAGTAGGAACGGGTGTAGTGCAGCGCCTCGACCAGTGCGTCGATCTCGCCCGGCGTCGTGTAGACGTACGACGACATCCGGGTCGAGCTCTGCACGCCGAACTTCGCGTGCGCCGGCCGGGCGCAGTGGTGCCCGGCCCGCACGGCGACACCGCGCACGTCCAGCACCTGCGCGACGTCGTGGGGGTGCACGCCGTCGAGCTCGAAGGAGATCGCTCCCCCGCGCAGCCGGGCGTCCAGCGGGCCGAGGACCTTCAGGCCCGGCACCGTGGCCATGCCGTCGAGCGCGTAGGCGGTGATGGTCTGCTCGTGACGGTGCACGGCCTCCATGTCGAGGGCGGCGAGGTAGTCCACCGCAGCGCCGAGCCCGACGGACTCGACGATCGGCGGGGTGCCGGCCTCGAACTTGTGGGGCAGCCCGGCGTAGGTCGAGCGCTCCATCGTGACGGTCTCGATCATCTCGCCACCGCCGAGGAACGGCGGCAGCTCCTCCAGCAGCTCTCGGCGACCCCACAGGACACCGATGCCGGTGGGCCCGACGACCTTGTGGCCGGTGAAGACGACCACGTCGGGCCGCTCCGCCGGCGCCATGGCGGCCAGGTCGATCGGCAGCTGCGGCGCCGCCTGCGAGGCGTCCACGACCACGATCGCGCCGACCTCGTGGGCACGGCGGGTCAGCTCGGCGACCGGGTTGATCGTGCCGAGCATGTTCGACACCCAGGTGAAGGTGACGACCTTGGTGCGCTCGGTGATCAGCTCGTCGACCTGCGAGAGGTCGAGCAGGCCGTCGTCGTCGAAGGTGAACCACCGCAGGTCCGCGCCCGTGCGCTGGGTCAGCATCTGCCACGGCACGATGTTGGAGTGGTGCTCCATCTCCGTGGTGACCACGACATCGCCCGGTCCGACCTGTCGGGGACCCGGCAGGGCAAGGGTGTTCGCGACGAGGTTGAGCGCCTCGGAGGCGTTCTTGGTGAAGATCACCTCGTCGCGCTCGGGCGCGCCGATGAACGAGGCCACCTTGTCCCGGCCGCCCTCGAACGCCTCGGTCGCCTCCGCGCCGAGCATGTGCATGGCGCGCGCGACGTTGGCGTTGTGCCGCTCGAGGTGGTCGACCATCGCATCGATCACCACCTGCGGCTTCTGCGAGGTGTTGGCGCTGTCGAGGTAGACCAGCGGCCGCCCGTCCGGGGTGGTGCGGGACAGGATCGGGAAGTCCTTGCGGACGACCTCGAGGTCAGGAAGCAGGCCTTCCATCAACGATCCCTACCTTTCTGCGAGACGGTGGTGCCGGTGAGGTGGTCTCGACGCACGCTCGGCGCTGGCGCGCCTCGCTGCTCGACCACCGCTCAGGCGTTGACCTTGAGGTAGGACTCGTAGCCCTCGGCCTCGAGCTTGTCGGCCAGCTCCGGCCCGCCGGACTCTGCGACCTTGCCGTCGACGAAGACGTGGACCTTGTCGGGCTGGATGTAGCGCAGGATGCGGGTGTAGTGGGTGATGAGCAGGACGCCCTTGCCCTCACGCTCGCGGAAGCGGTTCACGCCCTCGGAGACGACCTTGAGCGCGTCGATGTCGAGACCGGAGTCGGTCTCGTCGAGGATCGCGACCTTGGGGTCGAGCAGCTCGAGCTGGGCGATCTCGTGGCGCTTCTTCTCACCGCCGGAGAAGCCCTCGTTGACCGAGCGGGCGGAGAACGTCGAGTCCAGGTTGAGGTGCTCGAGCGCGGCGTTGACGTCCTTGACCCAGGTGCGCAGCTTGGGCGCCTCGCCGTCGATGGCGGTCTTCGCGGTGCGCAGGAAGTTCGCGACCGAGACGCCGGGGACCTCGACGGGGTACTGCATGGCCAGGAAGAGCCCCGCGCGGGCGCGCTCGTCGACCGACATCGCCAGCACGTCCTCGCCGTCGAGGGTGACCGAGCCGCCGGTGATCGTGTACTTCGGGTGGCCGGCGATGGAGTAGGCCAGGGTGGACTTGCCGGAGCCGTTGGGCCCCATGATCGCGTGGGTCTCGCCGCTGTCGATGGTCAGCGTGACGCCCTTGAGGATCTCCTTGGGTCCGTCCTCGGTGTCGACAGAGACCTGGAGGTCGGTGATCTGGAGGGTGCTCATGCGGGGGTGACTCCGTTCAGGGTGGTGGTCGTGTCGATGAAGATGTCGCCGTCTCTGACCTCGACGGGGAAGGTGGCCACCGGCTCGGTGGCGGGCAGCCCGGAGGGCTTGCCGGTGCGCAGGTCGAAGCGGGAGCCGTGCAGCCAGCACTCCACGGTGCAGTCGGCGACCTCGCCCTCGCTGAGCGAGACCGCCGCGTGGCTGCACTGGTCCTGCAGTGCGAAGACCTCGGCGTCGGGCCCGTCGCCGTCGCGTGCGACGGCGACGGAGTACTCCCCGACGACGACCGCGAGGGCCTCGTCGGCGGGGACGTCGGCCAGCGCGCAGGCGCGCTCGAAGGCCATCAGAGGACCTTGCCGGCGACGTTGCGCGCCAGCTCGTCCTCGACGGCGGCGGTGAGCTTCTCCTCCAGCTCCGGCAGACCGATCTTGCGGATGAGGTCCTGGAAGAAGCCGTGGAGCACCAGGCGGCGCGCCTCCTCGTCGGAGACGCCGCGGCTGCGCAGGTAGAACAGCTGCTCGTCGTCGAAGCGGGCCGTGGCCGAGGCGTGACCGGCCCCCTCGATCTCGCCGGTCTCGATCTCGAGGTTCGGCACCGAGTCGGCCTGGCACCCGTCGGTGAGCACGAGGTTGCGGTTCTCCTCGTAGGTCTCGATGGCTTCCGCGACCTTGCGGATCAGCACGTTGCCGATCCACACGGTGCGGGCCCGCTCACCCTGCAGCGCGCCCTTGTAGGAGACGTTGCTCTTGGTGCGAGGAGCGTTGTGGTCGACGAAGAGCCGGTGCTCGAAGTGCTGACCGGCGTCGGCGAAGTAGAGGCCCAGCAGCTCGGCCTCGCCGCCGGGACCGGCGTAGTGCACGTTGGAGCTGGTGCGCACGACGGAGCCGCCGAAGGTCACCACGATGTGGCGGTAGCGGGCGTCGCGGCCCACCACGGCCTCGTGGGTGCCGACGTGCACGGCGTCGTCGTCCCAGTCCTGCAGCGACACCACGGTGAGGTCCGCGCCGTCCCCGACCACGACCTCGACGTTGCCCGCGTGCACGCCCGAGCCGCGGTGGTCGAGCACGTAGGTGGCCCGCGAGTGGGTGCCGGCCTCGATGACCGTGTGGCGGTGCGAGCGCTTGCCCGCGACGCCGGTCAGCCGGTGGCCGATCGGCTCGGTGAGCTCGGCGTCGGCCGGGATCCGCACGTGCACGGCATCGCCGGCGTGCAGCGAGGCCAGGGCCGAGGCGCGGTCGTCGGGGACGAGCGCCTCGCCGCGCGGGGCCTGGCCGGGTGCGAGCGAGCCGACGACGTACGACGCGTCGCCGATGGTCTCCACGCTCAGCGCGCCCTCGTCGCCGGGGGCGTCATCGAGGGCGCCGGCGAGCCGCTTGAGCGGGGTGAACCGCCAGATCTCCTCACGCCCGGTGGGCATGGGGTGGTCGGCGAGGTCGAAGGAGCTCACCGGGTGCAGGTGGGACTCCACGTGGTCGGCCTCGAGGGCGGCGGCCACGCTGTCGCGGGGGTCAGCAGTCACGGTCACGTGTGGGGTGTCTTCCTAGCGTCGGGTTCGTCAGGGGGCGGGTGGCCTCAGCCGACCGCGCCCTCCATCTGCAGCTCGATGAGGCGGTTGAGCTCGAGGGCGTACTCCATCGGCAGCTCCTTGGCGATCGGCTCGACGAAGCCGCGCACGATCATCGCCATCGCCTCGTCCTCCTCCATGCCGCGCGACATGAGGTAGAAGAGCTGGTCGTCGGAGACCTTCGAGACGCTCGCCTCGTGGCCCATCGAGACGTCGTCCTCGCGGATGTCGACGTAGGGGTAGGTGTCGGAGCGGCTGATCTGGTCGACGAGCAGCGCGTCGCACAGCACGTTGGACTTCGAGCCGTGGGCGCCCTCGTTGACCTGGATCAGGCCGCGGTAGGAGGTCCGGCCACCGCCGCGGGCCACCGACTTGCTCAGGATCGAGCTCGAGGTGTGCGGGGCGGCGTGGACCATCTTGGCGCCGGCGTCCTGGTGCTGGCCCTCGCCGGCGAACGCGATCGACAGCGTCTCGCCCTTGGCGTGCTCGCCCATCAGGTAGATCGCGGGGTACTTCATCGTCACCTTCGAGCCGATGTTGCCGTCGACCCACTCCATGGTGGCGCCGGCCTCGCAGGTGGCGCGCTTGGTGACGAGGTTGTAGACGTTGTTCGACCAGTTCTGGATCGTCGTGTAGCGGCAGCGGCCGCCCTTCTTCACGATGATCTCCACGACCGCGGAGTGCAGCGAGTCCGAGCTGTAGATCGGCGCGGTGCAGCCCTCGACGTAGTGCACGTAGGCGTCCTCGTCGACGATGATCAGCGTCCGCTCGAACTGGCCCATGTTCTCGGTGTTGATCCGGAAGTAGGCCTGCAGCGGGATGTCGACGTGCACGCCCGGCGGGACGTAGATGAAGGACCCACCCGACCACACCGAGGTGTTGAGCGCGGAGAACTTGTTGTCACCGACGGGGATGACGGTGCCGAAGTACTCCTTGAAGAGCTCCGGGTGCTCCTTGAGCGCGGTGTCGGTGTCCAGGAAGAGGACGCCCTGCTCCTCGAGGTCCTCGCGGATCGAGTGGTAGACGACCTCGGACTCGTACTGCGCGGCGACGCCGGCGACGAGGCGCTGCTTCTCCGCCTCGGGGATGCCGAGCTTGTCGTAGGTGTTCTTGATGTCCTCGGGCAGGTCCTCCCAGCTGGTGGCCTGCTTCTCCGAGGAGCGCACGAAGTACTTGATGTTGTCGAAGTCGATGCCCGAGAGGTCCGAGCCCCACGTGGGCATGGGCTTGCGGTCGAAGAGCTTCAGGCCCTTCAGGCGCAGGTCGAGCATCCACTGCGGCTCGTCCTTCTTGCCGGAGATGTCCCGCACGACGGCCTCGTTGAGACCGCGCTGCGCCGCCGCGCCGGCGACGTCAGGGTCGGCCCAGCCGAACTCGTAGCGGCCGATGCCCTGGAGCTCGGGGTTGAGCTCTTCGATGGAGGTCATGAGGTGACCCGCTCCTTCTCTGTGCTGGACGTCTGGGACGTGGTGGGGAGGTCTGGGATGCAGGTGGTGCAGACACCGTCGCCGTGGGCGATGGTGGCCAGTCGCTGGACGTGGCGCCCGAGCACCCGGCTGATCGCCTGGGTCTCGGCCTCGCACAGCTGGGGGAACTCGTGGGCGACGTGGGAGACCGGGCAGTGCTGCTGGCACAGCTGCTCCCCCGCGCTCTGCCCGTTGACCACGGGCAGCTGCCGGACCCCCGCGGCGTACCCCTCGTCGGTGAAGACGCGGGCGAGCACCTGGGCCGGGGTGAGCTCGGGGTCGGCGGCTCGGGTCGCCTCGAAGCGCGCCTCGATGAAGGAGACCCGCTGCTCGGCGAAGGCACGCAACGCGCCCTCGCCACCGGTCTCGGCCAGGAACCGCAGGGCCTGGACAGCCAGGTCGTCGTACTGCTGGTCGAAGCCCTCGCGGCCGAGCTCGGTGAGCGCGAAGAGCTTGGCCGGGCGGCCGCGACCACGGCTGGCGCCGGGGCGGGGGTCCCGCGGCTCCACGGCACCCTCCTCGACCAGCTGGTCGAGGTGACGGCGCACGGCGGCCGGGGTCAGGTCGAGCTGCTCGGCCAGCGTCGCCGCGGTCGAGGGCCCGTTCACCAGGATCGACCGCGCGACACGCTGACGCGTGCTCAGGTCGTCGCGGGTGAATTCCACAACGCAAGTGTGCCGTTAATGAGAACGGCCGTTCAAGCAAGGGTCACCTAAGTGGCCCGGCGGTGCTCTCCCCCGCCTCAAGCCCGGACGTCGACCCGGTTCCCCGCCTCCGGGGCGGCGGAGGCACGCAGCCACCACAGCCCCAGGAAGGGCAGCACCAGCGGCAGGAAGCCGTACCCCTGGCCGAAGTGCGACCACACCGTCTTGTCGGGGAAGAGCCCCGTCGCGACGTAGGACAGCGTGCCGACCACGACCACGCCCACCGCCTCCACGGTCACCGCGACCAGCGCGACCCGGCGCGCGGCGCGCCCGCCGCGCAGCAGGCAGGTGGTGGCCACCAGGTAGAGCACCGCGGCCAGCAACGAGAGGCCGTAGGCCAGCGGCGCCCGACCCGCGTCGCTCCCCAGCTGCACCAGGGAGCGTCCGGTGGCCGCCACCGCGAAGACGGCGTAGACCGCGACGAGCACCCGGCCCGGGCCGGTCGACAGCTCACGCACCGGCGGCCGCCCAGAGCGCGTCGAGGCGCACCTCCATCGCCGCCACCGTGGCCAGCGACACCACCAGGGCCACGCTGCCCCAGCGGCTGCGCTCGACCAGCGCCAGCGCCGCGCCGAAGGGCGGGGCCAGCACCACGGTCACCAGGTAGGAGACGAAGGTCACTCCGTCCACGTCATGGTCGGTGGTCGCGAGTGCCACCAGCCCGCCCACCAGCTGGACGACCAGGGCGAGCAGCAGCACGCCGAGCACCACGAAGAAGCGGTCCCCCGGGGGGCTCTCGTCCCTCACGATCATCAGCACCGCCCATACCGCCGACACCGCGGTCAGGAGCAGCACGGTCACCACGAGCCAGCCAGTCACGTCCCAGAGCCTAGGGCGGGGCCGGGAGGCTCCCGGCGCCTCCCTAGACTGCGGACGTGCCAGCGCCCGACCCCGACCACGCCGTCGTGGTCGACTCCCTGGAGATGCGCTACGGCTCCAAGACCGCCGTCGACGGGCTCTCGCTCACCGTGGCCCGCGGCAGCGTGACCGCCGTGCTCGGGCCCAACGGGGCCGGGAAGACCACGACGCTGGAGACCTGCGAGGGCTACCGACGCCCGCAGCGCGGCAGCGTGCGGGTGCTGGGTCTCGATCCCCACACCGACCGACGAGCGCTGCTCCCCCGCATCGGCGTGATGCTGCAGGAGGGTGGGGCCTGGAGCGGCGTACGCGCGGAGGAGATGCTCCGGCACGCCGCCTCGCTGCACGCCGACCCGTTGCCGCACGGCCTGCTCGTGGAGCGCCTGGGCCTCGCGGCCTGCGGGCGCACGCCGTACCGGCGGCTCTCCGGCGGCCAGAAGCAGCGACTGGCGCTCGCGATGGCGATCGTGGGCCGACCCGAGCTGGTCTTCGTGGACGAGCCCACCGCCGGCATGGATCCCCAGGCCCGGCGGGACACCTGGGACCTGCTGCGCGAGATGCGTGCGGACGGGGTGAGCGTCGTGCTGACCACGCACTACATGGACGAGGCGGAGTCCCTCGCCGACACCGTGCACATCATCGACCACGGGCGGCTGATCGCCTCCGGCTCGCCGGTGGAGCTGACCCGCGGCGGCCGGGTCTCGACCATCCGCCTGGTCGTCACCCGTCCGTTCCCACCGGGCGCCCCCGAGTCGCTCACGGCCGCCCTCGGGCCGGCCACGACCGTCACCGTGCTCGACCCGCTGAGCCTGCTCGTCACCGGCCCCGCCGACGGCTCCACCCTGGCGCGCGTCTCGCGCTGGTGCGAGGAGCACGACGTGCTCCCCGAGTCGCTGAACCTCGGCACCAGGAGCCTCGAGGACGTCTTCCTCGAGCTGACCGGACGGGAGCTCACCGCATGAGCGCCGGCACATTCAACCCCGCGCCCGGGGCCGCACCCCTGTCGCGGCAGGTGGTCGCCCATGCCCGCATGGAGGCGCGGTTGATGCTGCGCAACGGCGAGCAGCTGCTGCTGGCCGTGGTCATCCCCGTCATCGTCCTGGTCGGGGCGGTGGCCGGCTCGGAGCGGGTGGGTCTCCAGCTGGACGCCTCCGCCATCGACACCTTCGCCCCCGGCGTGCTGGCGCTGGCGGTGATGTCCACCGCGTTCACCTCGCTGGCGATCGCGACCGGCTTCGAGCGCAGGTACGGCGTCATCAAGTGGCTCGGCAGCTCCCCGCTGCCCCGCGCGGGGCTGCTCGCCGGCAAGGTGCTGGCGCTGCTCCTCGTCGAGACGCTGCAGGTGCTCGTCCTCGGCGGCGTGGCCCTGGCGCTGGGCTGGGATCCGCGGGCGACGCCGGTGGCGCTGCTCTCCGCGCTGGCCGTGGCCGCCGTGGGGACCGCCGCCTTCGCCGCCCTGGGCCTGTTCGTCGCCGGGGTCCTGCGGGCGGAGGCCACCCTGGCCGCAGCCAACCTCGTCTACCTGCTCCTCATGGCCGGTGGTGCGGTGGTCCTGCCGGCCAGTGCCTACGGCGGCTTCGGCGACCTCGCGAGCTGGCTCCCGTCGGGTGCGCTCGGCGAGGGGATGCGCGCGGCCCTCCTGGACGGTGCGGCCGACGTCACGTCGATGCTGACCCTGCTCGGCTGGGCGGCCGTGGGTACGGTCCTCACCGCCCGTACCTTCACCTGGGAGTGAGCATGACCGACCCCGCCCTCCGGCACCGCCAGGCCCGCTGGGCCGGCTGGGCGTCGCTCGTGGCCAACACCGGCATCGTCGTCACCGGCGGCGCCGTGCGCCTGACCGGCTCCGGGCTGGGCTGCCCGACCTGGCCCCGGTGCACGGAGGAGGACTTCACCCCGCACGGCGCGCTGGACTTCCACTCTGCGATCGAGTTCGGCAACCGGCTGCTGACGTTCGTGCTCGTGGCCGTCGCGGTCCTGACCTTCGTCGCGGCGGTGCGCACCGGTCGACGTCACCTGGTCGGCCTCGCCGCCGTCCTGGCCGCCGGCATCCCGCTGCAGGCGGTCATCGGCGGCATCACGGTGCTGACCGACCTCAACCCCTGGATCGTCTCCCTGCACCTGCTGCTCTCGATGGCGCTGGTGGGGCTGTCCGTGCGGTTCCTGCAGGTCCTGGACCGCCCGACACCCGCGGTCGGCGGGCCCGCGACCTGGCTGGCCTGGTCCGTCTTCGCAGCCGCCTGGGTGGTGCTGTACCTGGGCACCGTCGTCACCGGCTCGGGGCCCCACGCCGGGGACGCCGAGTCCCCCCGCAACGGCCTGGACCCCCTCCAGTGGAGCCAGTTGCACGCCGATGCGGTGTTCCTCTACCTGGGCCTCACCGTGGGACTGCTGCTGTGCCTGCTCGCGGTCCGCGCGGACCGGGCCGCGGTCCGGGTGGTCGTCTTGCTCCTGGTCGCCGAGCTGGCCCAGGGCACGATCGGCTTCGTGCAGTACTTCACGGACCTGCCCGAGGTGCTCGTCGGCCTGCACATGCTCGGTGCCGCCATCCTCTCCGCGCTCACCACCGCCGCGCTGCTGCGCGTGCGACACCCCTGAGGACCGGTCCCTGGGTCCGGCCGGGCCCAGGGAGCCCGCGCTCAGGAGAACAGCGGGTCGAGCGCGACCGCGAAGAACAGCAGGCTGAGGTAGAGGTTCGAGGCGTGGAAGAGCCGCATGGGTGAGATGACGGAGAGCTCCTCGGTGCCGCGGGCACGACCCAGCATGCGGTGCGCCTCCACCAGGAACGCCGCCCCCAGCACGACGGCCGCGACGGGGTAGAACGGCCCGGTCGAGGCCACGGGCCACAGCAGCAGCGAGGTGGCGACCATCACCCACGAGTAGACGACGACCTGGCGGGACACCGCGTGCGCGGAGGCCACGACCGGCAGCATCGGGACGTCGACGTTCGCGTAGTCCTCGCGGTAGCGCAGCGCGAGCGCCCAGGTGTGCGGCGGGGTCCAGAAGAAGACGACGGCGAAGAGCACCACCGGGGTCCAGGCGAGCTCGCCGGTCACCGCGGTCCAGCCGATCAGTGCCGGGAAGCAGCCCGCGAGGCCGCCCCAGACGATGTTCTGCGTGGTGCGCCGCTTGAGCAGCATCGTGTAGACGAAGACGTAGAACGCCTCCGCGCTCACGGCCAGCAGGGCCGAGAGCGGGTTGACCCACACCAGCAGCACCACGACCGACAGCACGCCGAGCACCGCGCCGAAGACCAACGCCGCCCGTGCGCTGACGATGTGTCGTGGCAGCGCCCGTCGACGGGTGCGTCGCATCTGCTCGTCGATGTCACGGTCGTAGACGCAGTTGAACACCGACGCCGAGCCGGCGGAGAACGCGCCGCCCACCACCGTCGCGAGCACCAGCCCGAGGGGAGGCACCCCACGGTCGGCGAAGAACATCACCGGCACCGTGGTCAGCAGCAGCAGCTCGATCACGCGGGGCTTGGTGAGCCCGACGTACGCCGCGACGACGTCCTTCCAGGTGGCACGGGGGTCCTCAGCGGTCGGCTCGCGGCGCTGCGGAGCAGCGGCCTGGTGGCCGACGTGGGTCACGGACGTCCCTCGAAACTGGTGCTGGCTGGTGCGGGTCGAGCTCGTACGGGTGAAGACAGAGCGCACCCGAGAGGTGCGAATGGGAGTCTACTGCTCAGTCTCGGTAGGCTCGGAACCGCCTGCTCGCAGGCCCCACGACCGCACCGGAAGGAACCCTGTGATCCTCAGCCAGCAGCTGGACTGGACCGACATCGACGACAAGGCGGTGGACACCGCCCGGGTCCTGGCGATGGACGCCGTGCAGAAGGTCGGCAATGGACACCCCGGCACAGCCATGAGCCTGGCCCCCGTGGCCTACCTGCTGTTCCAGAAGGTCATGCGGCACGACCCCGCCGACCCCGAGTGGGTCGCCCGCGACCGCTTCGTGCTCAGCTGCGGCCACTCGAGCATCACCCTCTACACCCAGCTCTTCCTCGGCGGCTTCGGCCTCGAGCTCAGCGACCTCCAGGCGCTGCGCACCTGGGGCTCGAAGACCCCCGGTCACCCGGAGCTCGGCCACACCGCCGGCGTCGAGGTCACGACGGGTCCGCTCGGCCAAGGTGTCGCCAACGCCGTCGGCATGGCCATGTCGGCGCGCCGCGTGCACGGGCTGCTCGACCCCGAGGCCGCAGCCGGCGAGGGCCTGTTCGACCACGACGTCTACGTCCTGTGCTCCGACGGCGACCTGCAGGAGGGCGTCAGTGGCGAGGCCTCCTCGATCGCCGGCACCCAGCAGCTCGGCAACCTCACGGTGATCTACGACCGCAACCGGATCTCGATCGAGGGCGACACCGACGTAGCCTTCACCGAGGACGTCGCGAAGCGCTACGAGTCCTACGGCTGGCACGTGCAGACCGTCGACTGGACCCAGGGCGGGGAGACCTACAAGGAGGACGTGCACGCGCTCTACGACGCAGTGCGCGCAGCGTCCGAAGTCACCGACAAGCCCTCGATGATCGTGCTGGACACGATCATCGCCTGGCCGGCGCCCAACGCACAGGGCACCGAGGCCGCCCACGGCAGCGCCCTGGGTGCCGAGGAGGTCGCCGCGACCAAGAAGGTCATGGGCTTCGACCCCGAGCAGCACTTCCAGGTCTCCGAGGAGGTCCTCGCCCACACCCGAGCGCTGCGCGAGCGCGGCGCGGCGTGGGGCAAGGAGTGGGACGAGCGCTACACCACCTGGGCCGAGGCCCACCCCGACCGCGCCGAGCTCCTGCACCGGCTCAAGCGCCGCGACCTGCCCGAGGGCTTCGAGGCGGCGCTGCCGTCCTTCGAGCCCGACGCCAAGGGCGTGGCCACCCGGTCGGCCTCCGGCAAGGTCATCAACGCCGTCGCCGGCCTGATGCCTGAGCTGTGGGGCGGCTCGGCCGACCTCGCCGGGTCCAACAACACCACCATCAAGGACGTGCCGTCCTTCCTGCCTGCCGACAACGGTGCCGAGGGCTACGAGGCCGACCCCTACCAGGGTCGTGTGCTCCACTTCGGCATCCGTGAGCACGGCATGGGCGCGATCATGAACGGCATCGCGGCCGACCGGCTCACGCGCGTCTTCGGCGGCACCTTCCTCACCTTCTCCGACTACATGCGCGGTGCGGTGCGCGTCGCCGCCCTGAGCCGGCTGCCGGTCACCTACGTGTGGACCCACGACTCGATCGGCCTCGGCGAGGACGGCCCGACGCACCAGCCGATCGAGCACGTCGCCTCGCTGCGCGCGATGCCGGGCCTCGACGTCGTCCGGCCCGCGGACGCCAACGAGGTGGCCGCGGCCTGGGCCGAGGTCCTGCGGCGTACCGACGGGCCGGCCGCCCTGGCGCTGACCCGGCAGAACGTCCCGGTCTTCCCCCGCGGCGAGCACGACGGCGAGGTGTGGGGCTCGGTCGAGGGCGTCGCCCGCGGCGGCTACGTCCTGCTCGACACCGACGGCGAGCCCGACGTCGTCCTGATGGCCACCGGCTCCGAGGTGCAGCTGGCCGTCGAGGCCCGCGGCATGCTGGCCGCCGAGGGCATTGCCGCCCGCGTCGTCTCGCTGCCCTGCCTGGAGTGGTTCGAGGAGCAGGACCAGGCCTACCGCGACACCGTCATCCCCCCGCACGTCAAGGCCCGCGTCTCGGTCGAGGCCGGGGTCAAGATGGGCTGGCGGGAGTACGTCGGCGACGCCGGCCGCATCGTCTCCATCGACCAGTACGGCGCCTCGGCCGACTTCGCCCGGCTCTACACCGAGTTCGGCATCACCGCCCAGGCGGTCGCCGACTCCGCCCGCGACAGCATCGCCGCGGCCGGCTGAGACCACCACCCACCACCACGCACGACTCGACACCGAGGAGCACGCATGAGTGAGCGACTGAAGGCCCTGGCCGACGCCGGGGTGTCGATCTGGCTGGACGACCTGTCCCGCGAGCGGATCGAGACCGGCAACCTGGCCGAGCTCGTCGAGCAGAGGTCGGTCGTGGGGGTCACCACCAACCCCACGATCTTCGCCGGCGCGATCGCCGACGGCGAGCGGTACGACCAGCAGGTCCGCGACCTGGTGGCCGAGGGCAGGTCGGTCGACGAGGTCATCTTCGAGCTGACCACCGAGGACGTCCGCAACGCCTGCGACGTGCTGGCCCCCGTGGCCGAGCGCACCGCGGACGACGGCCGCGTCTCGATCGAGGTCGAGCCGGCGCTCGCGCACGACACCGACGCCACCATCGCCTCCGCGAAGGCGCTCTGGGCGGCGGTCGACCGGCTCAACGCGCTGATCAAGATCCCGGCCACGGCCGCTGGTCTGCCGGCGATCACCGCCGTGATCGCCGAGGGCATCAGTGTCAACGTGACCCTCATCTTCAGCGTGGAGCGCTACCAGGCGGTCATGGACGCCTACCTCGAGGGTCTGGAGCGGGCCAAGGACGCCGGGCACGACCTGTCGCAGATCCGCTCGGTCGCCTCGTTCTTCGTCTCCCGCGTGGACAGCGAGGTCGACAGCCGCCTGGAGAAGATCGGGACCGACGAGGCGCTCGCCCTGCGCGGGCGCGCCGCCGTCGCCAACGCCCGCGTCGCCTACGGCGCCTTCGAGGGCGTCCTGGCCTCCGAGCGGTGGCAGCAGCTGGCGGCGGCCGGGGCACGGCCGCAGCGCCCGCTGTGGGCCTCGACCGGCGTGAAGAACCCCGACTACCCCGACACCCTGTACGTCACCGACCTCGTGGTCGCCGACACCGTGAACACGATGCCCGAGAAGACGCTCGAGGCGGTCGCCGACCACGGCGAGCTGCAGGGTGACCAGGTCAGCGGGCGCGCCCGGGAGGCCCAGGAGCTGCTCGACGCGGTCGTCGCCGCCGGGGTGGACTGGGCCGAGGTGCTGGAGGTCCTCGAGTCCGAGGGCGTCTCGAAGTTCGAGGCGTCCTGGGACGAGTTGGTCGAGACGGTCCGCGCACAGATGGAGAAGGCGAAGGCGTGAGCATGGGCCAGGCACCGGTCGACCCCACGTCCACCGCGGCCTGGCCGCGGCTCGCCGCCCTGGCCGGCGAGCTCGAGCCCGACCTGCGTCGGTGGTTCGTCGAGGACCCGTCGCGCGCTGAGCGGCTGACCCACGAGGTCGGCGACCTGCGCGTCGACCTGTCGAAGAACCTCGTCGACGACGCCGTGCTCGGGGCGCTGGTCGACCTCGCACGGGCGGTGGGGTTGGAGGAGCGTCGCGACGCGATGCTGCGCGGTGAGCGCATCAACGTCACCGAGGACCGTGCGGTCCTGCACACGGCCCTGCGGCAGCCGCGCGGCGCGTCGTTGCACGTCGACGGCCAGGACGTCGTCGCCGACGTCCACGAGGTGCTCGACCGCGTCTACGCGTTCGCCGAGCAGGTGCGCTCGGGCGAGTGGACCGGCGTCACGGGCAAGCAGATCGAGACCGTGGTCAACATCGGGATCGGTGGCTCGGACCTCGGGCCGGTGATGGCCTACGAGGCCCTGCAGCCCTTCGCCGACGGTCCGGCGTGCCGGTTCCTGTCCAACATCGACCCCACCGACGCCGCCCTCACGCTGCGCGGGCTCGACCCGGAGACCACGCTGTTCGTGGTGTCGTCGAAGACCTTCGGCACCCTGGAGACCCTCACCAACGCACGGCTGTGCCGCACCTGGCTGCTCGACGGGCTCCCGGAGTCGGTGCGCTCCGAGGCGGTGGCCCGGCACTTCGTCGCCGTCTCGACGGCGCTGGACAAGGTGGCCGACTTCGGGATCGACCCGGAGAACGCCTTCGGCTTCTGGGACTGGGTCGGCGGCCGCTACTCCCTGGACTCCGCCATCGGGACCTCGCTCGTCCTGGCCATCGGACCGGCAGCGTTCTCCGAGTTGCTCGCCGGGATGCACGCGGTCGACGAGCACTTCCGCACCACGCCGCTGGAGTCCAACGTCCCGGCCCTGATGGGGCTGATCAACGTCTGGTACGTCGACCTCCTCGGCGCCCGTACCCACGCGGTGCTGCCCTACGCCCAGCTGCTGCACCGCTTCCCGGCCTACCTTCAGCAGCTGACGATGGAGTCCAACGGCAAGAGTGTGCGCTGGGACGGCTCCCCCGTGACCGCCGGCACCGGCGAGGTCTTCTGGGGCGAGCCCGGGACCAACGGCCAGCACGCGTTCTACCAGCTGCTGCACCAGGGCACCCAGGTCGTGCCGTGCGACTTCATCGCGTTCGCGGCACCGTCGTACCCCCTGGTCGACGGCGAGCAGGACGTCCACGAGCTCCTGCTGGCCAACTTCCTGGCCCAGTCCCAGGCCCTGGCCTTCGGCAAGAGCGCCGAGGAGGTCCGCGCCGAGGGGACGGCCGAGCAGATCGTCCCGGCCCGGGTCTTCGCCGGCAACCGGCCCTCGACGTCGATCATGGCGCCCCGGCTCACGCCCTCGGTCCTGGGTCAGCTCGTCGCGCTGTACGAGCACATCACCTTCACCCAGGGCGTGGTGTGGGGCATCGACAGCTTCGACCAGTGGGGCGTCGAGCTCGGCAAGCAGCTGGCCACCCGGCTCGGCCCGGTCCTCGCCGGCGACGCCGACGCGCTCGCCGACCAGGACCCCTCCACCCGGGCCCTGGTCGCCTACTACCGGGAGCACCGGTCGTGACCGCCGCCCCGCGCGTCGAGGTGCACGCCGGCCCGGAGGAGCTGGCCAGGTCGGTCGCCGGTGAGCTGCTGCGGGTGCTGGCCGACGCCCAGTCCGCCGGCCGCCGACCGCACGTCGTGCTCACGGGCGGGTCGATCGCCGACGCCATCCACCGCGAGCTGGCGAGGCTCTCCCCCGGCTCCGGGGTCGACTGGACCGCCGTCGACCTCTGGTGGGGTGACGAGCGCTTCGTGGCGCGCGACTCCGCTGATCGCAACGCCGTCCAGGCACGCACCGCGTTCCTCGACGCGGTGGGGGTGCCGGCCGAGCGGGTCCACGAGGTCGCGGCCACCGAGGACGTCGACGACGTCGAGGCCGCCGCTGCGGCGTACGCCGCGGAGCTCGACGCGCACGGGCCCGAGGAGTTCGACGTGCTGATGCTCGGTGTCGGCCCGGACAGCCACATCGCCTCGCTCTTCCCCGGTCGCCCCGAGCTCGACGTCAGGGACCGGTCGTCCGTGCCGGTCACCGGCTCGCCGAAGCCGCCGCCCGAGCGAGTCAGCCTCACCTACCCCGCACTGGCCAGGTCACGGGCCACCTGGCTGCTGGTCAGCGGCGAGGCCAAGGCCGAGGCTGTCGCCCGCGCGCTGTCGCCCGAGCACACCTCCGTCGCCGAGACCCCGGCGTCGGGAGTCTCGGGGCGCGAGGAGACCGTCTGGTTCCTCGACCGCGCCGCCGCCTCCCGCCTCTGACCCGTCGAACCGGCGTATTGATACGCCGACTGGGCGCTCGTTCCGGGTCGAACCGGCGTATTGATACGCCGGCTCGGCGCTCGTTTCAGGTCGAACCGGCGCATTGATACGCCGGCTCGGCGCGAATGGACCGGGAATGGTCCACAAGGACGTCGCGGACGGGCCTCTCCACAGTCCTGGGTCCTCGGGCCCCGAGGGGAGCCTCACCGCAGCAACCTCTCGGTATGCGACCCACGCGACCGCCAGACGTCCGAGCGCAGGTACGGACGTTCGAACGCGCACCGTTCACCACAACCATGGCATGCGAGAAAGCCCTGACTCCTCGGCACCTTCGTCAGCTGGTAGCCATGGGCGTGGTCACACGCGTGCTCAAGGGGGTGTACGTCGAGGCCGGGGTGCCCGACGACCTCGACCTGCGCATCGCGGCACTCCGGCTGCACGCCCCGCCGGACACGGTGGTCTGCGACCGGCACGCCGCCTGGCTGCACGGCGCCGAGATGGTCCTCGCGCCGGGCGAGCACCTCGAGGCGATGCCAGTGCGGATGATGCGGCGCCGGGGGTCTGCCTCCCTGCGCAACCCGGTCTCCGTCCGCGGCGAGCGGGACCTGCGGGACGACGAGATCGTGGAGATGCAGGGACTCGCCGTGACCACGCCGCTGCGGACCTGCGCCGACCTCGGGATGGTGCGGTGGCCCTCGGAGTCACTGGCGGGGATGAATGCGATCTACCGCACCGGTCTGGTCGACAAGGAGCGGCTCCTCGCCCTGTCCGCCGGCTTCAAGGGTCGCCGCTGGGTCACCACGTTCCGCGCGGTCGCACCGCTGGTCCATGACTTGTGCGAGTCGCCGGCCGAGGACGTCCTCTGGTTGCGCTGCCACGAGGCCGGCCTCGACCTGCAGCCACAGGTGGAGCTGTGGGACGGGTCGGACTTCGTGGCTCGGTTCGACCTGGCCGACCCGGATCTGAAGTTCGCGGTCGAGTACGACGGGGCCGACTGGCACTCCACGCCCGAGCAGCTCGCGCGCGACCGACGACGCCGCGACCGAGCCCGGGCGCTCGGGTGGACCATCGTCGTGATCCGATCCGAGGACCTGTTCGCTCAGACGCTGCGGGCCGAGGAGCTGGTCCGCGCAGGTCACCGCGCGGCCCGCGCACGCGCCGACGTGGCGACGTACGTCGCGTGAGGGCACGACAACGGGGCGCTCAACGCAACCTCCGGATCGACCCGGCGTATTGATGCGCCGGCTCGGCGCCAAGGTCAGGTCGAGCCGGCGTATTGATACGCCGGCTCGGCACGAAGGACACGTCGACCCGGCGTATTGATGCGCCGGTTCGGCGGGATCAGAAGACCAGGTCGCCGGACTTGCGGCGGGACCGGAGCAGCTTGAGTGCCTCGTCGAGGATGTCGGCCGCCTCCTTGTCCGAGCGCCGCTCCTTCACGTAGGCAAGGTGCGTCTTGTAGGGCTCGATCTTCGGAGCCGGCGGTGGGTTGTCGCTGTCCAGGCTGGCGGGCAGGCCGCACTTGGGGCAGTCCCACGACTCCGGGACCTGCGCCTCGACCGAGAAGGCCACCACGACGCGGTGCTCGTGGGAGCAGAAGTAGGTCACGGTCTGGCGGGGGGCCGCATCGCCGCGCTCGGCCTCTCCCATCGGACCTGCGCCGACCCGGCTACCCCGGATCGCGTTTCCTCCACCAGCCATGGTGTCTTCTCCTTCGTCAGGCCCGAGAGGTCATCAGGTCAGTAGGCGAGCAGGAGCCCCAGGGCGATGACGGTGGCGAACCAGATGCCCCCGATGCCCACGGTCAGACGGTCCAGGTTGCGCTCCGCCACCGACGATCCGCCGAGCGAGGAGGACACACCGCCGCCGAACATGTCGGACAGGCCGCCACCGCGGCCCTTGTGCAGGAGCACCAGCAGGATCATCAGCAGGCTGGAGATCATCAGGATGATGGTGAAGAGCAGTTCCACGGTCGCAGATCCTACGTGATGAGAGGGACGGGAGGGGCGGCGGGCCGCGTCAGAGGACGGGCATGTCGTAGAACCGGCAGATCGCGCCGAACTCGTCGGCCTGCAGGCTCGCCCCGCCGACCAGGCATCCGTCGACGTCCGGCTGGGCCATGATGGCCCCGACGTTGGCGGCCTTGACCGACCCGCCGTACAGCACCCGGACACCATCGGCAGCCGCGTCCCCGTGCAGCTCGCGCAGGCGGGCACGGATGGCTCCGCACACCTCCTGGGCGTCGTCGGGGGTGGCCACCTCGCCGGTGCCGATGGCCCAGACCGGCTCGTAGGCCACGACCAGGGCCGCGACCTGCTCGGCGGAGAAGCCCGCCAGCGACCCCTCGACCTGGGCGAGAGTGTGAGCGACGTGCTCGCCAGCCTGGCGGACCTCGAGGCCCTCACCGACGCACACGATCGGGACCAACCCGGCCTCGACGGCCTTGTGGGCCTTGGCGCTGACCAGCTCGTCGGACTCCTGGTGGTACTCCCGGCGCTCGGAGTGACCGAGCACGACGTAGGAGCAGCCGAGCTTGGTGAGCATGGAGGTCGAGATCTCACCGGTGTAGGCGCCCGAGTCGTGCGCCGAGCAGTCCTGCGCGGCATACTTGATCGGGAGCCGGTCGCCGTCGACCAGCGTCTGCACCGAGCGCAGGTCGGTGAACGGCGGGACGACGACGACCTCGGAGCGCGCCGGGTCGTGCTTCTTGTCCGAGAGGGTCCACGCGAGCTTCTGGACCAGCACCACCGCCTCCTGGTGGTTCAGGTTCATCTTCCAGTTGCCCGCCATGAGCGGGGTACGTGCGGCCATGGGTCAGCCCTCCAGGACGTCGATGCCGGGGAGGGCCTTGCCCTCGAGGTACTCCAGGCTGGCTCCGCCGCCGGTGGAGATGTGACCGAAGGCGCCCTCGTCGAAGCCGAGGGTGCGCACGGCCGCGGCGGAGTCGCCGCCACCGACGACCGAGAGGCCCTCGGTGCGGGTGAGCGCCTCGGCCACCGCACGGGTGCCGTCAGCGAACTGCGGCACCTCGAAGACACCCATGGGGCCGTTCCAGAAGACCGTGCGCGCGTCGGAGAGCGCGGCGGCGAAGTCGGCGCCGGCAGCCGGGCCGATGTCGAGGCCCAGGCAGTCGGCAGGGATCTCCGTGGCCGGGACCACGCGGGGCTCCGGGGTGCGGTCGCCGGACGGGAAGGCCGTGTCGACCACGATGTCGCCGGGGAGCAGGATCTGCACCCCGAGCTCCTCGGCCCGCGCGAGGTAGCTGCGGCAGGTCTCGAGCTGGTCCTCCTCCAGGAGGCTCTTGCCGACCTCGTGGCCCTGGGCCTTGAGGAAGGTGAAGACCATGCCGCCGCCGATGAGCAGCTTGTCGGCCTTGCCGAGCAGGTTGTCGATGACGCCGAGCTTGTCGGAGACCTTCGAGCCGCCGAGCACGACGACGTACGGGCGCTGCGGCTCCTCGGTGAGGCGGCGCAGCACGTCGATCTCGGTCGAGACCAGCGTGCCCATGGCGCTGGGCAGGATCTGCGCGACGTCGTAGACGCTGGCCTGCTTGCGGTGCACGACCCCGAAGCCGTCGGAGACGAAGACGTCGGCGAGGTCGGCGAGCTGCCGGGCGAACCCGGCCCGCTCGCCGTCGTCCTTGCTGGTCTCGCCCGCGTTGAAACGGACGTTCTCCAGCAGGGCGACCTGGCCGTCCTCGAGCTGGGCGACGGTCTCGTGCGCCGACTCCCCCACCGTGTCGCGGGCGAACGCCACGTCGGTGCCGAGGAGCTCGCCGAGGCGAGCCGCCACAGGGGCCAGGGAGTAGCGCTCCTCGGGGGCGCCCTTGGGACGTCCGAGGTGGGCCGTCACCACCACGCGGGCGTCCGCGTCCGCGAGCCGACGGATCGTCGGCACGCTCGCGCGGATGCGCCCGTCATCGGTGATGACGGACCCGTCGAGAGGGACGTTGAGGTCGGAGCGGACGAGCACCCGCTTGCCGGCCACGCCCTGCTCGAGGAGCTGGTCGAGTCCCGTCGTCGCAGCAGTCATGCTCAGAGGGACTCGCCCACGAAGCCGATGAGGTCGACGAGGCGGTTGGAGTAGCCCCACTCGTTGTCGTACCAGCCGGCGACCTTGACCTGGTTGCCGAGCACCTTGGTCAGCGGCGCGTCGAAGATGCACGAGGCCGGGTCGGTGACGATGTCGGAGGAGACGATCGGGGCGGTGGAGTACCGCAGGAAGCGGCCGTCGGCGGCGGCCTCGACCGCGGCGTTGACCTCCTCGACCGAGGTCTCGCGCGAGGCCTCGAAGGAGAGGTCGGTCAGCGAGCCGGTCGGGGTCGGGACGCGCAGCGCGTAGCCGTCGAGCTTGCCCTTGAGCTCGGGCAGGACGAGGCCGATGGCCTTGGCGGCACCGGTCGAGGTGGGGACGATGTTGATCGCCGCGGCGCGGGCCCGACGCAGGTCCTTGTGGATGTTGTCCTGCAGGTTCTGGTCGGCGGTGTAGGCGTGCACCGTGGTCATCAGGCCCTTGTTGATCCCGATGGCGTCGTTGAGCGCCTTGGCCATGGGGGCCAGGCAGTTGGTGGTGCACGAGGCGTTGGAGATGACCGTGTGCGCGGCGGGGTCGTAGAGCTCGTGGTTGACGCCCATCACGATGGTGATGTCCTCGTTGGAGGCGGGCGCGGAGATGATGACCTTCTTGGCGCCGGCGTCGACGTGGGCCTTGGCCTTGGTCGCGTCGGTGAAGAAGCCGGTGGACTCCACCACGACGTCCACGCCGAGGTCGCCCCAGCCGAGGTTGCCCGGCTCGCGCTCGCTGGAGACCTTGATCTCCTTGCCGCCCACGACGATCGCGTCAGCGGTGGCCTCGACCTCCTCGCCCATGACGCCGAGGATCGAGTCGTACTTCAACAGGTGGGCCAGCACCGCGTTGTCGGTGAGGTCGTTGATGCCGACGATCTCCAAGTCGGCCCCGGAGGCCTGCACGGCCCGGAAGAAGTTGCGGCCGATCCGGCCGAATCCGTTGATACCTACGCGCACGGTCACTGCTGCTCCTGGGTCGTCCGACATGGTCGATCGGGTGGTGTTCGGGCGGGGCGGCCGTGACGGCCGGCTCCCCGGCCGACCCTACCGCGAGCACACCGGCGGCCCACCGGGGGTCGTCGGGCTCGGACGCCGTCCTCGTACGGCGGAGCAGGGAGTGTCCGTCGGGCGGGGAGGCTCAGGCGTCCTCGGCGAGCATGTCGGGGGTCAGCGAGGACTCCGTGTCGGGGATGCCGAGCTCCTCGGCGCGCTTGTCGGCCATGGCCAGCAACCGCCGGATCCGGCCCGCGATCGCGTCCTTGGTGAGGACCGGCTCGTGCAGCTGCCCGAGCTCCTCGAGCGAGGCCTGCTTGTGCTCGACCCGCAGGCTGCCGGCGAGCTTGAGGTGGTCGGGGACCTCGTCGCCCAGGATCTCCAGGGCCCGCTCGACCCGGGCTCCTGCCGCCACCGCGGCGCGCGCGGAGCGGCGCAGGTTGGCGTCGTCGAAGTTGGCCAGCCGGTTGGCGGTCGCGCGCACCTCGCGGCGCATGCGGCGCTCCTCCCAGGCCATCAGGGACTCGTGGGCGCCGAGCCTGGTCAGCAGCTGACCGATGGCGTCACCGTCGCGGATCACGACACGGTCCACGCCACGGACCTCGCGGGCCTTGGCCGAGATGCCGAGCCGGCGAGCGACGCCGACGAGCGCGAGGGCGGCCTCCGACCCCGGGCAGGTGACCTCGAGCGAGGACGAGCGCCCCGGTTCGGTGAGCGACCCGTGGGCGAGGAAGGCGCCGCGCCAGGCGGCGACGGCGTCGCAGGCGCCGCCGGACACCACCGCCGGGGGCAGGCCACGGACGGGTCGACCGCGCTGGTCGAGCAGGCCGGTCTGGCGGGCGAGCGCCTCGCCGTCACGCACCACCCTGACGATGTAGCGGCTGCCCTTGCGCAGGCCGTTGCCCTGCACCATCACGACGTCGGAGTGGGCGCCGTAGACCTCGGAGACGTCCTTGCGCAGTCGTCGTGCGGCAGCACCGGTGTCGAGCTCGGCCTCGACGACGATCCGGCCGCTCACGATGTGCAGCCCACCGGCGAAACGCAGCATCGAGGCGACCTCGGCCTTGCGACAACAGGTCTTGGTGATGGGGGTGCTCGACAGCTCCGCCTTGACCTGTGCCGTCATCGCCATGGGGCGATCCTCGCACGCACGTCAACGACCCTCAGGCCCCGGCCATGACCGACTCGTAGGCGTCGGCCAGCAGCCGCGGGTCGTGGCGTGGGGAGCCGTCGGCGGCCGCCACGTCCGCGAGCACCAACCGCGCACCGACGGCCGCGGTCAGCTCCTCGAGGTGCCAGGCCGCCTCGGCTCCCGCCCGCCGCAGCGTGCCCGCGTCGGCCAGCACGCTGTGCAGCGGGAGGTCGGGCGCGTGCTCGAGCAGCACCGAGAGGTGGTCGGCCGGGCTGAAGCCGCCGGTCTCCCCCGGCTGCTCGGCGAGGTTCAGGACGACGACGACCTTGGCGGAGGTGGTGGTGAGCGCGTCGCGCAGGTCGGGCACCAGCAGGTGCGGGATGACCGAGCTGAACCACGAGCCCGGTCCCAGGAACACCCAGTCGGCCGCGCCCAGCGCGGCCAGCGCGTCGGGGCTGGTGGGCGGTGCCGGCGGGTCGAGGGCCACGCTGGTGATGACCCCCTCGGTGGTGGCGACCTCCACCTGGCCGCGCACGACCTCCAGCGCGTCGGGGTCGTCGGGGTCCAGGCCCCGGACCTCCGCGTGGATGTCCATCGGGCACAGCGCCATCGGGAGCACCCGGCCCTTGGCGCCCAGCAGGCGACCGACGATGTCGAGGGCTCCCACGTGGTCGCCGAGCTGCTCCCACAGGGCCACGATGAGCAGGTTGCCCACCACGTGGCCGTTCATCTCGCCCTCCCCGGCGAATCGGTGCTGCAGGACGCCCTCCCAGGTGCGTCCCCACTCGTCCTCGCCGCACAGCGCGGCCAGCGCCATCCGCAGGTCGCCGGGTGGGAGGACGCCGAACTCACCTCGCAACCGACCCGACGAGCCCCCGTTGTCGGCGACCGTGACGACGGCCGTGAGCTCGTCGACCACGACGTCGTCGACCAGGTGGCGCAGGGCCCGCAGCGACGCGTGCAGGCCGTGGCCGCCGCCGAGGGCGACGACCGCCTGGGCGCGGTCGAGCCCGCCCCCGGCCCCGGCGGTGTCGCCGGGCCCCTGCCCGGGGAGCGGGTCGTGGGACCAGAGGTCACTCACGGCCGAGGTCCCGGTGGGTGGCCGTGGCCTGGTGGCCGAGCTCCTGGAGGCGGCGGGTGATCTCCTCGGTCATCGCGACGCTGCGGTGCTTGCCGCCGGTGCAGCCGATCGCGACCCTCATGAAGCGCTTCCCCTCGCGGAGGTAGCCCTCCGCCACCCCGGTGAGCACCGGGACGTAGGCGTCGAGGAACTCCGCGGCACCCGGCTGGGATAGCACGTAGTCGGAGACGTCGGAGTCCCGGCCGGTGTGCGCCCTCAGCTCGGGGATCCAGTGCGGGTTGGGCAGGAACCGCATGTCGGCGAGGTAGTCGGCGTCGACCGGGATGCCGTACTTGAAGCCGAAGGAGACCACCCGGATGTGCAACCGGGTCGTCTCCTCGGTGCCGAAGGCCTCACGGATCCGCGCGGTCAGCTGGTGGACGTTGAGGGAGGTGGTGTCGATGAGCAGGTCCGCCTCGCCGCGCAGGTCGGCGAGCACGGTGCGCTCGCGCACCAACCCGTCGAGCAGCCGACCGGTGCCCTGCAGCGGGTGCGGTCGGCGAGCCGCCTCCTGCCGGCGTACGAGCAGGTCGTCGCTGGCCTCGAGGAACACCAGGGTGGCGCGCCGCCCGGTCGCGCCGTGCGCGAGGTTCTCCTGCAGGTCGTCGAAGAACGAGCCCGACCGGACGTCGACCACGACGGCGATCGGCTGCTGCGGGCCGCGGGACTCGTCGACGAGCCGGACCACGTCACGCAGCAGGGACGGTGGCAGGTTGTCCACCACGAAGTAGCCGAGGTCCTCCAGCTCCTTCGCGGCGGTGCTGCGACCGGCACCGGTCATGCCGGTGACGACCACCAGAGGGCCGGTCTCGGGGATGCTCATCGCGGTGTCACTGCTCCCGTCACTCTTCCTCGATCTCACCGGTGGCGGTGTTGACGGAGACCACCGTAGGCCCGTCCGGGCGCCCGGTCGCCGCTCCACCCGCGCCCGCCCGGCCGCCGGACACCGCGGCCTTGATGGACTCCGCGGTGCGCACCCCGATCCCCGGGACCTGCGCGATCTGCTCGACCTCGGCCTCCCTGAGCTTCTTCAGGGAGCCGAAGTGCTTGAGCAGGGTCCTGCGCCGGACCTCCCCCAACCCCGGGACGTCGTCGAGGACCGACTCGACCATCGACTTCGAGCGGCGGTTGCGGTGGTGGGCGATGGCGAAGCGGTGGGCCTCGTCGCGGATGCGCTGGAGCAGGTAGAGCCCCTCGCTGCTGCGGGCGAGGATGACCGGGTCCTCCTCACTGGGGAGCCAGACCTCCTCCAGGCGCTTGGCCAGCCCGCAGACCGGTACGTCGTCGATGCCGAGCTCGTCGAGCGCCCGCTGCGCCGCGGCCACCTGGGGCGGCCCGCCGTCGACCACGACCAGCCCCGGCGCGTACGCGAACTTGCGGGGTCGCCCGGTCTCGGGGTCGACCAGCATCGGGCCGGACTCCTCGGTGCCCGGCTTGAGCTCGGAGCGGGCCTGCTCGTCGAGCAGCCGGCGGAACCGCCGGGTGATGACCTCGTGCATCGAGGCGACGTCGTTCTGTCCGTCGACGCCCTTGATGACGAACTTGCGGTACTCCCCCTTGCGGGGCAGGCCGTCCTCGAAGACGACCATCGAGGCCACCACCTCGGTGCCCTGGAGGTTGGAGACGTCGTAGCACTCGATGCGCAGCGGCACGTCGTCGAGCTCGAGGGCCTGCTGGATCTCCTCCAGCGCGCGGTTGCGGGTGGTGAGGTCGCTGGCGCGCTTGGTCTTGTGCAACGCCAGCGACTGAGCGGCGTTCTTGGCGACGGTCTCGGCCAGCGCCCGCTTGTCGCCCCGCTGGGGAACCCGGATGCGGACCCGACTGCCGCGCAGGTCGCTGAGCAGCTCCTCGAGGGTCTCGACGTCCGGAGGCAGCGCCGGAACCAGCACCTCGCGCGGGATGGAGTCGGCGTCGCCGGCGTAGAGCTGGAGCAGGAAGTTCTCGACCAGCTCAGGGGTCTCGCCCTCGTCCATCCGGTCGGCGACCCAGCCGCGCTGGCCACGGATACGCCCGCCGCGCACGTAGAAGACCTGCACCGCGACCTCGAGCGGGTCCTCCGCCAGGGCCACCACGTCGGCGTCGGCACCATCGCCCAGCACGACCGCCTGCTTCTCCAGCGCACGCTGCATGGCGCCGAGGTCGTCACGCAGCCGGGCGGCCTTCTCGAAGTCGAGTGCCTCGCTGGCGGCGTACATCTCCTTCTCGATGCGGCGGATGAACGGCTTGGTCTGACCGCCCATGAAGTCGCAGAAGTCCTCGACGATCTCCCGGTGCTCCTCGGGCGAGACCTGCCCCACGCAGGGGGCCGAGCACTTGTCGATGTAGCCGAGCAGGCAGGGGCGACCCACCTGGGCGGAGCGCTTGAAGACGCCGTTGCTGCACGAGCGCATCGGGAAGACCCTCAGCAGGATGTCGACGGTCTCCCGGATCGCCCAGGCGTGGGAGTAGGGGCCGAAGTAGCGGGTGCCCTTGCGCTTGGCTCCGCGCCCCACCATCACGCGGGGGAACTCCTCACCGAGCGTGACCGCCAACCAGGGGTAGGACTTGTCGTCGCGGTACTTCACGTTGAACCGCGGGTCGTACTCCTTGATCCAGGAGTACTCCAGCTGCAGCGCCTCGACCTCCGTGCCCACGACGGTCCACTCCACCGAGGCGGCCGTGGTCACCATGGAGGCCGTGCGCTGGTGGAGGTTGGCGATGTCCTGGAAGTACGACGACAGCCGCGCCCGGAGGTTCTTGGCCTTGCCGACGTAGATCACCCGGCGCTGGGCGTCACGGAAGCGGTAGACGCCCGGCTGGGTCGGGATCGAGCCCGGCTCGGGACGGTAGGACAGCGGTCCGCGGGACGTGCGGGGAGTCGGTCGGGCGGGCACGCCATCAGCCTACGAGGGACCGGGGACACTCCTGGTGCTGCGGGTCCGGCCGCGACCGGCGTACCCACGGGTCGAACCGGCGTATCAACACGCCGGCTCGGCGTGCTGGTCCCGTCGAACCGGCGTATCAACACGCCGGCTCGGCGTGGGAGGTGGATCAGGCGCGGGAGATGTCCTGGCCGTCGACGGTGAGCTGCACCGCGCCGAGGGCGGAGGTCGCGGGGCCGGCGGTCGGGGCGCCCGAGGTGAGGTCGAAGACCGAGCCGTGGCAGGGGCAGCTGATGCCGGCGTCGCTCACCGAGTCGACCGGGCAGCCCTGGTGGGTGCAGGTGATCGAGAAGCCGAGGAACTCCCCCTCAGTCGGCTGCGTGACGACCACGCCCTCGTCGGGGAAGACCGCACCGCTGCCCACGGGCACGTCGGCGGTCGAGGCGAACGCCGCCGAGGCAGCGCTGCCACCGGAGGACCCGCTGTCGGTCGACGGCGACCCGCCCGTCGAGGCGCCCGGGGAGCCGGCGGGGTCGGTGGCGCTGGAGTCGTCACCTGCACAGGCCGCGAGGAGCGGCAGCCCCAGCCCCACACCGGCGACACCGCCGAGGGCGTGGCGGCGCGAGAGCGTCGGGCGCGCAGCGGCGGTCTGACGGGACGGGCGGGGCTCCGTGGGCTGGCTCATCGGGGTCCTCTCGAGGGTCGGGGTGCGGCGAGCCTAGCCAGGTGGGCCCCAGGCGGACCGCCGACTCCGACTCCTCTCAGGACTTCTTCACCGTCCGCTTGGCAGCGGGCTTCTTCGCGGCGGACGCCTTCTTCGTCGCGGTCCGCTTGGCGGCGGCACGCTCGTTGGCGGTGCGCTGCGCCGCCTGCCGACGGGTGGCACGCACCTGCGCGGGGGCGGCCGAGGCGGCCAGCAGGCCCTCGGGCTGCTCGGCCTCCTTGCCCTCCAGCAGCGGGGCGAGGAAGCGGCCGGTGTGGCTGTCGGGGTCGGCCGCGACCGCCTCCGGAGTGCCCTCGGCGACGACCATGCCGCCTCGCGAGCCACCCTCGGGCCCCATGTCGACCAACCAGTCGGCGGTCTTGATGACGTCGAGGTTGTGCTCGATGACCAGCACGGTGTTGCCGGCATCCACCAGACGACCCAGCACCAGCAGCAGCTTGCGGATGTCCTCGAAGTGCAGACCGGTCGTCGGCTCGTCGAGGACGTAGACGGTGCGGCCGGTGGAGCGCTTCTGCAGCTCGGCCGACAGCTTCACGCGCTGGGCCTCGCCGCCGGACAGGGTGGTCGCGGGCTGCCCGAGCCGGACGTACCCGAGGCCGACCTCGACGAGGGTCTTGAGGTGGCGATTGATCGCCGGCACCGCGGCGAAGAACTCCACCGCCTCCTCGATCGGCATGTCGAGGACCTCGGCGATGGTCTTGCCCTTGTAGTGGACCTCGAGCGTCTCGCGGTTGTAGCGCGCACCGTGGCAGACCTCGCAGGGGACGTAGACGTCGGGCAGGAAGTTCATCTCGATCTTGATCGTGCCGTCGCCGGCGCACGCCTCGCAGCGCCCGCCCTTGACGTTGAACGAGAACCGGCCCTGGAGGTAGCCGCGCATCTTGGCCTCGGGCGTGGCCGCGAAGAGCTTGCGCACGTGGTCGAAGACGCCGGTGTACGTCGCGGGGTTGGAGCGCGGGGTGCGCCCGATCGGCGACTGGTCGACGTGGATCACCTTGTCGACGTGCTCGAGACCGGTGATCGCCTTGTGGCGCCCGGGCAGGGTGCGGGCGTTGTAGAGCTGCTTGGCCAGCGAGGTGTAGAGGATGTCGTTGACCAGCGTCGACTTGCCCGAGCCGGAGACACCGGTGACGGCGACGAAGAGCCCCAGCGGGAACGTGACGTCGACGTCGCGCAGGTTGTGCTCGCGCGCCCCGAGCACCGTCAGCTCCCGACCCTCGGTGCGGGGGCGACGCTTGGCCGGGACGGGGATCTCACGGCGTCCGGAGAGGTACTGACCGGTCAGGGAGTCGGGGTGGGCCAGCAGGTCCTCGACGGTGCCGCTGTGGACGACCTGGCCGCCGTGCTCGCCGGCGCCCGGACCGATGTCGACGACCCAGTCGGCCACCTTGATGGTGTCCTCGTCGTGCTCGACGACGATGAGGGTGTTGCCGAGGTCCTTGAGCCGCAGCAGCGTCTCGATGAGCCGGTGGTTGTCGCGCTGGTGCAGACCGATCGACGGCTCGTCGAGGACGTAGAGCACGCCCACGAGACCGGCACCGATCTGGGTCGCCAGCCGGATGCGCTGCGCCTCGCCGCCGGACAGCGAGCCGGAGGCCCGGTCGAGGGAGAGGTAGTCCAGGCCCACGTCGAGCAGGAACTGCAGCCGCTCGTGGATCTCCTTGAGCACCCGCTCGCCGATCTGGCGCTCGCGGGCGGTCATCTCCAGGTCCGCGAGGAAGGCCGCGGACTCGTTGATGGGCAGGGCGCAGACCTCGGCGATGCCGCGCTGCTCGCCCGTGCCGGACTGGAGGGTGACCGATTGCGAGACCGCCTTGAGCCGCGAGCCCTTGCACGTGGGGCAGGGCACTTCGCGCATGAACGACTCGAACCGCTCGCGGCTGGTGTCGGACTCGGCCTCGCGGTGGCGGCGCTCCACGTAGCCGCGCACGCCCTCGAAGTCGGCGTAGTAGGCGCGCTCGCGCCCGTAGCGGTTGCGGGTGACGACGTGCACCTTGCTGCCGTGACCGTCGAGGATCGAGCGCTGCGCCTTCGCCGACAGGTCCTCCCACGGGGTGTTGAGGTCGAAGCCGACCTCGTCGCCCAGTGCGCCGAGCAGGCGCAGGAAGTAGTCGCTGATGTGGGCGTGGGACCACGGTTGGATCGCGCCCTCGCCGAGCGTGGCCGAGGGGTTGGGGACGACCAGCTCGGGGTCGACCTCCATCCGGGTGCCGAGGCCGGTGCAGGCCGGGCAGGCGCCGTACGGGGAGTTGAAGGAGAAAGAGCGCGGCTCGAGCTCGTCGACGTCGATGGTGTGCTCGTTGGGGCACGCCATCTTCTCGCTGAACCGCATCTCGCGGTGCTCGTCGTCCTCGGGGAGGTCGACGAAGTCGAGGACGACCAGGCCGCCGGAGAGCGTCAGCGCGGTCTCGACCGAGTCGGTGAGCCGGCGCTTGGCCGACTCCTTGACCGCGAGCCGGTCGACCACGACCTCGATGGTGTGCTTGAGCTTCTTGTCCAGGGTCGGCGGCTGGTCCAGGGAGTGGGTCTCCCCGTCGACGCGCACGCGCGAGAAGCCCTGGGTCTGGAGCTGGGCGAAGAGCTCGACGTACTCGCCCTTGCGGCCGCGGATCACCGGAGCGAGGACCTGGAAGCGGCGCCCCTCCTCCAGCGTCAGGACACGGTCGACGATCTGCTGCGGGGTCTGCCGCTCGATCTTGGCGCCGCAGGTGGGGCAGTGCGGCCGGCCGGCGCGCGCGTAGAGCAGGCGCAGGTAGTCGTAGACCTCGGTGATCGTGCCGACCGTCGAGCGCGGGTTGCGCGAGGTGGACTTCTGGTCGATCGAGACCGCCGGGGAGAGGCCCTCGATGAAGTCGACGTCGGGCTTGTCCATCTGGCCGAGGAACTGCCGCGCGTAGGCCGAGAGCGACTCGACGTAGCGACGCTGCCCCTCGGCGAAGATCGTGTCGAAGGCCAGGGAGGACTTGCCGCTGCCGGAGAGCCCGGTGAACACGATGAGCGAGTCGCGCGGCAGGTCGATCGAGACGTCCTTGAGGTTGTGCTCGCGCGCCCCGCGGATGATCAGCTGGTCGGCCACAGAGAGGTCTCCTGGGTTGGTGCCCGGCGGTCCGGGTCGGGGGTGCCCGAGCGCGGCCCGCAACTCGAACACGTGTTCGTCATGGTACGTCGACCCCCTGGTCGACGCCCGTCGGGACCATCTCACGCAGCACCGACAGTCCGGGGAACACCCGGACGTGGGCGTTCATGCCCGCCGCGGTCGGGGCAGGATGGCGACGTGACCGACACCACGGACCTCACCGCCGTCCACGCCGCGATCGACGCCCTGTACGACGCGACGCAGCGGCTGGTCCGGTCCGTCGACACCATGACCGACGACACCTGGCACGGGGACAGCCTCCTCCCCGGCTGGACCAGGGCGCACCTCGTCGCCCACCTGACCCTGAACGCGGAGGGTCTCGCCGGGTCGCTCGAGGGACTGCGCCAGGGCCGCGGCGTCCCGATGTACCCCTCCGCGGAGGCCCGGGACCACGACATCGAGGAGCTGTCGGGCGCCGCGGTCCCGGTCGTGCGGGACCGCCTGCTCGGCTCGGTCAGTCGCTTCGCCGACGCCGTGGCGGCCATGGACGACCAGGAGTGGTCGCGACGGATCGACCGGGTGCCCGGGGGTCCCACGTTCCGCGCGGCAGCCGTGCCCGCCATGCGCTGGCGTGAGGTCGAGATCCACCACGTGGACCTGGCCGTCGGCTACGGCCACCAGGACTGGCCCCACGCCTTCGCCGAGGCGACGGTGGACTCCATGGCCGCCCGCCTGGCCGACCTCTCCCCCGGGTTCCGCCTGCTGCTCACCGACGCCGGGCGCGAGCGCGATGTCGGTAACGTCGCGCCCGACGCCCCCGTGGTGCGGGGCTCCGCGGCCGACACGGCACGGTGGCTCAGCGGTCGTGGGGACGGGACCGGCATGAGCAGCGAGGGCGGCGACCTGCCGCAGATCGGAGCATGGTGATGGAGACCTACACCGGAGACGTGACGCCGGGAGACCCCGCCCAGACCCGCGACCTGGGGTGCCTGACCCTGACGAAGGTCGCGGTCGACCCGAAGATGAGCAACAACAGCTACCTCCTGCGCTGCGCCGAGACCGGCGACCAGGTCCTCGTCGACGCCGCCGACGACGCCGGGACGCTGCTGGACCTCGTCGGGGACGGCGGGCTCGTCTCGGTCGTGACGACCCACCAGCACTGGGACCACCACCGCGCGCTCGCCGAGGTCGTCGAGCGGACCGGTGCGCAGGTGCTGGTCGGCGAGCCGGACGCCGACGCGGTCACCGAGCAGACCGGCGTGCCCGTCGACGTACGCCTCGAGCACGGGGACCGGGTGGCCGTCGGCTCGTGCGAGCTCGAGGTGATCGCCATCGCCGGCCACACCCCCGGCTCGATAGCGCTGCTGCACCGCACGGCCCACGGCGGCACGCACCTGCTCACCGGCGACTCGCTGTTCCCCGGCGGGGTGGGCGCGACCTTCGGGGACGCCGACGCCTTCGCCCAGCTCATCGACGACGTCGAGGAGAAGGTGTTCGGCACGCTGCCGGACGAGACGCACTTCTACCCCGGCCACGGCGCCGACGGCCGGCTCGGCGACGAGCGGCCGCACCTCGCCGAGTGGCGCGAGCGCGGCTGGTAGTCGCCCCCGCGCCGCGACCGGTCAGGAGTACGTCGCGCGGACGGTGTCGGTGACCGGGACCGACTGGCAGCCCAGGCGGATCCCGTCGGCGAGGTCCTCGTCGTCGAGCACGTCGTTGTGCAGCATCTTGACCTCGCCCTCGAGCAGCCGGACGGCGCAGGCCGAGCACTCCCCCTCGCGGCAGGAGTACGGCGCCTTCACGCCCTTGGACTCCAGGTGCTCGAGCAGCGTCGTGCCCGGCTGCCAGTCGTCGAAGGCGTGCGTCTCGCCGTCGAGCTCGACCTCGAGGCGCACCGGCTCCTGCGGACCGTCGGGCACGTCGACCGGTGCCGCACCCTCGGCGCCGTCCTCCGACTCGGCCTCCGCGACCTCCTGGGCGGCTGCCGCGACCTCGGCCACGTCGCCGAACGGGTTGCCGCCCAGCGAGACGAACTTCTCCTGGTGCCGGCGCTCGCGGGGGAACTCCAGCTCGCGCAGCGCGGTGACGACCAGCTTCATGAAGGGCGCCGGGCCGCAGACGAACGCGTCCCAGGTGGTGTACGCCGACGCGAACGCCTTGAGCTGCTCGCCGGTCGGCAGCCCCTGCACCGACTCCAGCCAGTGCACGACCTGCAGCCGGTCGGGGTGCTCGGCCGCCAGTCGCGTGAGCTCCTCGGCGAAGATCACCGAGCGCTCGTCGCGGTTGGCGTAGAACACCACGATCCGGCCGGAGCCGTGCGCGAGCGCGGTGCGGGTGATCGACATGATCGGGGTGACGCCGCTGCCGCCGGCGAAGAGGAGCAGGTCGGCGTCCAGCGAGGCGGGGGTGAAGATGCCGCTGGGCGGCAGCACCCGCATGGTCGAGCCGACCTCGAGGTGGTCGCAGACCCAGTTGGAGGCGTAGCCGTCGACGGTGCGCTTGACCGTGACCGTCAGCGGGCCGCCGTCGTGCGGGCTCGAGGACAGCGAGTAGCAGCGGGCGGCGAGGCCGTCGCGGTCACTCGGCACCGCCAGGGTCAGGAACTGGCCCGGCTTGTACTCGAAGGCGGACTCGGCGCCCTCGGGCACCCGGAAGGAGATGGAGCGCGCGTCGGCCGTCTCGTCGACGACCTTCACGACCTCCAGCACGTATGAGTCGGTCACGGTGGCTCAGTATCCGTCCTCTGCTCCGATGGTCAGCCGGCCGTCCCGCACAGCGGCCTCGATGCTCGCGCTCATCCGCGGGCAGGCGTGGAAGGCGAGCCGCCCGTCGGGGCTCTCGGCCTTGCGCCGTGCGAGGTCGGGGCACTGCGCGGCGGCCTCGGCGGTCCACTGGACCGACGTGTGGTGATCGCTGTTCTTCTTCACGCCCACCGCCGCCAGGCAGTCCAGGCACTCGACGCGGGTCAGCCGCGCCTGGGTGTAGAGACGCTGGTCCTCCAGCGTCTCGGCGCTGGTGGGGACGAACGAGGCCATCTCAGGTGCCCGACATCAGGGCCGGGTCGTCGCTGCCCTCGGTGTCGCCGGCGGCGTCCTCGGCGGCCTTCTTCTCGAGGTTCTGGGCGACCTCGTCCTGCCAGAACTCGTTGGCCTTGGTGGTGTCGACCTCGAACTCGAAGCGGTCGACCATGTCGGAGGTGATGTCGGCGACGTCGACGTAGTACTGCTCGTACCAGCGGCGCAGCTGGTAGACCGGCCCGTCCTCCTCGCACAGCAGCGGGTTCTGGACCGGCACCTTGTTCTTCCAGATGTGCACGTCCTGCAGGAAGCCCTGGCCGAACATGTCGGCGTACTTCTTGCCGATGAAGTTCGCCGTCTCGTCATCCATGCCCTCGGGCTTCTCGACGAGGATGCCGTACTGCAGGGTGAAGGAGTTGGGGCCCGTGGCGATGTGGGTGTTGACCAGCACGACCTCGGTCTTGAAGCCCTTGTAGTCGGTCCAGAGCCAGTTGATCATGTACGACGGCCCGTAGTAGGTGGCCTCGGACTTCAGGAACAGCTCCTCCGAGCCGTAGCCGCCACTGACGTCCGGGCGCCCCTTGGACTCCATGAACTGGGTGGCCTGCTGGCCCTCGAAGACGTTGCGGAAGCTCGTCGGGAACGCGAAGTGCACGTAGTAGAAGTGCGCCATGTCGACCACGTTGTCGATGAGCTCGCGGCAGTTGGAGCCCTCGATGTGCTCGGTCTCCCAGAACCAGTCGGTGTATTTGCCCGACGCGAGGCCCGGCAGCTCGGGCGGGAGCAGGTCGTGGTCGCCGGCCGAGCCCTCGGGGTCGTACCAGATGAACAGCGACTCGTTGCGGATCGCGGTCTCGTAGCGCTGGGTGCGCGCGCGCAGCGGGACCCGGCGGGCGTAGGGGATCTGCTTGCACTTGCCGTCGCCGCCCCAGCGCCAGTCGTGGAACGGGCAGGCGATCTGGTCGCCCTTGACGGTGCCCTGGGTCAGGTCGCCGCCCATGTGCCGGCAGTAGCCGTCGAGGACGTTGAGCTGCCCCGCGCTGTCCTGCCAGACGACGAGCTTGCCGCCGAACGCCTCGATGGCGTGCGGCTTGCCGTCCTCGAACGATCGGGCCAGGCCGAGGCAGTGCCAGCCGCGGGCGTACCTGTCCGGCGGCGTGCCCTGGTCGAGGTGGCGGGTGCCGGAGGGGGTGGCCGTGCCGGTCATGAGGACCTCCCTGGTCTGTGACGGAGTCGGGGCCGGAGGTGGTCCGTCGTCGGTGACGGTGGACCAAAACGAGAACAGGTTATAGTTTTCGGGACGACGAGGCCAGCGTCACACCCGGTCTCGTCCCCATCCTGCGCCATTCCAGCGTCATCCGAGCGACATCCGCCTCCGCACCCGGGAGCCCTCCATGCACCTCGCCCTCGAACCCGCCCAGATCGCGCTGCGAGAGGAGCTGAGGGAGTACTTCGGCGCCCTCGTCACCCCGGAGATCCGTGCCGGGCTCAGCGCCGCGACCGGCGAGTTCGGCGAGGCGGGCGTCTACAAGGGCGTGATCCGCCAGCTCGGCACCGACGGCTGGCTGGGCATCGGCTGGCCCAAGGAGTACGGCGGCCAGGCCCGCTCCATGGTCGACCAGCTGATCTTCACCGACGTCGCGGCCGACTTCGGCGTGCCGATCCCCTACCTCACGCTGAACACCGTGGGGCCGACGATCATGCGCTACGGCACCCAGGAGCAGAAGGACTACTTCCTGCCGAAGATCCTGGCCGGCGAGCTGCACTTCTCCATCGGCTACTCCGAGCCGGGCTCGGGCACCGACCTCGCCTCGCTGCGGACCAAGGCCGTGCGCGAGGGCGACGAGTGGGTCATCAACGGCCAGAAGATGTGGACCTCGCTCATCCAGTACGCCGACTGGATCTGGATGGCCTGCCGCACCGACCCCGACCTGCCGCGGCACAAGGGCCTGTCGATGATCCTGGTCCCGGCCGACTCCCCCGGCTTCTCCTACACCCCGGTGCACACCGTCGCCGGCGTGCACACCAGCGCCACCTACTACGAGGACGTCCGCGTCCCCGTCGGCAACCTGGTCGGCGAGCTCAACGGCGGCTGGTCGCTGATGACCAACCAGCTCAACCACGAGCGCGTGGCGCTGACGTCGTCGGCTCCGCTGACCCAGTCGGTCAAGCTCGTGCGCGAGTGGGCGCAGCAGACCAAGAACCCCGACGGCCAGCGGGTGATCGACGCCGAGTGGGTGCAGATCGCGCTCGGCCGCGCCCATGCCCGCGTGGAGATGCTCACCCTGCTGAACTGGAAGCTGGCCTCCGACGCCGACCGTGGCGTCGACCTCTCCCCCGCCGAGGCGTCGGCGACCAAGATCTACGGCTCCGAGCTGGCCACCGAGGTCTACCGCTCGCTGATGGAGATCGTCGGCCCCCACGCCGGGCTCACCGCCGACTCCGAGGGCGCGGTCATCGCCGGCCGCCTCGAGCGCTTCTTCCGCTCCTCGCTGGTCATGACCTTCGGCGGTGGCACCAACGAGATCCAGCGCGACATCATCGGCTATGTCGGCCTCGGCCTGCCCGCCGCGAAGCGCTGACCCGCGGCCCCTCTCGACCAGCACCAGGACGGACTGACATGGACTTCTCCTTCACCCCCGAGCAGGACGACGCCGCGGCCCTGGCCGCCTCGATCCTCGACGACCGCGTGACCCTCGACCGGCAGAAGGCCGTCGAGGCCGCCGGCAGCCGCTTCGACCGCGACCTGTGGGCCGCGCTCGGTGAGGCGGGCCTGCTCTCCCTCGCCGTCCCCGAGCAGTACGACGGTGCCGGGCTCGGCCTCGTCGAGCTGTGCCGGGTGCTGCACGAGGTCGGCCAGCGCGTCGCGCCCGTCCCGCTCGCGACGCACGGCGCAGCGGCGCTGCTGCTCGCCGAGTCGGCCGACGCCGACCTGGCCGCTGCCTGGCTCCCGGGCGCCGCCTCCGGCGAACAGGTCCTCACCGTGGCCTTGAGCGAGGAGCGCTCCCACCTGCCCGCGCTCCCGGTCACCACCGCGAGCAGCACCGGCTCGGGCTGGTCGGTCTCCGGCGCGAAGTCGCTGGTCCGCGCGGGCACCGACGCTGCGGCGTACCTCGTCAGCGCGAGCACGGCAGACGGCGTCGGGGTGTTCCTCGTGGCGGCCGACGCCGACGGCGTGCGCACCACCCCCGGCCGCACCAGCGACGGCGACACCGTCGCGCGCCTCGACCTGGAGGAGGCGGCCGGGACCCTGGTCGGCTCGCTCGACGGCAGCACCGCGCGTCGCCTCGGGGACCTGGTCACCGTCACCACCGGCGCCGAGCTGCTCGGCATCACCGAGGGCGCGCTGCGGCTGACCGCGCAGTACGCGAAGACGCGCGAGCAGTTCGGGCGTCCGATCGGGACGTTCCAGGCGGTCTCCCAGCGACTGGCCGACGGCTACATCGACGTGCTCGGCCAGCGACTGACCCTGTGGTCGGCCGCCTGGCGCCTCGCCGAGGGCCTGCCCGCCGAGACCGAGGTGGCCATCGCCAAGCTGTGGGCGGCCGACGCCGCGCACCGGCTGGCGCACACCACGGTCCACGTCCACGGCGGGGTCGGCATCGACCTCGACGGCGAGGCGCACCGCTACTTCACCACCGCCAAGCGCCTGGAGTTCGCCTTCGGCGGCAGCACCGAGCAGGCGCTCGCGATCGGGCGGGTGCTCGCGGCCGAGCCGGCCTGAGACCCCCGGTGGTCGAGCAGCGAGCGCAGCGAGCGGGCCACCCCCCGGTGGTCGAGCAGCGAGCGCAGCGAGCGGGCGTCGAGACCACCGTCCGCGACCTGCTGCTGGCGCGCGCGGACGACACCGGGGACGGGCTGCTCTTCGAGGACGAGCGGCACTCGTGGGCCGAGGTGGTCCGAGAGGGCCACCAGCGGGCAGCGGCGCTGCGGACCCTGCTGGACGACGAGCGCCCTCCCCACGTCGGGGTGCTGCTGGAGAACACCCCGGACTTCCTGCTGACGCTCGGGGCGGCCGCCCTCGGCGGGCTGGTCGTCGTCGGGCTCAACCCGACACGGCGTGGCGAGGCGCTCGCTGCCGACGTACACCGCACGGACTGCCAGCTGGTCCTGACCGACGCCGATCACACCGAGCTGCTCGACGGGCTGGACGACGTGCCGGTGGTCCCCGTCGACGCCCCGGACTGGGCCGACCTGCTCGAGCAGCACGCGGACGCGGGCGCACCCGACGTCACGATCGGTCCGGACGACCTGCTGATGCTGATCTTCACCTCGGGCACCTCCGGCGACCCCAAGGCGGTCCGCGTGACGCACGCCAAGGTGGCCGGGCCGGGCGTGATGCTGGCCGAGCGGTTCGGGCTGGGCAGCAACGACACCGCGTACCTCTCGATGCCGCTGTTCCACTCGAACGCCGTGATGGCCGGCTGGGCACCCGCCCTGGCGGGCGGGGCGACGGTCGCCCTGGCCCGGCGGTTCTCCGCGTCGGGCTTCCTGCCCGACGTCCGCCGCCACGGGGCGACGTACGCCAACTACGTGGGCAAGCCGCTCTCCTACGTCCTGGCCACCCCAGCGCGTGAGGACGACGCCGACAACCCGCTGCGCCTGGTCTTCGGCAACGAGGCCAACGAGCGCGCCATCGACGAGTTCGCGACGCGCTTCGGCTGCACGGTCGTCGACTCCTACTCCTCCACCGAGAACGCCGTCATCGTGCAGCGCCAGCCCGACATGCCCGCCGGCTCGCTGGGCCGACCGCTGCCGGGGGTGGCCGTGCTCGACGCCGAGACGTCGCTGCCGACCGCGGACGCCGTCTTCGACGACGACGGACGACTCACCAACGCCGACGAGGCGATCGGCGAGCTGGTGAACACCGCCGGGTCCGGCGCGTTCGCGGGCTACTACAACGACCCCGGCGCCGAGTCCGAGCGGATGCGTGGAGGGATGTACTGGTCCGGGGACCTCGCCTACCGCGACGCCGAGGGCTGGGTCTACTTCGCCGGCCGGACCGCGGACTGGATGCGGGTGGACGGCGAGAACCTCGCCGCCGCCCCGCTGGAGCGGATCTGGTTGCGGCACCCGGCGGTCACGCAGGCGGCGGTGTACGCCGTCCCGGACCCGGGCCCGCACGGCGTCGGCGACCAGGTGGTCGCCGCCCTCCTGGCCGACCCCCCGTTGGACGCCGCGCAGGTGACGCGTTTCCTCGACGCCCAGCCCGACCTGCCCACCAAGGGGCGGCCGCGCTGGGTCCGCCTGCTCGCCGACCTCGACGAGCTGCCCCGCACCGCCACGACCAAGGTGCTCAAGCGCAGCCTGGCCGACGAGGGCCCGGTCGCCGGCCGGGGCCGGTTGCTCGAGCGCGAGGAGCGCGGGACGACGTACGCCGACGTGACCGATCTGCGCGAAGTGCTTGACCAGGTGTGACGCGCACCATACGTTGACACGCGTCAAATAGAACGTGTTCTACGAGGGGGAACCAGTGGCCGAGAACGTGCAGCAGATGCTCCGGGACCGACTCGAGGACGACGGCACGGCGATCGCGACGCCCGAGCGGACCTGGACCTGGCGGGAGCACCTCGCGGAGGCCTCCGCCGAGGCCGCGGCCGTGCTGGCGGTGCTCGACCGGGAGCACGCCCCCCACGTGGGGACCCTGCTCGGCAACTCCCCCGCCATGCTCCGCGCGATGGCCGGGGCCGGCCTCGCCGGCTACGTGCTGTGCGGCATCAACACGACCCGGCGCGGCGAGGGCCTCGCCGCGGACGTGCGCCGTGCGGAGTGCCAGGTGCTGCTCACCGACGCCGAGCACCTGCCGCTGCTCGAGGGCGTCGACCTCGGTGGTGTGCGCGTGGTCGACGTCGACTCCGACGCGTGGGCCCAGGAGGTCTCCGCCGCCGGGGCGCTGGCGCCGTTGCGCGAGGTCGAGGCCATGGACACCTTCATGATGATCTTCACCTCTGGCACCTCCGGGGACCCGAAGGCCGTGCAGGTAGCCCACCTGATGGTGCTCTTCTCCGGGCTCAACCTCGTCGACCGGTTCTCGATGACGTCCGACGACGTCTGCTACCTCTCGATGCCGCTGTTCCACTCCAACGCGGTGGTCGCGGGCTGGGCGGTCGCGGTGGGCTGCGGCGCGACGATGGTGCCCACCCGGTTCTCGGCGTCCCGCTTCCTCGAGGACGTGCGCCGCTACGGCGTCACCTACATGAACTACGTCGGCAAGCCCCTGGCCTACGTCCTGGCCACCCCCGAGCGCGACGACGACGCGGACAACACGCTGCGGGTGGCCTTCGGCAACGAGGCCAGCGACCGCGACATCGCGGAGTTCGCCCGGCGCTTCGACTGCGAGGTCACCGACGGCTTCGGCTCCACGGAGCTGGCCATCATCATCCTGCGCGAGCCGGGCACTCCCCCGGGCTCCATCGGCAAGGGGATGGACGGTGTGGCGATCTACGACGCCGAGACCGTCACCGAGTGCCCCGTCGCCCGCTTCGACGAGCACGGCGCCCTGCTCAACGCCGACGAGGCCGTCGGCGAGCTGGTCAACACGACCGGGGGCGGCTACTTCCAGGGCTACTACAACGACCCCGACGCCAACGCCGACCGGATGCGGTACGGGATGTACTGGTCCGGCGACCTGGCCTACAAGGACGCCGACGGCTGGATCTACCTCGCCGGCCGCACCGCCGACTGGATGCGCGTGGACGGCGAGAACCTCGCGGCCGGCCCCATCGAGCGGATCCTGCAGCGTCTGCCCGCGCTCAACCGGGTCGCGGTGTATGCGGTCCGCGACGACCGGGTCGGCGACCAGGTGATGGCCGCGATGGTGCTCAACGAGGGCGAGAAGGTCAGCCAGGCGGAGTTCGAGGCGTTCCTGCGCGAGCAGCCCGACCTCTCCCCCAAGGCCTGGCCCCGCTACGTGCGGATCAACCACGACCTCCCGGCCACCGCGACCAACAAGGTGCTCAAGCGGGAGCTCATGGCCCAGGGCGTCTCCGCCGGCGACGGCGAGCTGTGGACCCGCGAGGAGCGCGGCACGGCGTACGCCTGAGGGCGAGCCGGCGTATTGATACGCCGGTTCGGCGGGCTAGCCGCCAGGAACCGACCTTCGGGACGGGTCTGTCGGCGTGGCGCGGACCGAAGGTCGGTTCTTGCGATCAGCGCAGCAGCTTCCTCAGGCCGTTGGTGAGGCGGACGTTGTAGAAGCCCGTGTTGGTGTCGGTGTACCAGACCTGGCCGCGCCTGCGGTCGTACGCCGGCGCCGACATGGCGTAGGCGCCCCCGAGCGTCGGGGGCTTGAGCGCGGTCCCGGGGACCAACGGCTGGTTGAAGTAGCCGACCTCCCGCGGGTGCTCGACGTCGCGGATGTCGAACAGACGTAGGCCCGAGGCGATCATCGAGCAACCGGCCAGCTTCGGGTTGCGGCGCTTGGGCAGCGAGCAGTAGTGACCGGCGTACCCCTGCGCGGGGAACCAGGCTCCGGGATCGCGCAGCTGGTCGCCGCCACGGTTCTCGGGCTGGTGGACCTCGAGGCGGATGTTGGAGACGACCTCCGGAGCGGTCGGGTCCTCGACGTCGATGATGCGCGCGACGCCCACCGGGGAGCCCGGGTAGGCCAGCGCGTTGGTCGCCTCGAAGAAGTCGACGAACTCGTCGATCTCCAGCACGTAGTGGCGACCACCGCGGGTGAACGGCTCGGCGACCTGCGGGATGGAGTGCTCGGGCCAGGTGAGCTTCGACAGGACCGTGATCTCGGGGTCCTCGACCCGGTCCTGGACCTCGGAGACGTCGAGGATCGCGATGCCCCCGTCGGTGACACCCGTCGGACCGGGGTCGCCGATGTTGGCGGCGTACATCGTGCGGCCGTCGTCGGAGAGCCGCAGGCCGTGGTAGTTCACGCCCCACTGCGTCGTCAGCACCTGCGGGTCCGTCGGGTCGGTGAGGTCGACCGCGGCCAGGGTCGCGATCGTGCTGGAGCTGTAGAAGGTCCGCCCGTCCTTCGACCACCCCGACTCGTGCCCCAGCACGCCCGACAGGGTCGAGGAGAGCAGCTGCGGGTCGCGGCAGTCCTCACTGACGTCGTACACGTCGAGCACGCCGGGGTAGGTCGCCGCCGTGCCCAGCACGGCGGCCAGCAGCCCCCGCTTGCGGTTGACCAGCAGCGACTCGTGCGGGCTGACCATCGCCGGCGAGTCGAGCGTGGTGGTGCGCACCGGACGACGCGGCCGGTTCATGTCGAGCACGACGGTGCCCTGGCCGGTGGTCAGGTTGTTCACCACGTCGCGGGGGAAGATCAGCGTGTTGTCGTAGAACGCGCAGGTGTTGCCCTGCTCGTCGGTGTAGCGCAGCACCTTGAAGCCGCCCGAGCCGCCCTCGTGGGCCAGCTCACGGGTGTTGCAGGTGTAGCCCTCCGCAGCACGCCCCGAGCGGTAGTCCGCGCGCGGGACGCGCCCCTGGATGTCGGTCTCGGGCATCGAGCCCTTCCCGCAGCCCGCCTGCGGCACCGGCTTCGGGAACGGGTCGTCCGCCGAGACGGTGCCGCCCTGTGCCACGAGGGTCCCGCCACCGAGGGCGAGGGCCACACCGACCAGGGCCAGGCGCCGCCAGGCTCCACCTGCGCGCGTTGCGTCCGTCACACCAGAAGGCTAAGGCCCCGAGCAGGTGCTCGGGGCCTCGACCGTGGACTGGGAACCGCTCAGCCGTTGACCTTGTTCAGGGCCGCCACGGCCTCCTCGAACTCGGACACCAGGCTGGCCATCACGTCGGCGACCGGGCGCACCTCGTTCATCCGGCCGACGATCTGGCCCACCGGCATCGAGATCACGTCGGGGTCGTTCGAGGCCACGATCCGGTTGTGGGCCTCGGCCACCAGGAGGTTCTGCAGCGGCATCGGCAGCGGCTGCGGCGCACCCTCCTCCGCCCAGGCCTCGGTCCACTTGGTCTTGAGCAGGCGGGCCGGCTTGCCGGTGTAGACGCGGGTGCGCACGGTGTCGGCCGAGGTCGCCCGGGTGAAGGCGGTCTCCCAGGCGGAGTGGTTGGCCGAGAGATTGCGGTACTCCTCGGTGCCGAGCCAGATCGAGCCCGTCCACACCCCCTGCGCGCCGAGCGCCAGCGACGCGGCCACCTGCCGGCCCGAGCCGATGCCACCGGCACCGAGCACCGGCACGTCGGGGCCGACCGCGTCGACGATGTCGGGCGTGAGCACCATCGAGGCGATCTCACCGGTGTGGCCGCCGGCCTCGTAGCCCTGGGCGATGATGATGTCGACGCCGTTGGCCACGTGGCTCAGGGCGTGCTTCGGAGCACCGGCGAGCGCGCCGACCTTGAGGCCCCCGGCATGGCACTGCTCGATGACGTCGACCGGCGGGGACCCGAGGGCGTTGGCGATGAAGACCGGACGGTGCTGCAGCGCGATGTCCACGTGCGAGCGGGCCATCGAGTGCAGCCAGCCCAGGACGCCCTCACGGCCCTCGCCCTCCTGGAGCGGCGGGACGCCGAGCTTGAGCAGCGTCTCGTCGACGAACTTCTTGTGCTCCTCGGGGATGTAGGCCGACAGGTCCGTCGAGGTGCCCTCGGTGGGGATCTTCATCGGCATGACGACGTCGACGCCGTACGGCTTGCCGTCGGTGTTCTCGTCCATCCACGTCAGCGTCCGGTCGAGCTCCTCGGTGTCGTTGAAGCGGACACAGCCCAGGACACCGAGGCCACCGGCACGGCTCACGGCCGCCGCCACGTGCTCGGACGGGGTGAAGGCGAGGATGGGGTACTCGATGCCGAACTCGTCGCAGATCGGGGTGCGCATGTCAGGTCTCTCCTGGCAGTGGTGGGTCGCGGATGGGGGGGTGGTGTCAGCCGGCAGCCGGCGCGGAGCGGTCGGCGAGCGCCATCTCCTTGGCTGCGACGTACTGCGCCTTGCCGGTGGCGTTGCGCGGGATCGTGTCGACGACCGTCAGCGACCGGGGCAGCTTGTAGCCGGACAGGTGCGAGCGGAGGTACTCCCGCAGCTCCTCGAGCTCGAGGCTCTGCCCCTCGCGCAGCTCGACGACCGCGGCGACCGCCTGGCCGTAGGTCGCGTCGGGAATGCCGACGACGAGGGTGTCGTAGACCGCCGGGTGTCCCTTGATGGCCATCTCGACCTCCTCGGGGTAGACCTTCTCGCCGCCGGTGTTGACGCAGTTGGAGCCGCGGCCGAGCAGCGTGACCTTGCCGTCGGCCTCGATGCGGGCGAAGTCACCGGGCACCGAGTAGCGGGTGCCGTCGACCTCGATGAAGGTCGCCGCCGACTTCGCCGGGTCCTTGTAGTAGCCCTGCGGGATGTTGCCGCCCCGGGCGAGTCGGCCGATCTTGCCGACCTCCGTCATCGGGATCGGACGGTTGTCCTCGTCGAGGACGACCGAGGCGGGACCCAGGGCCACGACCGGGCCGTCGGTGCTGATCGCGCCCTTGTCCTGCATCCCCATCCCGGAGAACCCGGTCTCGGTGGCGCCGATCGAGTCGGTGAAGACGGCGTTGGTGAACTCGTCCATCCAGCGCTTCTTGACCGGCGGGGAGAAGATGGCGGCCGAGCTGGAGATGGCGAACAGGCTGCTGCCGTCGTACGGCGTGCCGGTGGCCTTCTTGCGCTCGTACTCCTCGATGAGCGGGCGGGCCATGGCGTCGCCGGTCATGAAGATCAGCTGCACCTTGTCGCGCTCGATGATCTCCCAGGTGCGCTGGGGGTCGAACTTCGGCTCGAGGACGGTGAGGTGCCCGGCGAAGAGGTGCATGAGCAGGCCGGCCTGCGCGCCGCCGTGCATCAGCGGGCTCAGCGGGAAGGTGGTCATCCGCGGGTCCGTGGCCTGCTTGGACTGGTCGAACTCCTCCAACGGCTCGCCGGTGTAGAAGTCGATGCCGCCGCCGAGCACGCGCCAGAAGTCCTCGTGGCGCCACATGACGCCCTTCGGGAAGCCGGTGGTGCCGCCGGTGTAGATGATGTGCAGGTCGTCGGCACTGCGCTCGCCGAAGTCACGCTCGGCGCTCTGGTCGGCCACCGCGTCGGCGTACAGGACGCCGCCGAAGGAGGAGACGTCCGAGGCGTCGTCGGGGTCGATCGCGTCGGGGATCGCGACGAACGTCGTCAGCTTCTCGTGGTTCGGCGCGACCGAGGCCAGCAGCGGGGCGTAGGAGCGCTCGAAGACCACCGCAACCACGTCGGCGTTGTCGAAGAGGTAGTTGAGCTCCCCCTCGACGTAGCGGTAGTTGACGTTGATCGTCACGGCGCGGATCTTCACCGTGGCCAGCACCGCCACGACGTGCTCGATGGAGTTCTTGGCATAGATCGCCACGTGGTCGCCGGGACCGACTCCCTGGCTCTGCAGGTAGTGGGCGAGCCGGTTGGACTCGGCTTCCAGGTCGGCGTACGTCGCGGTGCGATCGCCCACCTTGACGGCGGGGTTGTCGGGGGCGGCGTCGACCGCGTGCTCGAACAGGTCAGCGATGTTGAGGGCCACGACCGCAGACTAGAACACGTTCTCGTTTGTGGCTAGCATCACGGCCATGACTGACTGCCTGGTGGAGCAGGACGGCCACGTCCTGACCGTGACCATGAACCGTCCCGAGCGCCGCAACGCGCTCTCGAGCGAGATGCTGCGGATCATGGAGGACGCCTGGGACCGGGTGAACTCCGACGACTCGATCCGCGTCTGCATCCTCACCGGGGCGGGCGGCTACTTCTGCGCCGGGATGGACCTGCAGAAGGCCGACGAGAAACCGCCCTCGGAGTCCTTCGAGTCCGGCGAGTTCGACCCGTCGGTCATCAAGGGGCTGCTCAAGGGCTTCCGGCTGACCAAGCCGCTCATCGCCGCGGTCGAGGGCCCCGCCATCGCCGGGGGCACCGAGATCCTGCAGGGCACCGACATCCGGGTCGCGGGCGAGTCCGCGAAGTTCGGCGTGGCCGAGGCCCGCTGGTCGCTCTACCCGATGGGTGGTTCTGCGGTGCGGCTCCCCCGCCAGATCCCCTACACCGTGGCCGCGGAGCTGCTGCTGACCGGCCGCACGCTGATGGCCGCCGAGGCCAAGGAGCTCGGCCTGATCGGCCACGTCGTCCCCGACGGCGAGGCGCTGACCAAGGCGCGCGAGTTGGCCGACATGGTCGCCGCCAACGGACCCCTCGCGGTCCAGGCGATCCTGCGGACGATGCGCGACTCCGAGGGCAAGCACGAGGAGGACTGCTGGGCCGACGACGCCCGGGTCGGCGCCGCGGTGTTCTCCAGCGCCGACGCCAAGGAGGGCCCCCGGGCGTTCCTGGAGAAGCGCAAGCCGGAGTTCCAGGGCCGCTGACGCCCCACCACGTCCCCCGAGCGGGTCGAGCCGGCGTATCAATGCGCCGGCTCGACTCGATGCTCGTACGTCGGGTCAGCCGACCGAGCGGTCCCCGGTCCAGAACTGCGCGCGCAGCGCCTTCTTGTCGGGCTTGCCCAGGCCGGTGAGGGGCAGCGCCTCGGTGGCGATGACCTGCTTGGGCGCCTGGACCGAGCCCTTGCGCTCCTTGACCATCTCCTGGATCTCGGCGACGACGGCGTCGGTCAGCTCGTGGCCCTCGCGCATGACGACCACCGCGGTGACGGCCTCGCCGAACTTCTCGTGCGGGGTGCCGATGACCCCCACCTGGGCGATCGCGGGGTGCTCGGCCACAACGTCCTCGACCTCGCGCGGGAAGACGTTGAAGCCACCGGTGACGATCATGTCCTTGGTGCGGTCGACGATGTACCAGAAGCCGTCCTCGTCCTCGCGGGCCACGTCACCGGTGTGCATCCAGCCGTCACGGAAGGTCTCGGCGGTCACCTCCGGCAGCTTCCAGTAGCCACCGGAGAGCAGCGGGCCGGCGACGCAGATCTCTCCCGGCTCGCCGACGGGGACCGGGTTGCCGTCCTCGCCGAGCAGCGCGGTGCGCAGCATCGCGGCAGGCCTACCGCAGGAGGAGAGCCGCGCGTCGTTGCCGGTCGCCACCGCTTCGGCGTGGTCCTCCTTGGAGAGGTAGGTGATGACCATCGGGGCCTCGGACTGGCCGTAGTACTGCGCGAAGATCGGGCCGAACCGCTCGATCGCCTCCTTGAGGCGCACCGGGTTGATGGCCGAGGCACCGTAGTAGACCGTCTCGAGCGACGACAGGTCGCGGGTGCGGCTGTCGGGGTGGTCCATCAGCGCGTAGAGCATCGAGGGCACCAGCATGGTCGCGGTGATCTGCTCCTCCTCGATCACGCGCAGCACCTCGGCCGGGTCGAACTTCGTCAGCACGTGCAGCTCGCCGCCCTTGATCACGGTCGGGGCGAAGAACGCCGCGCCCGCGTGCGAGAGCGGCGTGCACATGAGGAACTTCGGGTTGGTCGGCCACTCCCACTCCGAGAGCTGGACCGCGGTCATGGTCGAGAACGACTGGGCCAGGCCGATGACGCCCTTCGGCTTGCCGGTGGTGCCGCCGGTGTAGGTGATCGAGGTGATGTGGTCGGGCGGGAGCAGGACCGCCTCGAGCGGCTTCGGCTCGAACTCCGCGGCCGCAGCCACGAGGTCCTTGCCGACGTGGGCGAGCTGGTCGGGCACCGGCCCGATGGTGAGGACCTGCTTGAGGCCCGGGCACTTCTCCAGCAGCCCGGCCGCGCGCTCGGCGAAGACCGGGTCGACGACCAGGACGCTGATCTCGGCGTCGTTGATGACGTAGGCGTGGTCGTCCAGCGAGCCGAGCGGGTGCAGCGACGTACGCCGGTAGCCCTGCGTCTGCCCGGCACCCAGGATGAAGAGCACCTCGGGGCGGTTGAGCGCGAGCAGCGCCCCGGCGGTGCCGCGTCCGGCGTCGAGGGACTCGAAGGCCTGCGCGTACTGGCTGATCCGAGCCGCCGTCTCGCCGCCGGTGAGCACGGTGTCACCGAGGTGCATGACGGGCTTCGTGCGGTGCCGCTTGAGGGCGGCGACCATGAGGTGGCCGTTGTGGGTGCCGGTGCGCAGGGTGTCCAGGTCGCTCATGGGGCGAGACTAGAACGTGTTCCAGTTCTGCGCCAGAGTGTCCCGCCAGGGAACGGGTCTCAGGCCCAGGACGGGATGATGAAGACCCCGTGCGCCTCGACCGTGACCGCCTCCGGGGTGCCGAGCGTCGCCTCGACGAAGACCTTGCGGCCCTCCTCGCGCGCGATCCACCCCTCGAGCACGACCGGACCCAGTGGCGTGGGAGCGGCGTACCGTCCGGTGAGCGTGCCGGTCATGGTCACGCGACGATGGCCGTCACTGCCGACCTCGCCCATGAGGTGGTCGAGCAGGAGCATCGTGACGCCACCGTGGACCAGCCCCGGCGGCCCCTCGTACGCCGCACCCAGCTCGACCTGCGCGCGCAGACCTCCCCCGGGCCGCTCGAGCAGCTCCATCGGCGGCGCGATCGCATTCCGCCGGCCGACCACGACGTTGCCCCAGTTCCACGACCGACCCTCGTCGTTGTAGTGGATGCCGAACGGGCCGGGCAGCTGCTCGGACCGCAGCTCCTCGGTCAGCGCGCGCACCCGCTCCTCGACCGAGCGGATGCGCTCCTCCGGCACGGTCGAGCGGATGGTGGCGTCGACCAGACCTCGGACCGCGTCGGTGAGGGCGTCGTACACCTCCTGCTGCCGCTCGACCTCTTCGGTGGGCAGGTCGGAGTGCGCGAACGCGCTGAGCCCGATGACCTCGGTCATGTCAGGCCAGCAGCTCGGCGACCCGACGCACCTCGTCGGGCGTGTGCAGGCTGACCATCAAGGTGGTGACGCCGGTGGACTCCCACTCGGCGACCTTCTCCTTGACCTCGCCCTCGGTCCCGATGATGTGCATGTCCTCGACCAGCTCGTCGGGGATGAGGGCGGTGGCACGCTCCTTCTCCCCGGCGAGGAAGAGACGCTGCACCTCCTCGGCGAGCTGCTCGTAGCCCATCCGCACGAAGACCTGGTTGTGGAAGTTCATCTCCTGGGCGCCCATGCCGCCCATGTAGAGGGCCGCGAAGGGCTTCATCGCGTCGACCGCGGCACGCTTCTCCGCCCCGTCCTCGACGACCTGCAGGTGGCAGGTCGCAGCGATCTCGAAGGTCTCGCGGGTGCGGCGGGCACCGGGGCGGGCGAACCCCTCGTCGAGCCAGTCCTGGTACATCCCGGCCGACTTGGGCGTGTAGAAGATCGGGATCCACCCGTCGGCGATCTCGGCGGTCTGCGCGACGTTCTTGGGCCCCTCGGCGCCCAGCCAGATGGGGACGTCGGCGCGCAGCGGGTGCGTGATCGGCTTGAGCGGCTTGCCCAGGCCCATGGCGCCCTCGCCGGTGTAGGGCAGCGGGTAGTGCGGGCCGTCGTTGGTGACCGGGCCCTCGCGGCGCAGCACCTGCCGGATGATGTCCACGACCTCGCGCGTGCGTGCCAGGGGCTTCTTGAAGGGCTGGCCGTACCAACCCTCCACCACCTGCGGTCCACTCACGCCCATGCCGAGCACCAGCCGACCGCCGGAGAGGTGGTCCAGGGTCAGGGCGTGCATGGCGATGGAGGTCGGGGTGCGACCCGACATCTGCACGATCGAGGTGCCGAGGCGGACGTTGCTCGTCTCCCGGCCCCACCAGGCCAGCGGGGTGAAGGCGTCGGAGCCCCAGGCCTCGGCGGTGAAGATCGCGTCGAAGCCGGACTCGTCGGCCGCCTGCACGAGGTCGCCGTGGTGCGTCGGCATCTGCGCCTGCCAGTAGCCCAGCTGAAGTCCCAGTTTCATGGAGGACACCCTGCCAGAACAGTTGCCATCGGCATAGAACACGTTCTAGTTTTGGGGACATGTCCCGCACCCTCTCGGCGCCGGTGACGGTCGCCTTCGACTACACCCGCTCCACCGGACCCGTCCTCGGCCGGTTCCTCACCGGCCTGCGCGACGGCGTGGTGGTCGGTGGGCGCACCTCCGACGGCCAGGTCGTCGTGCCCCCACCGGAGTACGACCCGGTGACCCACCAGGCCCTCGAGGACTTCGTCGAGGTCTCCCCCGTCGGCACGGTCACGTCGTGGACCTGGGTGCCCGAGCCGGTCAAGCACCAGCCCTTCGACCGTCCCTTCGCCTTCGCGCTGGTCACCTTCGACGGCGCGACGAAGCCGTTCCTGCACGCGCTCGACGTCTCCTCCCCCGACGAGGTGTCGACCGGCATGCGGGTGCGGGTGCGCTGGGCCGAGGAGCGGGTCGGTGCCATCACCGACATCGCGTGCTTCGAGCCGCTGCCCGCGGGTGAGGAGGCCGTCCCGGCGGTCGCGCCGAGCGGCGCGGTCGACCCGGTCACCGGGATCGTCGTGCCGGTCAGCCTCGACTACACCTACGCGGCGAGCCCCGAGGAGTCCGCGTTCTACCGTGGGCTGGAGCAGGGCCGGATCGTCGGCCAGCGCTGCCCCACGTGCGACAAGGTCTACATCCCGCCCAGGGCGGCGTGCCCCTCGGACGGCACGCCGACCGCGGAGGAGGTCGAGCTGTCGCACACCGGCACCGTGACGACCTTCTGCATCGTCAACGTGCCCTTCCTCGGACAGCGGATCACCCCGCCGTACGTGTCGGCGTACATCCTCCTCGACGGCGCCGACATCGCCGTCCTGCACCTGATCCTCGACTGCCCCGCCGACGAGGTGCGGATGGGCATGCGGGTCAAGGCGGTCTGGAAGCCCGAGGACGAGTGGGGCACCACGATCGAGAACATCAGCCACTTCGCGCCGACCGACGAGCCGGACGCGGACTTCGAGACCTACAAGCAGCACCTGTAGCCGGCGGAAGAGACGAGAAGAGACAAGATGAGAGACGTCGCCGTCGTCGGGTTCGCCCAGCGACAGATGAGGGACTTCGACGGGTCGCCCACGTGCGTGGAGCTGCTCGTCCCCCTGTTCAAGGAGTGCTACGAGCAGACCGGCTGGACCCGCCAGGACGTGGGCTTCTGGTGCTCCGGCTCCTCCGACTACCTGGCCGGCCGGTCCTTCTCCTTCGTGCAGGCCGTCGACGCGATCGGGGTCATCCCGCCCGTCAACGAGTCGCACGTCGAGATGGACCTGGCCTGGGCGATGTACGAGGCCTGGATCAAGATCCAGACCGGCGAGGTCGACACCGCGCTGGTCTACGCCTTCGGCAAGTCCTCGGCCGGCGTGCTGCGCCGCACCCTGTCGCTGCAGCTCGAGCCGTACACGATGACCCCGCTGTGGCCCGACACCGTCTCCCTGGCGGGTCTGCAGGCCCGCGCCGGCATGGACGCCGGCCTGTGGGACGAGCGCGCCATGGCCGAGGTGGTCAACCGCTCGCTCACCGACGCGGAGAAGAACGAGTGGGCCGTGCGCAAGGGCGGCTCCTCGGTCGAGGAGCTGCTGGCGCGGCCGATGTACGCCGACCCGCTGCGCAAGCACGACTGCGCCCCGGTGACCGACGGTGCCGCGGCGATCGTGCTGGCCGCCGGTGACCGGGCGCGCGAGGTCTGCGACCGGCCGGCGTGGATCACCGGCCTGTCGACGTACGTCGACGAGATGACGATGTCGCGCGACCTCACCGGCTCCGCGTCGGCCCGTCGCTGCGCCGAGGCCCTGGACCTCGGCGGCGTCGACACCGCCGAGCTGCACGCGCCGTTCAGCCACCAGGAGCTGGTGCTGCGTCGGGAGGCCGGCCTGGCCGACGACGTGACGATCAACCCCTCGGGCGGGGCGCTGGCCAGCAACCCGATGTTCTCCGCCGGCGGCATCCGCGTGGGCGAGGCCGCCCGCCGGATCTGGGCCGGCGACTCCGACAAGGCGCTCGCGCACGCGACCAGCGGTCCGGCGCTGCAGCAGAACTTCATGTGCACTCTCGAGGTCTCGACGGGCTCGACCACCGGAGGTAACCGATGAGCAAGCAGCCCGCCGCGGTGATCGGCGTCGGCCAGACCCACCACCGCGCCCAGCGCAAGGACGTCTCGATGGCCGGCCTGTGCCGCGAGGCCATCGACCGGGCCCTGCTCGACGCGAACATGACCCTCGACGACATCGACGCGATCGTCGTCGGCAAGGCGCCGGACCTCTTCGAGGGCGTGATGATGCCCGAGCTGTTCCTCGCCGAGGCGCTCGGCGCTGCCGGCAAGCCGCTGCTGCGCGTGCACACGGCCGGCTCGGTGGGCGGGTCCACCGCCATCGTCGCCTCCTCGCTGGTGCAGGCCGGCGTCCACAAGCGGGTGCTGACCGTGGCCTACGAGAAGCAGTCGGAGTCCAACGCCATGTGGGCGCTCTCGGTCCCCGTGCCGTTCAACATGCCGGTCCACGCCGGCGCGGGCGGCTACTTCGCGCCGCACGTGCGCTCCTACATCCGGCGTTCTGGGGCACCCACCCACGTGGGGGCGATCGTGGCCGCCAAGGACCGCACCAACGCGCTGAAGAACCCCTACGCGCACCTGCGCGAGGAGAAGACCGTCGAGCAGGTGCTGTCCTCCCAGATGCTGTGGGACCCGATCCGCTACGACGAGACCTGCCCGTCCTCCGACGGCGCGTGCGCCCTGGTGATCGTCGACGAGGACACTGCGCGGTCGTCCTCGAACCCGGCGTGGATCCACGGCACCGTGATGCGCTCGGAGGCCACGACCGCCGCCGAGCGCGACCAGGTCAACCCGCAGGCCTCCCGCGACGCCGCGGCGGCGCTGTGGAAGCAGGCCGGCATCACCTCCCCGATCGACGAGATCGACGCCGCCGAGATCTACGTGCCGTTCTCGTGGTTCGAGCCGATGTGGCTGGAGTCGCTCGGCTTCGCCGAGGAGTACGGCGGGTGGAAGCTCACCGAGTCCGGCGCGACGGCCATGGACGGCCGGATCCCGGTCAACTGCTCCGGTGGCGTGATGTCCTCGAACCCCATCGGCGCCTCGGGGATGCTGCGCTTCGGCGAGGCGGCGCTGCAGGTCCGCGGGGCGGCCGGGGAGCACCAGGTCGACGGTGCGCGTCGGGCGCTCGGGCACGCCTACGGCGGCGGCTCGCAGTTCTTCGCGATGTGGGTCGTGGGCTCCCAGAAGCCGAGCAACTGAGCACGCTCGCGCTCTCGGTAGGGTCGGCGTCATGATCGAGCTCAGGACGCCGACCCAGATCGAGCAGATGCGCCCCGCCGGGCGCTTCGTGGCCTCCGTGCTGACCGCACTGGCCCAGAAGGCCGCGCCGGGGGTCAACCTGCTCGAGCTGGACGCCCTCGCGCACGACATGATCCGCGAGGCCGGCGCGGAGTCCTGCTACATCGACTACCACCCCTCCTTCGGCGCCTCGCCCTTCGGCAAGGTGCTGTGCACGTCGGTCAACGACGCGGTGCTGCACGGCCTCCCCCACGACTACGTCCTGGCCGACGGCGACCTGCTCTCGGTCGACTTCGCCGCCTCGGTCGACGGCTGGGTCTCCGACTCGGCCCTCTCGGTGGTCGTCGGCACCCCGCGCGAGGAGGACCTGCGCCTCATCGACGTGACCACGCGGGCGCTCGAGGCCGCGATCGCCCAGGCCCGTCCCGGGAACCGGATCGGCGACATCTCGGCCGCCATCGCGGGCGTCGCGCGCGAGGCAGGCCTGTCGATCAACACCCAGTTCGGCGGCCACGGCGTCGGTCGCACCATGCACGGCGACCCGCACATCCCCAACGACGGTCGCGCCGGACGCGGGTTCAAGCTGCAGCCCGGCCTGGTGATCGCCATCGAGCCGTGGTTCCTGCACACCACCGACGAGATCTACACCGACGCCGACGGGTGGACCCTGCGCAGTGCCGACGGGTCCCGCGGCGCCCACATGGAGCACACGGTCGCCATCACCGAGGACGGGCCGCTGATCCTCACGGCGCGCGACTGAGCCCGCGCCGCCGGGGGCTCACCAGCGTCGGCGAGCACCGACGAGGGTGAACCACCGCTCCTTGAGCCCGAGGGCGGCCTTGAGCTCCGCCGCGGGCACGGTGACCGCACCGGCGGTGCCGACCAGGCGGACGCCGAGCACCCGGCCGCCCCACTCGCCGCCGCCCTCCCGGGCGAGCACGCGGATGCCGGTGAGCTCGCCGAGCGCCGGCCAGCGGCTCTCGAGGGTGTCGTCGGCGATGCGGCGCATCCAGGTGTGGTTCGGGTTCGGCGCCCAGTCGTCCCAGGGGTCACGCCGGTCGACCAGGTACGGGACGCCGTCGACCCCGAGGGACCGGCCGCCGTTGCTGGAGGAGTACATCGTGAGTGCCGGAGCCCCCTGCCAGGTCAGGATCGTCCCCGCGGTGGCCGACACCGCGGCCGAGCCGGCCGCGGTCTCACCGGCTGCTCCGCCGTACACCTGGCAGGCGGTGGTGTCGCACACGTCGTAGGTGCGACCGGCCGCCCCTGCCCGCGCACGCACCGCGTAGGTCCGCGCCGCTACCGCCTGGGCGGCGATCGCCGCCGCGGGCCACGATGCCGGCATCTCGCGGGTCACGACCCCGCGCACGTAGTCCTCCAGGCCCAGCACGTTGACCGTGTCACGCCCCTCGGACCCGGGCACGGAGAGGAGCCGGCCGCGGTAGCCCGTCTCCCCCGCCGGCGTGACGAGCACGACCGGCGCAGCGCCCGCGGTGAAGCCCGCTCCGACCGACACCGGGCGGTCCTTGCGCCAACGGACCACGCCGCCCTTCGTCGTACGACGCTGCAGGACCGTGCCCGAGGCCGTCGGGACGATGCGCCACTGGTCGGTCACGCCGGAGGGCAGCACGAAGGCTGCCCCGCCGTCGAGCAGGGTCAGGCCGGGCTGGTGGCGGACGACCAGGTCGGGCGTGATGTCCGCGGTGACGAGCACGCGCATCTCGCCGTCGGCGTGGCCCGTGGCGGTGCCGGGGTAGTAGAAGTCGAGGATCTCGTGCCAGGTGAGCCCGGACGTGGCGGCGCCGCCGGCGCCGTACTGGCTCATCCCGTGGCCGTGCCCCCAGCCGTGGCCGCGCAGCACGACCCAGGCCCGCTGCGGCACCGCCACCAGGTCAGTGCGGTGCCGCTCGCGGGCCGGCACCTGCTCCACCACGGCCTCGTCGCCCCGCGGCACCGCCTGCGCCGGCCAGGGAGTGCCGACCAGCAGGAGGATCGCCACGAGCAGCCGAGAGGAGCGGGTCACCCCGTTTCCATCGGCAGCGCAGGGCTCAGGTGTAGGAGACCTGCAGGTCCTTGATGCCGTTGACCCAGGAGTGGCGCAGTCGCGCCGGCTCGGCCAGGCGGCTGATGTCCGGGGCGAGGTCGGCCAAGGCGTGGAAGATCAGTCGGATCTCCTGGCGCGCCAGGTTGGCTCCGAGGCAGTAGTGCGCGCCGTGACCGCCGAACCCGAGCTGCGGGTTGGGGTCACGGGTGATGTCGAAGCGGAACGGGTCGGTGAAGACGTCCTCGTCGAAGTTGGCGCTGGCGTAGAACAGACCCACGCGCTGGCTTTTCGCCACCGCGACGCCGCCCACCTCGGTGTCGGTCAGCGCGGTGCGCTGGAAGACGCTGATCGGGCTGGCCCACCGGACGACCTCGTCGACCATCGTGTCCGGCCGCTCGGCCTTCCACAGCTCCCACTGCTCGGGGTTGTCGAAGAACGCGTTCATCCCGTGGGTGATGGCGTTGCGCGTGGTCTCGTTGCCGGCGACCGCCAGCAGGATCACGAAGAAGCCGAACTCGTCGTCGGTGAGGCCGCGGTCCCCCATGTGCGCGTTGACGAGCTTGGTGACGATGTCGTCGCGCGGGTTGGCCTTGCGGTCGGCCGCCATCATCATCGCGTAGGCGAGGATCTCGGCCGCCGCCACGTCGGGCTCGCCCTGGATGTCGGGGTCGTCGGAGGCGAGCATCTGGTTGGACCAGTCGAAGATCTTGTGCCGGTCCTCCTGCGGGACGCCGATGAGGTCGGCGATCGCCTGCAGCGGCAGCTCGGCGGCCACCTGCTCGACGAAGTTGCCGCTGCCCTGCTTCACCGCGTCACCCACGATCTGGCGCGACCGCGACTGCATCGTCTCCTCGAGCTCGGCGATCGAGCGGGGCGTGAATCCACGACTGACGATCGCCCGGTGCTGCGTGTGGTGCGGGGGGTCCTGGTTGAGCAGGATCGTGCGCTGCAGCTCGATCTGCTCGCGCTGCATCCCCTCGGAGAAGCGGATGATCGCCCCGTTCTCCTCCGTCGACCAGTCCTTGGAGTTCTTCGAGACCGCCGCGACGTCGGCGTGACGGGTCACCGCGAAGTACCCGGATCCCGACTCGGCCGACATGCCGTCGTACGTGCCGGGGGCCTGCTCGACCCACGTGACCGGGAACTGCTGACGGGCGGCACGGAACGAGTCGTGCGGGATCCCCCGCTCCAGCAGGAACGGGTCGGTGAAGTCGGTGAAGCCCTCGGGCAGGACGTCGGCGACGGACATGGAACTCCTCAGATGGGCGTGGCGGGACGGACGTGACGCGAGTGGCGTCAGCGGTGGTAGGCGACAGGCAGGCTCTTGACGCCGTTGAGCCAGCCGCTGCGCAGCCGGTCGGGCTCGCCGAGAAGCTCGACGCGCACGCCGCTGTCGGCGATGGCGTTGAAGATGAGGTCGACCTCCATGCGGGCGAGGTTGGCGCCGATGCAGTAGTGCGCACCGTGGCCGCCGAATGCCTGGTGGGGGTTGTGCTCACGCAACACGTCGAAGGTGAAGGGGTCCTCGAACACGTCCTCGTCGAAGTTGGCGCTGGCGTAGAGCAGCCCCACCCGCTCCCCGGCCGGGATCGTCACCCCTCCGACCTCGACGTCACGCAGAGCGGTGCGCTGGAAGGCCGTCACCGGCGTGGCCCACCGGATGATCTCGTCGGTGGCGGTGGCCGGGCGCTGGGCGACGAATGTGTCCCACTGGTCGGGGTTCGTGGCGAAGGCGTGCATGCCCCAGGTGATCGCGTTGCGCGTGGTCTCGTTGCCGGCCACGGCCAGCAGGATCATGAAGAAGCCGAACTCGTCGTCGGTGAGCCCCCGACCGTCGACGTCCGCGGTCACCAGCTTGGTGACGATGTCGTCCTGCGGGTTCTTGCGGCGCTCGTCGGCCAGCGCCATCGAGTAGGCCAGGATCTCCATGAAGGCGACCATCTGGTCGCCCTCGACCGTCGGGTCGTCGTAGGACATCATCTGGTTCGACCACTCGAAGAGCTTGCCGCGGTCCTCCTGCGGCACCCCGAGCAGGTCGGCGATCGCCTGGAGCGGCAGCTCGGCGGCCACCTGCTCGACGAAGTCGCCGCTGCCGGACTCCACCGCGTCGGCGAAGATCTTCTGCGCCCGAGCCTTCAGGTCGTCGTGCAGCGCGTTGATCGCGCGCGGGGTGAACGCACGGGAGACGATCTGGCGCAGCTTGGTGTGGTCGGGCGCGTCGTGGTTGATCAGCAGGAAGCCGGACTGCTCCCGCTCCTCCTTGGTCATCCCGGGCGCGAACCGCATGATCACGCCGTTGGCCTGGGTGGAGAAGTCGGTCTGGTTCTTCGACACCGCCGCGACGTCCGCGTGCTTGCTCAGCGCCCAGTACCCCTGGTGGTCGGGGAACCCGGCGCGCGCGTCCTCGTCCTGCGCCACGAAGGACACCGGGGCGGTGCGGCGCATCGCCAGCATCTCCTCGTGCGGCACGCGCTCGGCGAGCACGTCCGGGTCGGTCGGGTCGAAGGCGGCGAGCGGGGTGTCGGCGATCGTCACAGGGTGCTCCCTCGGTGGTGGCGGTCGCGCCGTGGTGGGGCGCTGGGTGCGTGCGGGTCGTGGGTGGTGCGCAGGTCGTGGAGCGTCCGCACCTGCGCGCCGAGCACGCGAGGTGGAACACGTTCTAGTGAGCAGCATTACATACCGGCGGTAGGTGAGCAACGGTGCAACACGAGGTGGCACTCGCCTGCCACGCAGGCGCCTCGGCTTGTCGGCGTACGAGAACGTGTTCTAGTTTTGAGCCATGGGTACCCCAGTGATCATCGACGCCGTCCGCACCCCCCTCGGCAAGCGCAAGGGCTGGCTGGCCGGCGTGCACCCGGCCCAGCTGCTCGGGTTCGTGCAGCGCGAGGTGCTGTCGCGGGCCGGCGTCGACCCCGAGCTCGTGGAGCAGGTGGTGGGCGGCTGCGTGACCCAGGCCGGCGAGCAGTCCAACGACATGGTCCGGCGGGCCTGGCTGCACGCCGGGCTCCCCCAGCACACCGCCGGCACCGCGGTCGACGCGCAGTGCGGCTCGGGCCAGCAGGCCACCCACCTCGTGGCCGACATGATCTCCGCCGGCACGATCTCCGTCGGCATCGCCTGCGGCGTGGAGGCGATGTCACGCATTCCCCTGGGCGCGAACGTCCCGCCGGGCATGGGTGACCCCCGACCGGACGACTGGACCATCGACATGCCCAACCAGTTCGAGGCGGCCGACCGCATCGCCCGGCATCGCGGCCTGACCCGCGGCGACCTCGAGGCCTTCGGGCTCGCCTCGCAGCAGAAGGCGCGCGTCGCGGTGGACGAGGGTCGCTTCAAGCGCGAGATCGCGGCGTACGAGGCGCCCGTCCTGGGCGAGGACGGCACACCGACCGGGGAGACCCGCCTGGTCGAAGCCGACCAGGGCCTGCGTGAGACGACCCTCGAGGGCCTGGCCGGTCTGAAGACCGTGCTGCCCGACGGCATGCACACCGCCGGCACCTCCTCGCAGATCTCCGACGGCGCCTCGGCGGTGCTTCTCATGGACTCCGACCTGGCCGCCTCGCTCGGGCTCAAGCCCCGGGCCCGGATCGTGAGCCACTGCCTGGTGGGCTCGGACCCCTACTTCCACCTCGACGGGCCGGTCGACGCCACCCGTCGGATCCTGGACCGGACCGGGATGTCGATCTCCGACTTCGACCTGTTCGAGGTCAACGAGGCCTTCGCCTCCGTCGTGCTCTCGTGGGCCGGCGAGCACAGGGTCGACATGGACAGGGTCAACGTCAACGGCGGCGCCATCGCCCTGGGCCACCCGGTCGGCTCCACCGGCACCCGGCTGATCACCACTGCCCTGCACGAGCTCGAGCGTCGCGACGCCTCCACCGCCCTGATCTCCATGTGCGCCGGCGGGGCCATGGCGACGGGCACCGTGATCGAGCGGCTCTGAGGGGTCGCTGGGCTGGAAGGTCTGACTGATGTCAGTCAGACCTTGCACTTCGCGGTCGAAGGTTCGACCGCGAACCCGAAGGTCTGACTCACGCAGCCACCGGAGCCTGTGGACAGGCTGCCGCGCTGCGGCCGGAGATCAGTCACGCTGCCAGGCATGCTCGAGCACCTGGCCAGCCCCCTCGGCGTCCTGCTGCGCCGCGACATGGTCGCGGCCGGCCTGGACGACCGCGCCATCCTGCATCGCAAGCGCGCGGGACAGATCGTCCCCCTTCGACACGGCGCGTACGCGCTGGCGACGGCATGGCAGGCCGCCGACGGACGTACGCGCCATCTCATGCTGTCCGAGGCAGTGCTCGAGCTCTTCCGGGACGACGTCGCGCTGTCACACGTCAGCGCCGCCATCGCGTACGGCGCTCCCGACTGGCAGGTCCCCCTCGGCGAGGCCCATCTCACCTCGCTCCACCGCATCGGGGAGCGCAACCGCGCCCGGGTCAGACACCATCGTGGGGAGCTGGGTGTCCTCGACGTGACCCGGTCGGAGGGCCACTGGATCACCACGCCGACGCGCACGGCCCTCGACACTGCGTCGATCCTGACGAGGGACGCCGCCGCCTGCGTCCTCGACTGGTTCATCGAGCAGGGGACGACCAGCCTGCCTGAGCTTCGCGCGACCCTCGACGCACGCGACGCCTGGCGGGACCACCTCGACCTGACCTACAAGCTGTCGCTCGCCGCCGCTGGCTCGCAGAGCGTGGGCGAGACCCGCAGCCGGTTGTTGTTCGGCGACCACGGTCTGCCCTCACCCGTCCTCCAGCTCGAGATCCACGAGCCTGGCGGCCGCCTCGTGGGGATCGTGGACTTCGCCTGGCCCGAGCACCGACTGATCGTCGAGTTCGACGGCCGGGAGAAGTACCACCGGCATCGACGCCCCGGGGAGACCATCGAGCAGATGGTGCTGCGCGAGAAGGCGCGTGAGGACCGGATCCGCGAGCTGACAGGGTGGACCGTCGTACGCATCACCTGGGCCGACCTGGTGCGGCCGGACCTGCTCGTGGCCCGACTGCGCCGGTTCATGGCGAGGGCAGCTTGACCGGACGCTTCCGAGCGCCGGGTCACCGCTCCCTGAGCGTCAGACCTTCGCGTGTGCGGTCGAAGGTTCGACCGCGACGTGAAAGGTCTGACTGACATCAGTCAGACCTTCCCAGATCACGCCCCGTACACCGGCTCCGGAGCGGGGGCAGCAGCGATCATGGACCGCAGGGCGGGGCCGACGTCGGCAGCGGACCACCGACCACCGGCGTCGCGGGACTCCCCGTGGCGCCAGCCGTCCTCGAGGGTGATCAGCGAGCCGTCGATCTCGATCATCCGGCCGGTCACGTCACCGGCGTCCTCGGAGGCCAGCCAGGCCACGATCGGGGAGTTGTCCTCGGGCAGCGCCATCTCGGAGGTGTCGAAGGCGCCCTCGGTCATCCGGGTCTTCGCCACCGGCGCGATCGCGTTGACGGTGACGCCGTAGCGACCCATCTCCTGGGCGGCGACGAGCGTCAGGCCGGCCACGCCAGCCTTGGCCGCGGAGTACGCCGACTGTCCGACCGAGCCCTGCAGCCCCGCACCGGAGGAGGTGTTGATGACCCGCGCGGCGCGCTGGCGACCCGCCTTGGACTCGTCGCGCCAGTAGGAGCCGGCGTGCCGCAGCGGGGCGAAGTGGCCCTTCAGCAGCACCCGGATGACCGCGTCCCACTCCTCCTCGGAGGTGTTGACCAGCATCCGGTCCCGCACGAAGCCGGCGTTGTTGACCAGGATGTCCAGCCCCCCGAAGGTCTCGACGGCCTGCTGCACCATCGCGGCCGACTGATCCCAGTCGGCCACGTCGGCGGTGTTGACCACAGCCCGCCCGCCGGCGGCCTCGATCTCGGCGACCACCGACTCGGCCGGCGTCTCACCGGTGTCCTCACCGGCGAGGGACACGCCGTAGTCGTTGACGACCACCGCGGCACCGTGCCGGGCGAGCTCGAGGGCGTGGGCGCGGCCGATGCCGCGACCGGCACCGGTGACGATCGCGACGCGACCGGCGAGGAGAGAGGACACAGGGGCTCCTTGGGATGTCGGTGGTTCAGATGTGCAGGAAGACGGGCGGCTCGCCGCCGCCGTCGCAGGTGACCCGCGCGCCGGAGACGTACGACGCCAGGTCGCTGGCCAGGAAGACGGCCACGTTGCCCACCTCGGTCGGCGTCGCCATCCGACCGAGCGGGATGGTGGCCTCGATCGCGGCGACCCGCGAGTCGTCGCCGTAGTGGTCGTCGGTCTGCTCGGTGCGGCACAGGCCGACGTCGATCGCGTTGACCCGCACCCGCGGCCCCCACTCCATCGCCAGCGAGCGGGTGAGCGAGTCCAGACCGGCCTTGGCCGCGCCGTACGCGGCGATCGTGGGCGCCGGACGGTGGGCGGAGATCGAGGAGATGTTGACGATCGCGCCGCCCGTCCCCTGCTCCTGCATGACCCGGTTGGCGGCCTGGGCCAGCACCAGCGGGGCGCTGAGGTTGAGGGCGAGGATCTTGTCGTGGAAGCGCGGTGACGCGGTCGCGGCGTCGGTCGCCGGCGCTCCCCCGGCGTTGTTGACCAAGACGTCCAGCGACCCGTGCTCGGCGACGACCGCGTCCACGAGGGCAGTGACCGCCTCGGGGTCCCGCACGTCGCAGACGTGGTGGGAGCTGCCGGGGACCGGCTCCACCTCCGAGCGGGAGCAGGTGACCACGTTCGCCCCTGAGGACAGGAACGCCGAGGTGATCCCCCGGCCGATGCCGCGGGTGCCTCCGGTGACGAGGACGACCTTCCCGGTCAGGTCCAGCAAGAGCGCCATGCTGCTACCCTACCAAGCACTTGCTTGGTTGGGTCTCGACAGGCTCGACCACCGGATAGCCGGCTCGACCACCGGAAAACCGGCTCGACCACCGAGAGCCGAGGCTCGACCACCGACCTGCAGGAGCCACATGCCCATCACCTCCGAGCTCCGCGACGACGGCATCCGCGTCGTCACGATGGAGCACCCACCCGTCAACGCCCTGACCGTGCAGGGCTGGTTCGACGTCGCCGCCGCGCTCGACGAGGCCAGCGCCGACATGGACACCAAGGTCGTCTTGCTGCGCGCCGAGGGGCGGGGCTTCAACGCCGGGGTCGACATCAAGGAGATGCAGCACACCAGCGGCTTCGACGCGCTGATCGGCGCCAACAAGGGCTGCTACGCCGCGTTCAAGGCCGTCTACGAGTGCTCGGTGCCGGTCATCGCGGCGGTCAACGGCTTCTGCGTCGGCGGCGGGGTCGGCCTGGTCGGCAACGCCGACTGCATCGTGGCCAGCGACGACGCCTACTTCGGCGTCCCGGAGGTCAACCAGGGCGCGCTGGGCGCCGCCACCCACATGGCCCGTCTGGTCCCGCCGCACATGCTGCGCACGCTGTACTTCACCGCGCGCACGATCAAGGCCGTGGACCTCGTGCAGTTCGGCTCGGTCCTGGAGACGGTGCCGCGCGAGGAGCTGATGGACGCCGCGCTGCGGGTCGCGACCGACATCGCGAGCAAGGACACCCGGGTCATCCGCGCCGCCAAGGAGGCGCTCAACGGCATCGACCCGGTCGACGTGAACAAGAGCTACCGCTTCGAGCAGGGGTTCACCTTCGAGCTGAACCTCGCCGGAGTGGCCGACGAGCTGCGCGACGAGTTCGCGGGCACCGAGAAGGCGAAGGGGAGCAAGTGAAGGGCCCACGCGACAAGCGGATGTCGATCGACGAGGTCGTCGACACCCTCGAGGACGGCATGACCATCGGCATCGGCGGGTGGGGGCCCCGGCGCAAGCCGATGGCCCTGGTCCGCGCGATCTACCGCTCGGGGCTCAAGGACCTCACCCTGGTCAGCTGGGGCGGCGCCGACGTCGGCCTGCTGACCCGCGCCGGCAAGGTGCGCAAGCTGGTCTACGCCTTCGTCTCCCTCGACAGCGTGCCCCTGGAGCCGAACTTCCAGAAGGCGCGCCAGGAGGGCACGGTCCCCGAGGTCGTCGAGCTCGACGAGGGCATGTTCAACACCGGGCTCCAGGCCGCCGCGCAGCGCCTGCCGTTCCTGCCGATGCGCGCCGGCCTGGGCAGCGACGTCCTGGTGAACAACCCCTGGATCAAGACCGTGCAGAGCCCGTACGACGAGGGGTTCGGTCACGAGGAGCTCGTCGCCGTGCCCGCGCTGCGCCTCGACGTGGCGCTGGTCCACATGAACCGCGCCGACCAGCACGGCAACGCGACGTACCTCGGCCCCGACCCGTACTTCGACGACCTGTTCTGCATGGCGGCCGACCGTGCCTACGTCAGCTGCGAGCAGGTCGTCGACACCGCCGGCCTCAGCCACGACACCCCGGTCCAGCGGCTGCTGCTCAACCGGATGATGGTCAGCGGCGTCGTCGAGACGCCGAACGGCGCGCACTTCACGACCTGCACCCCCGACTACGAGCGCGACGAGAAGTTCCAGCGCGCGTACGCCGCTGCCGCCGGCGGGTCCGAGGAGGACTGGCAGGCGTTCCACGACCGGTTCCTGGCCGGTGACGAGGCGGCCTACCAGGCGGCCGTGACGGCCTTCCGCAACGAGCAGGAGCAGCAGGCATGAGCACCAGCACCGACCTCACGACCGCCGACGTCTGCGCGGCGGCGATCGCCGATGCCTTCAAGGACGACGGGGAGATCTTCGCCAGCCCGATGGGCATGCTGCCAATGCTGGGCGTCCGGCTGGCCAAGCTGACCTCCAACCCCGACCTGGTGATCTCCGACGGCGAGGCGCTGTTCCTCGCCGGGGTGCCGCCGCTGTTCGCCAAGGCCGACAAGGTCGAGGGCTGGATCCCGTTCCGTCGGGTCTTCGACGTCGTGGCCTACGGCAAGCGGCACGTGATGATGGGCGCGACCCAGATCGACCGCCAGGGCAACCAGAACATCTCCGCGATCGGCGACTTCGCCCAGCCCAAGCGCCAGCTCCTCGGCTCGCGCGGCGCCCCGGGCAACACGGTCAACAACCGCACGTCGTACTGGGTCCCCAGGCACTCCCCCCGCGTGTTCGTGGAGGCCGTCGACATCGTCTCGGGCGTCGGCCCGTCGCGTGCCGCGGCCGCCGGGCCCGCGGCCAGCCGCTTCAACGACATCCACCGGATCGTCTCCAACCTGGGCGTCCTCGACGTCAACGGCCCCGAGCGCACGTTGCGGCTGCTCTCGGTGCACCCGGGCGTCACCGTCGACGAGGTCCGCGCGGCCAGCGGCTGCGAGATCCACGTGGACGGCGCGGACAGCGACGTACCCGAGACGCGGCTGCCCACCACCGAGGAGCAGCTGATCATCCGCGAGGTGCTCGACCCCAAGGGTCTGCGCTTCAAGGAGGTCCCCCGACCGGAGGCGGCCACGTGATCGAGCAGCGCATCCGTACGCCGTTCACCGACCTCGTCGGCGTCCGGCACCCCGTCGTCCAGACCGGCATGGGCTGGGTCTCCGGTGCCCGGCTGGTCTCCGGCACCGCCAACGCCGGCGGGCTGGGCATCCTGGCCAGCGCGACGATGTCCTACGAGGAGCTCGAGGAGGCGATCGTCGAGGTCAAGGGCCGCACCGACGCCCCCTTCGGGGTCAACCTCCGCGCCGACGCCGGTGACGCCCCGCAGCGCGTGGAGCTGCTCATCGAGCACGGTGTGAAGGTCGCCTCCTTCGCGCTCCAGCCCAAGCCCGAGCTGGTCTCGCGGCTCAAGGACCACGGCGTCGTCGTCATGCCCTCGATCGGTGCGGCCAAGCACGCGATCAAGGTCGCCGGCTGGGGTGCGGACGCGGTGATGGTGCAGGGCGGCGAGGGCGGTGGCCACACCGGCCCGGTCCCCACCACGCTCCTGCTCCCGTCCGTCCTGGACGCGCTCACCAGCGTGGACAGCGACATCCCGGTCGTCGCTGCGGGGGGCTTCTTCGACGGGCGGGGCCTCGCCGCCGCCCTGTCGTACGGCGCCGCCGCGGTCGGCATGGGCACCCGCTTCCTGCTCACCCAGGACTCCGCGGTCCCCGACGCGGTCAAGCAGCTCTACCTCGAGCGCGGTCTCACCGACACGGTCGTCACCGCCAAGGTGGACGGGATGCCGCACCGGATGCTGCGCACCGGCCTGGTCGAGGAGGTCGAGGAGACCTCACGCCTGCGCCGGCTCGGCCCGACGGCCAAGCGGACGCTGGAGTTCAAGAAGGACTCCGGGATGTCGTGGTTGGGGCTGGCCAAGGACGGCCGCGCCATGAAGAAGGCGTCGGGTCGCACGCTCGGCCAGATGGCGCTGGCCGCGAACACGCCCACGATGCTCAAGGCCGGTCTCGTCGAGGGCGACACCTCGGCGGGCGTGCTGGCGTCCGGCCAGGTCGTCGGGATGATCGACGACCTGCCCACCTGCGAGGAGCTGATCGACCGCGTGGTCACCGGTGCCGCCCAGGAGCTGGGCCGGGCGGCGTCGTACGTCGTCTGACCGACTCGTCGACCGGAACTGCCGCTTGTCGACCGGAGTTCCGGTCGACAAGCGCCGGTTCCACCACCCGGGTGGTGGAACTGCCCCGCTCAGCCGCCCGGCACGTACCCCTGCGGCGGCGCCCACTCGCCGTCGTTGTCGAGCAGGTGCTGCCAGATGTCGTACTCGGCGCGGTAGTGCTCGGTCAGGCGCGATCGGGTGTCGGGCGAGAGCTCGGGCAGGGCCTGCGAGGTCGACCAGTTCTTCGTGACGACCTCGACCTCGCGGCCCAGGCGCCGGTCGATGTAGCCCTGCCAGGCGTCGGGGCGCTCGAGCGCGAAGATGCGGTCCACGCCGATGGCCAGGGAGTCGTCGAGGGAGACGAAGCGCGCCTGTCGGCCGTTGATCGCGCCGGGCCGACCCTCGATGTGCGCGACGACGAACTCCTCGAAGGAGACCTCACCGGTCCACTTGCCGTCGTTCTTCTCGGCCAGGGCCGGGCGCTGGCGGTAGCGCCACCAGGACTCCAGCCACGACACCGGCTCGCGGTAGAGCGTGACCAGCTCGTAGTCGCTGCGCTGGTAGCCGGCGCCGGCCAGCACCGGGACCATCCGCTTGGTGAAGGTGCGGCAGTTCATGTGCTTGAGCTTGGGGTTGACCCGCATCAGGATCTCCGCGTGCCCCTTGAGGCTGGTGACCAGCGTCGTCGACGCACACTTGGGCATCGAGAGCATCACGAAGCCGTGGGCAGGCAGGGCGATCACGTCCGCGAACCTATCCCACGCAGGCTCCCCCACGAGTCGCCGCCCACTGGTCGCCGGACGTTCACCGGGTCGTCGCCGACGGACGCCGATGTGGTGCGTTGATCAGGCCATGTGCACCGACGGACACCACCACTCCCACGCTGACGGCGGCGAGCCCCGGCCGCTGCGGGTCCCGACGGGCCCGATGAGCCGGCGTACCTTCGCACAGGCCGGCGGCGGGCTGCTGCTGGCCGCCGGAGGGGTCGGCGCCGTCACCGGCACGGCGCTCTCGAGCAACGCCGCCCCCGGACGCGGCGCGTCGCGCACGAGCCGGATCACCCGTGGAACGCACCTGCTCCACGCCGACCTGCACAACCACACGCTGCTCTCGGACGGCGACGGGGACCCCGCCCTGGCCTTCGACTCCATGCGCGCCGCCGGCCTGGACGTGGCGGCGCTCACCGACCACGCCACCCTCAGCGACAACGTCCTGGGCGAGGTCCTCGCCGGGCTGCTCCCCCAGGAGTACAAGGGCCTGGCAGGCATCCACCAGGGCGACTGGGCGCAGACCAAGGCGTACGCCGACGCGGCGAACACCGACGGCGCCTTCACCGCCATCCGGGGCTTCGAGTGGTCCGAGCCGCTGCTGGGCCACGTCAACGTGTGGTTCACCGAGCACTACGTCGACGTCCTCCAGGCCGGCCTCATGCAGCCGTTGCTGGACTGGCTGGCCAGGGAGCCGGGCCTGGTCCTGGACGGCGGTGCGGACGGGCTCGCCGGCTTCAACCACCCGGGGCGTGAGCCGGGACGGTTCCAGGAGTTCCACTACGACGGGCGGATGCGCGACCGGATCGTCAGCCTGGAGATGTTCAACCGGGGTGACGACTACCTCTTCGAGGGCTGGGCCGACGGGAAGTCCAGCCCGCTGTGCGCCTGCCTCAACGCCGGCTGGCGCACCGGCATCGCCGGCGTCACCGACGAGCACGGCACGGACTGGGGCTTCCCCGAGGGCAAGGGCCGCACCGGCCTGTGGGTCACCCACCACACCCGCGGTGGGGTCAAGCGCGCGATGAAGCGCCGCCGGTTCTTCGCCACGCGTACGTCGGGGCTGCGACTCGACGCCGTCGCGACCCCGCGCCGGGGCAGGCCGGTCCGGATGGGCGGCACGCTCCCGATGCGCAAGGGCCCGGTCAGGATCCGCCTCGACCTCGCCCGCGACCGGTCCTGGCGCGGCCGCCGGCTGCACGCCCAGGTGCTGCGACCCGGACCGGAGGTCCCCGAGGTGGTGGCCGTCGAGGAGTTCACCGTCGGGCCGGTGCTGGACCTGCGTGTGAAGGTCGACGTCGAGGACGGCGACTGGATGCTGGTGCGGATCTCCGACCCCGACGAGCCCAACGCCACCCCCGGCCCCGACGGTCACCCGTGCAACGACCTCGGCGTGGCCTACACGAGCCCGTGGTGGCTGGAGCCGCAGGCAGGCTGACCTCCCGGCCGTGCGCGAGCGACCTCTCGGCGGTGGGTCAGAGGCGCTCGATGATGGTGACGTTGGCCTGGCCGCCGCCCTCGCACATGGTCTGCAGGCCGTAGCGCCCACCCGTGCGCTCGAGCTCGTTCAGCATGGTGGTCATCAAGCGGGTGCCGGTGGCACCGATGGGATGACCCAGTGCGATGCCGCCGCCGTTGACGTTGACCTTCTCGTGCGGGGCCCCGGTCTCCTTCATCCAGGCCAGCACCACCGACGCGAAGGCCTCGTTGCACTCGAAGAGGTCGATGTCGTCGATCGAGAGCCCGGTGCGCTCCAGGGCGTGCTTCGTGGCCGGGATCGGGCCGGTGAGCATCCAGACCGGGTCGTCACCGCGCACCGAGAGGTGGTGGACGCGAGCGCGGGGGGTGAGGCCGTGCTCCTTGACCGCCGCCTCGGAGGCGATCAGCATCGCCGAGGAGGCGTCACAGATCTGAGAGGCCACCGCGGCGGTGATCCGGCCGCCGGGGGCCAGCGGCTGCAGGCCGGCCATCTTCTCCAGCGAGGTCTCCCGGGGGCACTGGTCGGTGTCGAACACGGTGCCGTCGGCCAGCGTGACCGGCTCGATCTCCCCGGCGAAGCGGCCTCCGGCGATGGCGGTGAGCGCCCGCTGGTGCGAGGCCAGGGCGAACTCCTCCATGTCCTCGCGGCTGATGTCCCACTTCTCCGCGATCATCTCGGCCGAGCGGAACTGCGAGACCTCCTGGTCGCCGAAGCGCTCCTGCCAGCCCGGGGACTCCGCGAACGGGGTCGAGAAGCCGTACTGCTGGCCGACGAGCATGGCCGCGGAGATCGGGATCGCCGACATGTTCTGCAGGCCGCCGGCGACCACGAGGTCCTGGGTGCCGGACATGACTCCCTGGGCGGCGAAGTGCACCGACTGCTGGGAGGAGCCGCACTGGCGGTCGATCGTCACCCCGGGCACGTGCGCCGGGAGACCGGCCACGAGCCAGGCGGAGCGGGCGACGTCGCCGGCCTGGGAGCCGATCGTGTCGCAGCACCCCATGATGACGTCGTCCACGGCGCCCGGGTCCACACCGGTGCGGCGCATCAGCGCCGACAGGGCGTGGCCGCCGAGGTCGGCGGAGTGGACCCCCGCCAGCGCTCCCCCGCGCTTGCCGACCGGGGTGCGGACGGCGTCGATGATGTAGGCCTCAGGCACTGCTGTCTCCTTGCTCGGATGGTCTCGACGCCCGCTCCTCGCTGGCGCTCGTCGCTGCTCGACCACCGGACGTGGCGATCCCGTCGAGCAGGATGGTGAGGTACTGGTCGGCGACCTCGGTGGTGGTGTGCGGCCCGCCGGGGCGGTACCACCGCACGGCCACCCACACGGTGTCGCGGATGAAGCGGTAGGTCAGGGTGATGTCGAGGTCCGAGCGCAGCGCGCCGGACTCCACGCCCTCGGTGAGAAGGCTGACCCAGACGTCGCGGGACTGCCGGTTGCGCTCGGCGAGGTAGCCGAAGCGCTCGAGCTGGCCCAGGGTCGCTGCCTCGTTCTGGAAGATCGCGACCTCGGCGCCGCGCCGCTCGATCGTCTCGAACGACAGCCGCACCGCCCGCTCGAGCTTGGAGCGGGCGTCGTCGGTGCTGGCCAGGATGTCGTCGTACGCCGCGAACAGCTCGGCCTGGAAGGTGCGCATGAGCTCGTCGACCATCGACTCCTTCGAGTCGAAGTGGTGGTAGAGGCTGCCCGAGAGGATGCCGGCGGCGTCCGCGATGTCGCGGACGGTGGTGTTGCGGAACCCCTTGGTGGCGAAGAGGTCGGCCGCGATCCGCAGCAGCTCCTCGCGACGGCTCGCTCCCGCCGTCGAGGCCGCTGGGCCGCCGGCCGGCTCAGGCATGCTGGCTGCTCACCGACACGACCTCGCCGGTGAGGTAGGAGGAGTAGTCGCTGGCCAGGAAGACCATCACGTTGGCGATCTCCCAGGGCTCCGCGGCACGTCCGAAGGCCTCACGCTGCTTGAGCTCGTGCAGCAGCTCCGGCGAGGTGACCTTCTCCAGGAACGGGTGCATCGCCAGCGACGGGCTGACCGCGTTGACGCGGATGCCGTGCGGGGCGAGGTCGAGGGCCGAGCACCGGGTCAGCGCCATCACCCCGGCCTTGGCCGCGGCGTAGTGGGCCTGGCCCTCCTGGGCCCGCCAGCCGATGACCGAGGCGTTGTTGACGATGACGCCACGGGTGCCGTTGGCCACCATCCGCTGGCCAGCGCCGCGCACGCAGCGGAACGCGCCGTTGAGCGTGATGTCGAGGACCTTCAGCCACTGCTCGTCGGTCATCTCCAGCACTGAGGTGGTGCCACCCAGGCCGGCGTTGTTGATCATCACGTCCACACCACCGAGCTCGTCGGCGACGTCCAGCATCGCCTGCACGTCCGACTCCTGGGTGACGTCGCAGACCAGCTGCCGCACCCGGTCGGCGCCGAACTCCTCGGCCAGCGCGGCCTCGGCCTCGGCCAGCCGGCGCTCGTGGGTGTCGGAGAAGACGACCGCCTTGGCACCCTCCTCCAGGACCCGGCGCACGACGGCGGCACCGATGCCCGCGCCGGCGCCCGCCGTCACGGCGACCACCTTGTCGCGGAGCAGGTCGTGAGGAGGGACGTACGCCGGGGTCGGCTGCTCGGGGCGGGTCGCGGTCATTCGTCAGGCTCCCTTGGGCTCGCGGGGCAGGCCGAGCACTCGCTCGGCCAGGATGTTCTTCTGCACCTCGTCGCTGCCGCCGTAGATGGTGTCGGCGCGGGCGAAGAGGAAGAGTCGTTGCAGCTCGTCGAGCTCGTAGCCGGCGGCACCGCGGTCGTGCGGGACCTGCAGCAGCCCGTCGGCGGCCATCACGTCCATCGCGACCTCGCCGAGGCGCTGGTGCCAGTTGGCCCAGACGATCTTGAAGATCGACCCGGCGCCACCACCGGCCGCGGAGTCCTCGCCTCCGGTCACGGCGGAGAGCCCCCGGATGCCGTTGGCGCGCATCACGGTGAGCTCGGCCTGCAGGGAGGCGAGCCGGTCGCGCAGCACCGGGTCGTCGATGCTGCCGTTGGCCCGTGCCCGGTCGCAGACGAGGGCGAGCTCGCGCTGGAAGCCGACGACCTGGCCGAGGGTCGACACGCCGCGCTCGAAGCCGAGCAGGCCCATCGCCACCCCCCAGCCCTTCCCGACCTCGCCGACCACGAGGTCGGCGTCGGTGACGGCGCCGGTGAAGAAGACCTCGTTGAACTCCGAGCCGCCGGTCAGCTGCTCGATGGGCCGGACCTCGACACCGGCCTGGTCGAGCGGGACGAGCAGGAACGAGAGCCCCTGGTGGCGCTGGGACCCGGGCTCGGTGCGGGCCACGACGAAGACCCACTGGGAGAAGTGCGCGTTGGACGTCCACACCTTCTGTCCGTCGATCACCCACTGCGAGCCGTCGTCGGAGAGCCGCGCGCGCGTCTGGACGTTGGCGAGGTCGGAGCCGGCGTTCGGCTCGGAGTAGCCCTGCGCCCAGAGCTCCTCGACATCCCGGATGCGCGGCAGGAACCGCTCGCGCTGCGCGTCGGTGCCGAAGGCGATGAGGGTCGGGCCGAGCAGCTGCTCGCCGAGGTGGTTGACCGTCGCCGGCGCGTTGGCGCGCGCGTACTCCTCGTGGAAGACCACCTGCTGCCACAGGCTCAGCCCGCGACCGCCGTGCTCGGTCGGCCAGCCGACGCAGGTCCACCCCTCGCGAGCCAGGAAGCGGTTCCACTCCAGGCGCTCGTCGAGCGCCTCGTGGTCGCGCCCGGGGCCGCCGAGGCCGCGCAGCGCCTTCCACTCGCCGGCCAGGTGGTCCTCGAGGAAGGCGCGCACGTCGGCGCGGAACGCCTCGTCCGCTGCTGAGTAGCCCATGTCCACGAGTGCTACCCTACCAAGCACTTGCTTGGTTGAGTGAGAGGTGATCGCGATCAGCGTCGTGGACGAGCAGACCATCCCGACGGTCCTCCGGGCCGCTGCGGCACGCTTCGGCGACCACCCGGCGTACGTCGAGGGCGGCACGTCGCTCTCCTACACCGACCTGCTCGACCGGGTCCGACGGACCGCGGCGGGATTCCGCGACCGCGGGCTCGAGCCGGGTGGCCGGGTCGTGGTCTGGGGCCCGAACAGCATCGACTGGGTCGTCGCCGCCCTCGCCACGTCGTACGCCGGCGGCGTGCTCGTCCCGGTCAACTCGCGCTACACCGGCACCGAGGTCGCGGCGCTGGTCGACCGCACCCACGCGGTCCTGGTCGTCGTCGCCGACGGCTTCCTCGGGCGCACCCAGGTCGCCGACCTCCGCGCGGCCAGTCCGCTCAGCTCGGTGCGCGAGGTGGTCGACCTGGCGCACCTCCACACCGTGGAGGCCGACCCCGACGACACCCTGGACCGACTGGCGGAGAGCGTCGCGGCCGACGACGTGGCCGACATCCTGTTCACCTCCGGCACCACCGGCCAGCCCAAGGGCGCCATGTCCGCCCATCGCCAGAGCATCGGCGTGGCGCGGGCGTGGGCCGAGCTCGGCGGGGTCCGCCGGGACGACCGCTACCTCGTGGTCAACCCGTTCTTCCACTCCTTCGGCTACAAGATCGGCATCCTCGTCGGCCTGCTCACGGGCGCGACCCTCTACCCGATGGCGACCTTCGACCTCGACGAGACGATGCGCCTGATCGAGGACGAGCGCATCACCGTGCTCCCGGGCGCGCCGACGATCTACCAGTCCCTGCTCGCCGACCCCGGCCGCGAGCAGCGCGACCTCTCCAGCCTCCGCCTCGCCGTGACCGGGGCCGCCGTGGTGCCGGTGGTCCTCATCGAGCGGATGCGGGCCGCCGCGCCCGAGGGGCTGGGCGTCGACCAGGTCGTGACGGCGTTCGGCATGACCGAGGCGGTCGTGGTGACGATGGCGCGCGAGGGTGACCCCGCCGACCTGGTGGCCAGCACCTGCGGCAGGGCGATCCCGGGGATGGAGACGCGCATCCTGGAGCCCGGCGAGGACGGCAGCGGCGAGCTGCTAGTCCGTGGGGAGTTCGTGATGCTGGGCTATCTCGACGACCCCGAGGCGACCGCCGAGGCCATCGACGAGGACGGTTGGCTGCACACCGGTGACGTGGGTGTGCTCGACGTGGCCGGCAACCTCCGGATCACCGACCGGCTCAAGGACATGTACATCTCCGGCGGGTTCAACGTGTACCCCGCGGAGGTCGAGCAGTCGCTGATGCGCCTCGACGGGCTCGCGGACGTCGCCGTTGTCGGCGTGCCCGACGAGCGGATGGGCGAGGTCGGCAAGGCGTTCGTCGTCCGCGCCGACTCCCCCGCCGGCGAGTCACTGACCGCCGACGACGTGATCGCGTTCGCCAGGGAGCACCTGGCGAACTTCAAGGTGCCGCGACAGGTGGAGTTCACGGGCGCGCTCCCGCGGAACCTGTCCGGCAAGGTGCTGAAGAAGGATCTGCGCTGATGGACCTGACCCTGTCCGAGACCGAGCTGGCCTTCCAGGCCGAGGCACGGGAGTGGCTGGCGGCGAACGTGCCGGCCGAGCCGCTGCCGTCGATGGACACCCCCGAGGGGTGGGTCCTGCACCAGGAGTGGGAGAAGCGGCTCGCCGACGCCCGCTACTCCGTCGTCTCCTGGCCGCGGGAGTTCGGCGGGCGCGAGGCCTCGCTGGTGGAGTGGGTCGTCTTCGAGGAGGAGTACTACCACGCCGGTGCGCCCGGTCGCGTCTCCCAGAACGGCATCTTCCTGCTCGCGCCGATCATCTTCGAGCACGGCACCCCCGAGCAGCAGCAGCGCTTCCTGCCCTCGATGGCCACCGGCGAGCGGATCTGGGCGCAGTGCTGGTCCGAGCCGGAGGCCGGCTCCGACCTGGCCTCGCTCCGCTCGACCGCCCGGCGCGACGACGAGCGCGGCGGGTGGGTCCTCAACGGCCAGAAGACCTGGTCGTCGCGCGCCGCACTGGCCCACTGGGGCTTCGGGCTCTTCCGGTCCGACCCGCAGGCGCAGAAGCACGCGGGGCTGACCTACTTCCTCTTCCCGCTGGACGCCGAGGGCATCACGGTGCGCCCGATCGCCCAGCTCGACGGCGAGGCCGGTTTCGCCGAGGTCTTCTTCGAGGACGTCTTCGTCCCCGACGCCGACGTCCTCGGTGGCGTCGGTGACGGGTGGCGGGTCGCGATGAGCACCGCCGGCAACGAGCGCGGCCTCTCGCTGCGCTCCCCCGGCCGCTTCACCGCCGCCGTGGACCGCCTCATCGACCTGCACAACGCCGGTGGTCGAGCAGCGACGAGCGCCAGCGAGGAGCGGGCCACCCCCGGTGGTCGAGCAGCGACGAGCGCCAGCGAGGAGCGGGCGTCGAGACCCCGGGGGCAGGTCACCGACCGCGTCGTCGACGCGTGGGTGCGGGCGCAGGCCTACCGCCTCTACACCTGGGGCACCGTCACCCGGCTCGCCGCCGGGGGCGACATGGGTGCCGCGGGCTCGGTCAACAAGGTGTGGTGGTCCGAGCTCGACGTGGCCCTGCACGAGACCGCGCTCGACATCCTCGGCGCCGAGGCGGAGGTCGAGTCGCCCTGGCTCGACGGCTACACCTTCTCGCTGTCCGGCCCGATCTACGCCGGCACCAACGAGATCCAGCGCAACATCGTGGCGGAGCGGATCCTGGGCCTTCCCCGCGAGCCCAAGGGCCAGCCGAAGGAGGCAGCCAAGTGAGGTTCGAGCTCGACGAGGACCAGCGCGACTTCGCCGCCGCCCTGGAGTCCCTGCTCTCCGGCGCCGGCACGGTGGCCGCCGCCCGAGCGTGGGCCGACGGCGACCACGCGCCGGGCCTGGGCCTGTGGAAGCGGCTGGCCGACCTCGGGGTCCTGTCGCTGGCCACCGAGGCCTCGCCGGTCGAGGTCGCGATCGCGCTCGAGGCGCTGGGACGGCACGCCGTCCCCGGCCCGTGGGTGGAGTCGGCGGCGTACCTGCCGATCGCGCTCGGCCGCGAGGTCGAGGGCGTGGCCACGGTCGCGCTGCCGCCGCACGTGCCGTTCGCCCTGGACGCCGATGTCGCCGACGAGGTGTACGTCGGAGCGACGCCCGCCACGCGTGTCGGTGAGCAGGTCACGTCCGTGGACCGGACGCGACGGCTCTTCCGTGTCGAGGGCACCGGTGAGCCGCACCGGGAGGCGATCGACCTGGCCGTCCTGGCCACCGCCGCCCAGCTGCTCGGCGCCGGCGAGCGGGTGCTCGCCGACTCGGTCGAGTACGTCAAGCAGCGCACCCAGTTCGGTCGCCCGATCGGCTCCTACCAGGCGATCAAGCACGCGCTCGCCGACGTGCGCATCGCGCTCGACTTCGCCCGCCCGCTGGTCCTCGGAGCAGCGCTGGACGAGATCGACGTCTCCGCGGCCAAGCTGGCGGCCGGGGACGCGGCGTACCTCGCCTCCCGGGTCGGTCTGCAGGTGCACGGCGCCATCGGCTACACCGCCGAGTTCGACCTGTCGGTGTGGCTGACCAAGATCCGCGCCCTGGTCACCGCCTGGGGCACGCCCGACTTCCACCGCGGCCGGCTGGCTCAGCAGCTGGGCCTGGACTGAGGACGACGATGGACCTCTCCCTCTCCGAGGAGCAGACCGAGCTGGTCGCGACCGTGCGGTCGCTGCTGGCCAAGCGCAGCGACAGCGCCGCGGTGCGGGCCGCGATCGCCTCCGACGCCGGCGTCGACGCCGGGCTGTGGCAGGTGCTGTGCGAGCAGATCGGGGTGGCCTCGCTGGCCGTCCCCGAGGAGCACGACGGCGTGGGTGCCTCGCTCGTGGAGTCGGTGCTCGTCCTGGAGGAGCTCGGCCGCGCCCTGGCGCCCGTGCCCGCCCTGTCGTCGCTGGTGACCGCCGAAGCGGTCCTGGCCGGTGCCGACACCGACGCCACGGCGCGCCTGCTCCCCCGGCTGGCCGCCGGCGAGGTCGGGGCCTTCGCCGTGCTGGCGGGAGGCGAGGCGACGGCCGTCCTCGACGCCGACCTGGCCGACGTGCTGGTGGTGGCCGACGGTGAGCACCTCTACGAGGTCGATCCGACATCCGCGGAGGTCTCGTGGACCCCGTCGATGGACCAGACCCTGCGCCTGGGCAGGCTCCGCGTCGACGTCTCCACCGCGACCCGGATCGGCTCGGCCGCGCCGGCCGTCGAGCGCGCCTCGCTGGTCGGTGCCCTCGGGGCTGTCGCCCTGTCGGTCGGCTGTGCCCAGCGCGGCCTGGACATGACGGTGGCCTACGCCAAGGACCGTGTGCAGTTCGGTCGCCCCATCGGCTCCTTCCAGGCGCTCAAGCACCGGATGGCCGACATGCTGGTGCTGCTGGAGATGTCGCGCTCGGCCTCGTGGGCCGCGGCGTACGCCGTCGCCTCCGGCGCCCCCGACGCGCCTGCGCTGGTGCACGCGGCGAAGTCGTACGTCGGTGACGCCCTGGCCCAGGTGGCCGCTGAGACGGTGCAGATCCACGGCGGGATCGCGATCACCTGGGAGCACGACGCCCACCTGGTGTTCAAGCGGGCGCACGCGCTGGGCCAGCTCTTCGGTGCGCCGCACGTGCACCGCGCAGCGCTCACCCTGCCCTGAGCGTCGTCCCGGTCGCCACCGTCCGCGGCGTCCCACGACGGGGTCACCGACCCGTTGCCGAACGGTGTCCCCGGTGAGGACCGGGCGTGGGTGCGGCGGGCCTAGCGTCGAGTCATGAACACGACCTCCAGCACCACGACCAGCAGCGCCACCTCGTCGCCCGCGGGCACCGAGGTGCGACCCGTCGCCGGGATCGGCATGGTCGCGAACCCGCGACGCACCCGCGTCTGACCCCGCGCGATCTGAGCCCGCGCGTCAGTCCACGGCCGGGTCAGTCCACGGCCGGGTCAGTCCACGGCCGGGTCAGTCGACTGCCGGCTCCGTCGTCGCGTAGCGGCCACGGAAGAACAGCAGCGGGTCGTCCACGTCGCCGACCTCCAGACCGAGCACCCGGCCGATGACGACGTAGTGGTCACCGGCCTCGTGGACGGCGTGGATGCTGCACTCCAGGTGCGCGATCGTGCCGCGCAGCAGCGGGGTGCCGGTCGCCGGAGCCGGCGTCCAGTCCACGCCCGCGAACTTGTCCGCGCCCCGGCTGGCCATCTGGTTGGACAGCCACGCCTGGTCCTCGGCGAGGATGTTGACGCAGAACTTCCCGGACCGCTGGATCAACGGCCAGGCCCGTGAGGTCTTCGCGGGGATGAACATCACCAGCGGCGGGTCCAGCGACACGCTGGAGAAGGACTGGCAGGTCATGCCGACCGGCTCGCCACCGCTCATGGTGGTCACGACCGTGACGCCCGAGGCGAACTGCGAGAGCACGTCGCGGAAGCGCCGCGCGGCCGAGACAGCCTCCTCGTCGTCGGCCGGGACCTCGACCTCCTCGCCGGGGCGCAGGTCGAAGATCGAGTCGCCGAGCCAGGACTCGATGAGCTCCGGGCTCGGCCAGGTGGCGCGCGCGTCGGTCCGCATCCCGTCAGGGACATCGTCGTGCGTCATGCGAGCCACCCTAGGGACCTCCATGCCTTCGAGCACGTCGGGCCCGCCTACTGCCCGCCGCCGAAGTCGTGACCCCAGTACGAGACCGCCGTGGACTCCCGGGCGACCCAGGTGCGGTCCTCCACGCGCAGCCCGTCGGTGCCGAACTCGACGTCGAAGCCCGCCGGGCTCTTGACGTAGAAGGAGACCATCTCGTCGTTCATGTGCCGACCGAGCGTCGCCGACAGCGGGGCCTTGTGCTTGCGCACCCGCTCCAGGGCGCGCCCCACGTCGTCGAGCTCGTCGACCTCCAGCATGATGTGGACGCACTTGCTGGCGTTGGGCATCGGCAGGAAGGCCAGCGAGTGGTGCCGCGGGTTGACCCCAAGGAAGCGCAGCCAGACCTTGGAGCCCGGCTCCTTGCCGACGAACTCGCCGGGCATGCTCATCGAGTCGCGCAGCCGGAAGCCCAGCACGTCGTCGTAGAAGCGCAGCGCCTCGACGTCGTCGGTGACCGGGAGCACGACGTGGCCCATGCCCTGGTCGCCGGTGACGAACCTGGCGGCGTACGGCGTGACGATCGGGCGGGACTCGTAGGTGATCCCGTGGAAGATCTCGAAGACGTTGTCGAAGGGGTCGCTGAACCGGATCATCTCCTGGACCCGGCGCTCGTCGAGCTCCTCCTTGGTGGCCTCGGTGAACGCGACACCGGCCTTCTGCAGGTGCTCGCGCACCTCCTGCAGGGCGCGGTGGTCGGCGACCTCCCAGCCGACGCAGTCGAGCTGGTCGACCTCACCGGGCACGACGACCAGACGGGCCGAGACCTCGTCGATGCGCCAGTACTGGTGGTCGGGGTGGGGGCCGCGCCCCTCGGCCAGGCCGAGGACCTTGCCGGCGAAGGTGCGCCACTGCTCCGGGTCGGTGCTGGAGACCCGGACGTAGCCCATGGACCTGATGTCGATCGTCATGTCAGCGCTTCCGTTCGACGTGGCGGGCGAGGAAGGCCGTGGCCACCTCGCAGAACTCCTCGGCGGCCTCGATCTGGGCCCAGTGGCCGCAGTTCGGGAAGACGTGGAGCTGGGCCTTCGGGATGAGCTTGAGGGCGGCCATCGCACCGTCGAGCGGGTTGACCCGGTCCTCGCGGCCCCAGGTGAGCAGCGTGTGCTTGCGCAGCCGGTGCGCCTCGCGCCAGAGCATGCCGTCCTCGGCGGTCTCGGGGTTCCAGAAGGACATCCCCATCGAGCGCATGGCGTCCTGGGCGCCCGGCGCGGTGGCGTCGGCGAAACGGGCCTCGACCAGCTCGTCGGTCACCAGCGACTGGTCGACCACCATCGTCGAGATGAACGCGCGGAGCGTCTCGCGCGACGGGTTCGCACCGAAGTCCATGAGCCGCTGGACACCCTCGGTGGGGTCGGCGTGGAAGAGGTTCAGCGACAGGCCACCGGGGCCCATCATGATCAGCCGCCCGACCCGGTCGGGGTGCGAGAGCGCCAGGCGCATCGCCGTACCGCCGCCCAGGCTGTTGCCGAGCAGGTGCACCCGCTCGATGCCCAGCTGGTCGAGCAGGGCGACCACGGCGTCGGAGGCGAACCGGTAGTAGTTGCCCACCACCGACGGCTTGTCGGAGGCCCCGAAGCCCGGCTGGTCGACCAGGATCGTGCGGAACTCCTCGGCGAAGCCGGGCAGCGCCGGCCCGAAGTTCGACCACGACGAGGCGCCCGGCCCGCCGCCGTGGAGCATGACCAGCGGCAGCCGCTCGGACTTCTCCTCGGCGCGACTGTCGGCCTCGTAGTAGGCCAGGTCGATCTCGCCGGCCGCCTCGGTCCTGACCCGGACGAAGGCCTGGGCGTCCTGCTTGGTCATCGTCACGCTCAGTACATCCCCGGGTCGATCTTGTGGCCGAACTCGTGCGCGCCGAACATCTGCAGCGCCCGCTCGGGGTCGTTGGCGGCGTGGACGCGGCCCGCGTGGGCGTCGCGCCAGGCCCGCTGCAGGTAGGTGCCCTTGGTCAGGGCCCGACCACCGGAGGCCTCGAACAGCGCGTCGATGGCGTCGATGGCGCGCTGGGAGCCCAGGACCTGGTCACGCCGGACCTTCAGCCGCGTCTTGAGCGGGATCTTCTCGCCCTTGGCGACGTAGTCCTGCTCCTCACGGATGTTGTTGACCAGCAGCGCCCAGGCGGCGTCGATCTCGCTGGAGGCCCGCGCGATGCGCACGGCCGAGAACGGGTCGAGGCTGGCCTTCTCGCCGAGGTAGGCCGCACGGGTGCGCTTCTGCTGCATCTCCACGTGCTCCTCGTAGGCCCCCATGGCCATCCCGATGATCGGCGTGGTGATGGTGCCGGTGAAGATCGAGTGGAAGGGCAGCTTGTAGAGGTCGGAGGTGTTCTGCTCCTGACCCGGGCCGCGGCACTGACCGGTCTCGCCCATGGAGAGGGTGAAGGCCTCGGGGATGAACACGTCCTCGACCACGATGTCGTTGGAGCCGGTGCCGGCCAGGCCGACCATGTTCCACACGTCGACGATGGTGTACTTCTCGCGCGGGACCATGAACGTCTTGAAGTCGACGATCTGCCCCTCCTCGGTGAACACGAGCCCGCCCAGCAGCACCCACGAGCAGTGGTCGCAGCCGGAGGAGAAGCTCCACTTGCCCGAGAGGATGTAGCCGCCGTCGGTCACCGTCGCCTTGCCGGTCGGGGCGTAGGAGGAGGAGAGCCGGACGTTGGTGTCCTCGCCCCACACCGCCTGCTGCGCCTCGTCGGCGAACAGGGCGACCTGCCACGGGTGCACCCCCACGACGCTGGAGACCCAGCCGGTGGAGCCGCAGGCCGAGGCGATGTCACGCACGGCGGTGTAGAAGGCGACGGGGTCGGCCTCGTGGCCGTCGAACCGCTTGGGCTGGAGGAGCTTGAAGAAGCCGGTCTCCTCCAGCTCCTTGATGCTCGCCTCCGGGACGACGCGCAGCGCCTCGGTCTCCTCGGCGCGCTCCCTGAAGGTGGGGAGCAGGTCGCGGACGCCGTCGAGAACAGCCTGGGACATCGCACAAACTCCTGTCGGTAGAACGTGTTACTGGCAAGACTAGAACACGTTTCAGTTTTGGACCAGCACCCGTGGGTGAGAGTCGTCTCAGCGCCCTGCTCAGGCGTTGGCCGCCTGCTTGTCCTGCTCGGCCTTGAGCATCAGCGCGATGTCGATCAGCTGGTCCTCCTGGCCGCCGATCAGCTTGCGACGGCCGGCCTCGAGCAGGATCTTGGCGCCGGAGACGCCGTAGCGGTCCGCGGCGTTGCCCGCGTGCTTGAGGAAGGAGGAGTAGACGCCGGCGTACCCCATCATCAGCGTCATCCTGTTGAGCTCGCACTCCTCGGGCATGGCGGGCTTGATGACGTCCTCGGAGGCGTCGACGATCTGGAGGAAGTCGACCCCGGTGCGCCAGCCGAGCTTGTCGCACACGCCGATAAACGCCTCGAGCGGCGTGTTGCCGGCACCGGCACCGAACCGGCGGACCGACCCGTCGATCTGGGTGGCGCCGGCCCGCGCGGCGGCGACGGTGTTGGCGACCCCGAGGGCGAGGTTCTCGTGGCCGTGGAACCCGACGTCGGCGACGTCGCCGATCTCGGCCACGACGGCGGCGACCCGGTCGGAGGTCTGCTCCATGATGAGCGCACCGGCGGAGTCCACGACGTAGACGCACTGGCAGCCTGCGTCGACCATGATCCGTGCCTGCTTGGCCAGCACCTCGGGGAGCTGGGTGTGGCTCATCATCAGGAACCCGACCGTCTCCAGGCCGAGCTCGCGGGCCAGCCCGAAGTGCTGGATGGAAGTGTCGGCCTCGGTGCAGTGGGTGGCGATCCGGCAGATCTGCCCGCCGTTGTCCTGCGCGGCGCGGATGTCGTCCTTGGTGCCGACGCCCGGGAGCATCAGGAAGGCGATCTTGGCGCGCTTCGCGGTCTCCGCCGCGATCCGGATCAGCTCCTGCTCGGGGGTGCGGGAGAAGCCGTAGTTGAACGACGAGCCGCCCAGGCCGTCGCCGTGGGTGACCTCGATGACCGGGATGCCCGAGGAGTCCAGGGCCTCGACGATGTCATGGACCTCGGTCGCGGTGAACTGGTGCCGCTTGTGGTGCGAGCCGTCGCGCAGGCAGGTGTCGGTCAGGCGCAGGTCCAGCTCACCGAACGGCTCGGTGCCGTGGGTGCCGGACCAGGTGCGGGTGAGGGTGTTCAGGTCGGTCATGAGGTTGCCTCTCGGGTGCGGGGGTCTCGACGACGTTCGGCCGTGGCCGGCCTCACTGCTCGACCAGCAGGCTGCGGGCGATGTTCTGGCCGACCTGCGTGGCGGCGGCGGTCATGATGTCGAGGTTGCCGGCGTACGGCGGGAGGAAGTCGCCCGCGCCCTCCACCTCGACGAAGATCGAGACCTTGAGGGCTCCGCGGGTGGCGGGCGAGGGCTCGTCGAGCTGCGGCTCCTGCAGCAGCCGGTAGCCGGGGACGTACTCCTGGACGGCCTTCTCCATCGCGAAGACCGACGCGACGATCGCGTCCCGGTCGGCATCGTGGTCGGCAGCGCAGAAGATGGTGTCGCGCATGATCATCGGCGGCTCTGCCGGATTGAGGATGATGATCGCCTTGCCCTCGGTGGCCCCGCCGATCTCACGCACCCCGTTGCTGGTGGTGCGGGTGAACTCGTCGATGTTGGCGCGGGTGCCGGGGCCGGCCGACATGCTCGAGACCGAGGCGACGATCTCGGCGTAGGACACCGGTGCGACGCGGGAGACCGCGGCGACCATGGGGATGGTGGCCTGTCCGCCGCAGGTGATCATGTTGACGTTCATCGCGTCCACGTGGGTCTCGCCGTTGACCGGCGGGATGACCGCGGGGCCGATGGCGGCCGGCGTCAGGTCGATCGCCCGGATCCCGGCCTCCTCGTAGCGCGGGGCGTACTCGCGGTGCACGTAGGCCGAGGTGGCCTCGAAGATGAGGTCCGGCAGCTCGTCCTGCTTCAGCAGCCAGTCCACACCCTCGTGGGTCGACACCAACCCCTTCTCGGCGGCCAGCTTGAGGCCCTCGCTGCTGGGGTCGACGCCGATCATCCAGCGCGGCTCGATCACGTCGGAGCGCAGCAGCTTGTACATCAGGTCGGTGCCGATGTTGCCTGGCCCGACGATCGCTGCGGTCAGCTTGCTCATGGGTCTCCCTGGTTCCTCGCGCGGTTCGGTGCTGGTACTGGTGCTGGTGCTGGCGGTGGTCAGTCGGTGAAGGTGGCGCGCAGCGGGGCGAAGCCGCTGATGGACGCGAGGACCTCGTCGCCGGGTGCGAAGGGCACGAAGGGCCCCAGGGCGCCGGAGAGGACCAGGTGGCCCTTGCGCAGCGGGTCGCCGAAGCGGGCGGCCTGCACCGCCAGCCAGCGCAGCGCCTCGAGCGGGTCGCCCAGGCAGGCGGCGCCGTTGCCGCTGGAGCGGACCTCGCCGTTGATCGTCAACGTCATGTCGACGTCACGGGGCTCGAGCTCGGTGAGGGGGCGGGCGTCGGCACCGACGACGAAGAGCCCGCTGGAGGCGCAGTCGGCGACGGTGTCGGTGAAGCCGATGTCCCAGCCGGCGATGCGGGAGTCGACGATCTCGAGGGCCGGCAGGGCGACCTCCACCGCCTCGCGGACCGCGTCGAGGGTGATGTCGTCGGGGTCCCCGGGATCGACGTCGTGCGAGAGCACGAAGGCCACCTCGGCCTCGACGCGCGGCTGGAGCAGCCCGGCCATCGAGATCGGGCCGCCGTGGCTGACGTCCATGTCGTGGAGGAGGTAGCCGAAGTCGGGCTGGTCGACGCCGAGCTGGTCCTGGACCGCCTTGGACGTCGCCCCGATCTTGCGGCCGACCACGGTCGCGCCGGCGGCCAGTCGCCGCTCCACGACACCCATCTGCACGGCGTACGCCGCAGCCAGGTCGTCGGTGCCGATGAGGTCGCGCACGGGAGCACACGGCTCCCCGGTCTCCTGGGCTCGGATCAAGCGCTGGCTGGCAGCGCGGATCGCGTCGTCGGACGTCACCCCTGAATACTAGAACCTGTTACAGTTTCGCGCCATGACGGGTGGTCCGACCGGCGCGTTGCCGGCAGAGGTGGATGTCGTCGTCGTGGGAGCCGGTGCGGCCGGCATGAGTGCGGCGCTGCGCGCTGCCTCCCTCGGCCTCGAGACGGTGCTGCTCGAGAAGAGCGAGTACTTCGGCGGGTCAACGGCCCGCAGCGGCGGCGGGGTCTGGATCCCCGACAACTACGCGCTGCGCGCGGCCGGGGAGTCCGACGGCATCGAGGCCGCCAAGACCTACCTCGACGCGATCGTGGGCGACGTGGTGCCCAAGGTCCGCCGCGACACCTACCTCGAGCGCGGGCCCGAGGTCATGGACTTCATCCGCGACCACTCCCCCGTGCGCTTCCGCTGGGTGCCGGAGTACGCCGACTACCAGCCCGAGCAGCCCGGCGGGCGTGCCCGCGGCCGCTCGGTGGAGCCGGACCCGATCGACGGGCGCATCATCGGCGCCGAGCTCGAGCGGCTGCACCCGCAGTACACCAAGGCACCGGCCAACATGGTGGTGCTGCAGCGCGACTTCCGGAAGATCAGCCTCGGCCTGCGCACCCTCGGCGGACCGCTCACGATGCTGCGGGTGCTGCTGCGGCGTACCCTCGCCGGCCTGCGCCGCCAGCGTCTCTACGCCATGGGCAACGCGATCGCCATCGGGCTGCGCAAGGCGCTCATGGACGCCGGCGTGCCGGTGGTCCACGAGGCCGAGCTGAGCGAGCTGCTGCTCTCCGAGGGTCGCGTCGTCGGTGTGAAGGTGCGCCGCGACGGCACCGAGCACGTCGTCCGGGCGCGCCGTGGCGTCGTCATCGGCTCCGGCGGGTTCGAGCGCAACCTGGAGATGCGCGAGAAGTACCAGCCCAAGCCGACCTCGGTGGACTGGACGACCGGCTCGCAGTTCAACACCGGCGGCGGCATCTCGGCGGGCATCACGGCCGGCGCCGAGGTCGCGCTGATGGACGACTCGTGGTGGGGCCCGACCATCCCGCTGCCCAGCGGCCCGTGGTTCTGCCTGGCCGAGCGCAACCTGCCCGGCTCGATCATCGTCAACCAGGCCGGCGAGCGCTACATGAACGAGGCGCTGCCCTACGTCGAGGCCACCCACAAGATCTACGAGGGCGAGGCCACCGGGGTGGGCCACGTGCCGAGCTGGATGGTCATCGACACCCGCTACCGCAACCGCTACCTCTTCGCCGGGCTGTTCCCGCGCCAGCCCTTCCCGGGCCGCTGGTACAAGTACGGCACCATCAAGCGGGCCTCGACGATCGCGGGGCTGGCCGAGGAGATCGGCGTGCCCGCCGCGGCGCTGGAGGCCACGGTCCAGCGCTTCAACGGCTTCGCCCGCAGCGGCGTCGACGAGGACTTCTCCCGCGGGGAGTCGGCGTACGACAAGTACTACTCCGACCCGACGGTCAAGCCGAACCCCTCGCTCGGCGTCATCGACCAGGGCCCCTTCTACGCGGTGAAGATCGTGCCCGGCGACCTCGGCACCAAGGGCGGGCTGGTCACCGACGAGCGCGCCCGAGTGCTGCGCCCCGACGGCTCACCGATCGAGGGCCTGTACGCCGCCGGCAACGCCTCGTCCGCGGTCATGGGCCACACCTACCCCGGCCCGGGCGGCACCATCGGTCCGGCGTTGGTCTTCGGCTACCTGGCCGCCGACGACATCGCCGGTCAGACCGGTGGTCGAGCAGCGACGAGCGCCAGCGAGGAGCGGGCGTCGAGACCACACCCGAACCCCGAGAGCGAGACCGTCTGATGCCCATCGACCCCACCGTCGCCATCGGCTCCCCCGTCGGGGAGGTCGAGTTCTCGTGGAACCAGAGCGACGTGCTGCTCTACCACCTCGGCATCGGGGCCGGCTCCCGCGAGGGCGACAACCTCTCCCCCGACGCGCTGCGCTACACCCTCGACGGCCCGGCCCTGCAGGTGCTGCCGTCCTTCGGCGTGGTCGCCCCCACCTTCCACATGACCGACCCGCCGCCGCTCGACCTGCCCGGCTGCGACATCAACCTGGCCCAGGTCGTGCACGGCTCGCAGGCGATCTCGGTCTCCGCTCCGTTGCCGACCTCGGGCTCGGCCACGATCCGCACGACGCTGACCGATGTCTGGGACAAGGGCAAGGCCGCGGTCATCTGGCAGGAGGGCGTCGCCACCTCGCCGGCGGGCGAGGAGCTGTGGCGGGTGCGCTCGTCGATCTTCGTCAAGGGCGAGGGCGGCTGGGGCGGTGACCGCGGCTCCTCGCAGGCCGTGGAGATCCCCGACCGTGCGGCCGACTGCGACGTCGCCTACGACGTGACACCGCAGCAGGCGCTGCTCTACCGGCTGTGCGGCGACCGCAACCCGCTGCACGCCGACCCCGACTTCGCGAAGGCCGCCGGCTTCCCCGCGCCGATCCTGCACGGGCTGTGCTCCTACGGCATCGTGCTGCGCGAGCTGACCGACGCACTGCTCGGCGGCGACGCCACCCGGGTCACCGGGTTCGGCGCCCGCTTCGCCGGCGTGGTCTTCCCGGGCGAGACGATCCGCGTGCAGGGCTGGCACGAGGACGGGCGCCTCGTCGCCTCGGCCACCGTCGCCGGCGGTCCTCGCGACGGCTCCCCCGTGCTCGCCGACTGCTGGGTCGACCTGGCCTGAGCGGCTGCGGACGTCATACGGACAGGACGTCCGCTGCCGCGGCACGTATGACGTCCCCACGGGTCCTCCGGGGGAGGTCATACGAACAGGACGTCCCCTGCTGCGGAACGTATGACGTCCCGCGGGCTCAGGGGCGACGGGCGAGGACGTAGAGGCGGCGGGTCTGCTCGCCGCGTGCGGTGACCGGCCCGCGGAGGTACCACTCGACGTCGGTCAGTCCCGCGGCCTCGACGAGCCCCACGATCGACTCCGGGTCGTGGCGGACGAAGTCCAGGGCCAGTCCCTCGACGCCGAACCACTCGTCCAGGTGGGCGACGTCGTCGCCCGCCTGGAGCGCGACCACCAGCAGACCACCCGGAGCCAAGGGCCGCACCAGCGACTCAAGGGCCGCAGGCAGTTCGGAGGCGGCGAGATGGATGAGGGAGTACCACGCCAGCACCGCACCCCAGCCGGCCGCGGACTCCGGTCGCATCAGCCGACGCAGGTCGCCCACGTCGTACCGGACGCCGGGGAAGCGGGAGCGAGCCACCTCGACCATCTCGGGGGTCAGGTCCAGGCCGCGTGCGTCGGCGCCGGCCGCGTGCAGGTACGCCGTCACGTGGCCCGGTCCGCTGCCGACCTCGACCACGGGGCCGGTCGTCTCGCTCGCGATCCGCTCGAGAAGCCAGCGCTCGAACGGCAGGTCGTCCAGCTCGGCCGTGAGGTGCTCGGCGTAGGCCTCGGCCACCGCCCCGTAGGTCGCGCGCACCCGGTCATCGCGCGCCTCGGGCGAGTCCGCGATCGGGCTCTCCCGGTCGACTGCGGCGACCGGCGTCGGCTCCCCCGTGTCGACAGCGCCGAGCAGGTGCACCCACCGGTGGTCGCGGTCCCCCGGGCGCTTGTCGAGCCGGCGCACGAACCCCCGCTCGGCCATCCCCACCAAGCACGACTCGGCGTCGTCACGACCGTCGAAGCGGTGCAGGCGCTCGGTGCGGGGGCGCAGCTCGCCCGGGGACTGCGGTCCACGCAGCAGCAGGACCGTCAGCAGGGCGCGCTCGTCGTCCTCGAGGTCGAGCAGGTCGGTGAGGACCTGGTGGTACTTCAGCGTCCGTCGCCCGGTGTCGGACCAGACGATGCGCAGCGCGCCCTTGTCCTTGAGCACCTTGGTGGCGCTCTCGATGGTCTGCTCGTCGAGGTCCGTCACCGGCTCGCGGCTGGAGGTCTGGTTGCAGGCGGAGCGCAGCCCGCCGAGCGTCAGCGGGTACGACGCGGGGACGGTGACCTGCTTCTCCAGCAGGCTCCCGAGGATCCGCTGCTCGGTCGGGCTCAGCTGGAGGTCGAGGTCGGGCACGCCGACGAGCCTAGGTCGCGACTCAGAGCGTGGTGACGTGGCCCTTGTCGGGGTCCCAGCGCCGCACCTCGGTGAGCCGGAGCTCGATCTCGGGCGCCCCCACGATGTCGAGCGCCCGGCCGAGGTCGGCCCGCGGCACCCGGCGGGCCAGCGTCACGTGTGGCAGCCAGCCCCGGTGCGCGCGGTCGGGCACCTGGACCCGCACGGCGAGGACCCGGCGTACGACGTCGTCGTGCAGGTCGACCCCGAGGGCGATCGTGACCCGGTCGCCGCCCAGCAACAGGACGCCGCGCGCGGTCGCGGTGACCGGCAGCATGCCGCGCAGCCGGGCTCGGGCGACGTCGATGGCGGCGTCGGGGATCTCGGGAGCCTCCACGACGGTGACGTGCGGCTGGTTGCTCGTCTTCGTGTGGTCGGCCTGGCTGGGCAGCCCCGCCTCCTGCAACGCACTCCACAGCTCGCGGACGCGGGCGCGGCCGTCGTCGTCGGGCACCAGCTCGAGGGCGTGCAGCTTCGGCATGCGCGTCAGTCTCCCAGCCACGCGCTCGCACGCCGGGTGTGCTCGGCCTTCTTGGCCGGGACGAAGCCGTCGTACGTCCGGACGGCGAAGCCGGAGCGTGGGTTGCGCTCGAAGACCGCGCGGTGGTCACGGACGAAGGTCCAGTAGAGGCCGTCCCAGTCGGCCTCCCAGTCGCCGCGCGGCAGGTCGCTCATCTTCTTGAGGTAGTTGCTGCCCGAGACGTAGGGCTTGGTGGTGACCGACTCCCCCGCCGCGAACTGGCTCATGGCGTAGACGTTGGGCACCATCACCCAGTCGTACGCGTCGACGAACATCTCCATGAACCACTCGTACGCCGCTTCCGGCTCGGTCCGCAGCAGGCACATCGCGTTGCCCAGCACCATCAGCCGCTCGATGTGGTGGGCGTAGCCGTTCTCCAGCACCCGCCGCAGCACCAGGTCGACGGGGTCCAGCCCGGTCTCCGCGGTCCACCAGCCGTCGGCCAGCGGGCGGGTGTGGCCGAGGTGGTTGCGGCTGCGCATCCGCCGGCCCCACAGCACGTAGGTGGCGCGCACGTACTCCCGCCACCCGATCAGCTGGCGCACGAAGCCCTCGAGACTGGCCAGCGGCACCTCCTCGCCGGCGTCGAGCGCGTCGGCCAGCACGTCGCGCGGGTCGAGCAGGCCGATGTTGAGCCCCGGCGTGAGCAGCGCGTGGAAGACGAAGGGGTGCTCCGCGGAGATGGCGTCCTCGTAGGGACCGAACTCGGCGAAGCGCTCCGCCAGGAACTGCCGCAGCCCCGCCCGCGCCTCGGCGTGCGACGTCGGCCAGGCGAAGGCGTCGGCGTCGCCGGGGTTGTCGGGGAACGTCCGCTTCACCCACGCGATCGCGTCCTCCACCTCGGGGTGCCGGGAGCCAGGGCCCGGGCGCTCGACGGTGGGCACCGGGTGCCCCTTCGGCAGCTTCTTGCGGTTGTCCTCGTCGAAGGACCACTTGCCCCCGACCGGCTCGCCGGAGTCGGTCATCAGCACGTCGAGGCGCGTGCGCTGCCAGGAGTAGAAGTGCTGCATCCGCGCCCGGCGGCCCCGTGGACCGGCGCTGCCGTCGAAGTGCTCGGCGAGGTCGGCGCGGGTGCACAGGAAGTTCGGCGACTCCAACCACTCGTCGACCAGGGGGTCGAGGTCTCGCTCCAGCCAGTCGTCCACCACGTCGTACGCCGACACGTGCACCTCCCCGGAGCCGGTCAGCCCCGCGAGGACCCGGTCGAGGGCGGCACGGGAGGTGGTGCGCCCGTCGGTGTCGACCCGCTCCACGGCGTACCCGGCCTCCTCGAGACTGCTGCCGAAACGGCGCATCGACGCCCGGTGCAGGACGAGCTTCTGGGTGTGGAAGCGGTACTGCCGGAACAGCAGGTCGTGCTCGACCAGCACGAACACGGTGCCCTCGACCGCCGAGAGGTGCTGCTCGAAGAGCTGGTGCGGCAGGACGAGCCGGACGCGGGTGGGGGCCACCTGGCGAGCCTAGGCAGGCGCGCGAGGTGCCCGGTCACCCCTAGGGTCGGGCCATGGCGCTCCTCGACACCTGGACCTCCGGCTCCCACACCCACGGCGGCACCAGCCACCCGACGTACCGCAAGGGCACCGGCCCCGGTGTCGTGGTCATCCACGAGATCCCCGGCCCCACCCCGAGCGTCATCGGCTTCGGCGAGGAGCTGGTCGAGGCCGGCTACACGGTGGTGATGCCGCACCTGTTCGGGCGGGCCGAGGCGCCGATGTCCGCCGGGGCGGTGGCGCGCTCGATGCGGCAGGTGTGCGTCAGCGCGGAGTTCACCAAGCTCGCGACGGGGGTCACGACGCCGATCGCGGGGTGGCTGCGCTCGCTGGCGCGCGACCTGCACGCCGAGCTCGGCGGCCCCGGCGTGGGTGCACTGGGGATGTGCTTCACCGGCGGGTTCGCGCTGGCGATGATGGTCGACGACGCGGTCGCGGCTCCGGTGCTGTGCCAGCCGTCGGTGCCGTTCGCGGTCGGCAGGCGCCGTGCGGCCGACCTCAACCTCTCCCCCGACGACCTGGCCGCGGTCAAGCAGCGTGCGGCGGGCGGCTGCGCCGTCCTGGGCATCCAGTACGCCTCCGACCCGATGACCGGCTCCCGGTTCGACACCCTGGACCGCGAGCTCGGCGAGGCGTTCCTGCGAGTGGACCTCCCCGGCAAGGGCCACTCGGTCGTGACCGAGCAGCGCTCCCAGGTCGCGGTGGACCGGGTGCTGGACTTCTTCGGGGAGCGACTGCGGTGAGCGGGGTCCCCGCCCGGCGTCCGGTGACGCTGGCCGACCACGACCACGTGACGGGCCCGTTCTTCCACGGCACCGCCGCGGACCTGGCGGCAGGCGACGTCCTGGAGGCCGGTCGACGCTCCCACTTCCGTCCCGACCAGCCGCTGAGGCACGTCTACTTCGCCGCCCGCCTGGAGACGGCCGTGTGGGGAGCCGAGCTGGCGTCCGCCCTCGGCACGGGCGGTCCGGGCCGGGTGTACGTCGTGGAGCCGCTGGGCGCCTTCGAGGACGACCCGAACGTCACCGACAAGAGGTTCCCCGGCAACCCCACCGAGTCCTACCGCTCGACCGACGGTCTGCGGGTGGTCGGCGAGGTCGACGACTGGGAGCCGCACCCGCCGGAGGTCCTGCAGACGATGCTGGACAACCTCGCCACCCTGCGGCGCGAGGGCCGCGACGTCGTCATCGACTGACCAGGTTGCTCGTCACGACGCGGTGAGGGGGAACACCGGCCAACCGATCTCCGTGCGCCATGCCGTCGGGTCGTCGGTGTCACGCGGACCCACGAGGTAGGACTCGCGGACCGGCCCGGCCACCGACCACGAGCTCGTCGCCACCCAGGCGCCCAGCTCGCCGTAGGTGACGTCGATGTCGTCGTGGTCCCCGACGTGGGTGGCGATGGCCAGCTCCACCGACGGGAGCTCCACGGGTCTGACCCTGCCGAGGGGCCGCGGCACCGGCAGCGGGCGATGGACCAGGACGTGGCCCCGCTCGGCGGTGAACAGGTCGTGGTCGTAGACACCGCCCGGGGGTCCCTCCGCGCGGTCACGGGGCCCGAGCACCGCGTCGAGCTCGGCCATCGCACCGGCGTACCAGCCGAGGACCTCGTCGTGCGCCACCTCGGCCTCCACCGCGGCGACGACCATCGACGGCACCGAGCGCACCGTCACCTCGACCCGCGCCGGCTCGGGCGCCAGGAGCCGACGCAGCGAGGACACCGCCGCGCGGGTCCGCTCCAGCTCCACCTCCAGCCGGCGCAGGTGACCGGCGACCAGGCCGGCACGGACCTCCAGGTCCTCGGTGGCGAGGATGCGGCGGACCTCGGGCAGCGGCACGTCGAGGTCACGCAGCCGGTGGATGACCTGAGCCGTGGGTATCTGTCCCGGGCCGTACCAGCGGTAGCCCGTGTGCTCGTCCACGGTCTCCGGTTCGAGCAGGCCGGCCTCGTGGTAGCGCCGCAGGGTGCGGACGCTGAGGTGGGTCGCGCGCGAGAAGTCGCCGATGCTCATCCGGGCCTGCACCTCGTCATCGTGCACCCTCTCCCAGGGGGAGGGTCCAGCGCTTGTTTCTCCCCCGTGCGCACCCAAGAGGCTCCCCGACATGGACACCATGACCGGGCGACCCGACCTGACCGACCTCCCGACCACGCTGCAGACCTTCCTGACCGCTCATGCCGCCCGCGACGTCGGGGCGGCTCTCGCGACGTTCACCGTGGATGCAGTCGTCACCGACCAGGGGGACGTCTACACGGGCACCGACCGTGTGCGGCACTTCCTGGGCTCCGCAGGCAGCGAGTTCACCTACACCACCCAGCTGCTCGCCGCCCGCGGGAGCGCGGACAGGTGGGTGCTCACCCAGCGACTCGAGGGGGACTTCCCCGGTGGGGTGGCCGACCTCGAGTACGCCTTCACCCTGCGCGGCGCTCTGATCTGCCACCTGAGCATCGGGTGACCGGTCAGTCCAGGCGCTCGACCAGCGCGTGCCCCAGCGCGGTGCCCGACAGCCAGGCGCCCTCGACGCGGGGCTTCTCGGACCACGAGTCCCCGCACGCGGCGACGCCGGTGTCGGTGAGGAGGTAGCGCTCGGGTCGCCCGGTGACGGGCTTGGCGAAGGTCCAGCGGTGGACGGTGGTGTGGACCGGGTCGAGCGTGGGGCCGACGTACCGGGTCAGGGCCTCGAGCATCGCCGGGCCGCCGCCCGGTGGGTCGGCGAGGTGCGGCTGCGCGTGCGCGTCGGTGGAGTGGGCGACCAGGACCGGCGCGGCGTCGCAGCGCCGGCGCCCGTCGTCGGCGATCCAGCCCAGCACCGGGTAGTCGTTGACGAACAGCCCGTCCGGCAGCTCCTCCCAGCAACGCTCGGGGTAGACCGCGGTCAGTGCCAGCACCGCCTCGTACGCCGCCGTCAGGCCCGCGGCCGCGGCCGGGTGGGCCGCGTGGTCGACGAGCCGGGCCGCCTGCGGGTCCGGCATCGCCAGCACCACCGCCCGCGCCGGACGACCGTCCACGGTGGGCAGGCCGTCCTCGGCCGAGACCCGCTGCACCTCGGTGGTCCCGCGCACCGGCAGGTCCACGGCCAGTGCCTCGACCAGCGAGCGGATGCCGCCGGGCGTGCCCCAGCGCACCGGGCCGGTCGTCGTCGATCGGTCATCGCCGCGACCGGACACGACCCCGAAGGTGTCGGTCCACTCCCGCGCCAGCCCCGCCTCGGCCCACCCCGCCACGACCTGCTCGAAGGCCGGGTCGGAGACGGTGAAGTACGACGCCCCGATGTCGGCCGGCCGACCCTCGTGACGGCGCGAGGCCATCCGCCCGCCCGCCCGGCGGCCCCGGTCGACCAGCTCGACGGGGATGCCCGCCGCGGTGAGCACACGGGCGCAGGCGACGCCGGAGATCCCGGCGCCGACGATCATCACGGGCAGGCGAGGAGACTCCACGTGACGAGCCTGGCAGGTCGGTGACGGCGTGGGTCCACCCTGTTGTCGGTGCTCGCTCCTACGGTCGTGGCATGCGCCTGCTCCACACCTCCGACTGGCACCTGGGCCGGTCGTTCCACCGGGAGGGGATGCTGGCGCACCAGGCGGCGTACGTCGACCACCTGCTCGAGGTCGTCGAGCGTGAGTGCGTCGACGTGGTGCTGGTGGCCGGCGACGTCTACGACCGGGCGTTGCCGCCGGTCGACGCCGTGGCCCTGGCCGACGAGGCCCTCGCCCGGCTCGCCGCGTCCCGCGCACGCGTCGTGGTGACCAGCGGCAACCACGACTCCGCTCGCCGGCTCGGGTTCAGCGCCCGACTCATCGATAGCGCCGGGGTCCACCTGCGCACTGACCCGGCCGGCGTCGGCACCCCGGTCCTGCTGGAGGACCAGCACGGTCCCGTCGCGATCCACGGCCTGCCCTACCTCGACCCCGAGTCGCTCCGCGAGCCGTGGGCGCTGACCGAGCGCAGCCACGAGGCGACGCTCACCGAGGCCATGCGACGGGTCCGCGCCGACCTCGACACCCGCCGCGGCACCCGCTCGGTCGTGATGGCGCACGCGTTCGTCGGCGGGGGCGCCCGCCCCGAGGAGAGCGACTCCGAGCGCGACATCTCCGTGGGTGGCGTCTCGCTGGTGCCGGTGCCGGTCTTCGACGGCGTCGACTACGTCGCCCTGGGGCACCTGCACGGGCGCCACGTGCTCAGCGAGCGCGTGCACTACTCGGGGTCCCCCCTGGCCTACTCGTTCTCCGAGGCCGACCACCGCAAGGGCTCGTGGCTGGTCGACCTGGCCGCCGACGGCTCGGTGCGCACCGAGTTCGTCGAGGCCCCGGTGCCCCGTCGGCTGGCGCGGCTGCGGGGCAGCCTGGAGGAGCTCCTCACCGAGGCCAGGCACGCCGAGCACGAGGACTCCTGGCTCCAGGTCACCCTCACCGACACCGACCGACCGGCCCAGGCCATGGAGCGGCTGCGCCGGCGCTTCCCGCACACCCTGGTGCTGGGCTTCGACGCGCCGCTGCCGAGCGTCGGCGGCCTGCCCGCCACGCGCACGTCCGGTCGCAGCGACCACGACGTGGTGACGGAGTTCTTCGCCACCCTGCGCGGGCGCCCGCCGGCCGACGACGAGTCCGCGCTGCTGCGTCGGGCCGTCGACGCGTGCTGCGAGGACGACGACCTCGCCCGCGAGCAGCGCACCACCTCCGCAGGAGCGGCGCGATGAGGCTGCACCGCCTGGAGGTCACCGCCTTCGGCCCGTTCCCCGAGACGGTGGAGGTCGACCTCGACGCGCTCTCCGACGCCGGGCTCTTCCTGCTCACCGGCCCGACAGGCGCGGGCAAGACCAGCGTCCTCGACGCCGTCTGCTTCGCCCTGTACGGCGACGTCCCGGGCGACCGGGGGTCGGCCAAGCGGCTGCGGGCCGACCAGGCGGCCCCCGGCGTCCGGCCCCGCGTCGAGCTCGAGCTGAGCGTGGCCGGTCGACGACTGCGGCTGGTCCGCACCCCGGCCTGGGAGCGCGAGAAGCTCCGCGGCACCGGCACGACCACCGAGCAGGCCTCCGTCGTGCTGGCCGAGCGACTGCCCGACGGGGAGTGGCGCACGCTCTCGACCCGGCTCGACGAGACCGGCCACCTCGTCGGCGACCTGCTCGGGATGACGCTGACCCAGTTCACCCAGGTCGCGATGCTGCCGCAGGGACGCTTCCAGGCCTTCCTGCGCGCCAAGTCCGAGGACCGCCACAAGCTCCTGCAGCAGCTCTTCCGCACCGGTCGCTTCGAGGACGTCGAGGCCTGGCTGCGCGAGCACCGCTCCGGTCTGCGCCGCGAGTCCACCCGGCTCCAGCAGGTGGTGGCCGACCTCGTCAGCCGGGTCAGCGAGACCGCGGACGCCCAGCCCCCCGAGCCCGACTCCTGGGAGGACTCCCTGCTGGCCTGGGCCGGCGGGCTCCACACCACCGCCGTCACCGACCGTGATCACTCCGCCTCCCAGCGCGCCACCGCGGAGACCGGCGAGGCCCGGGCACGCGAGGCGCTGGAGCGCGCCCGCGCCGCCCACGACCAGCACCGGCGCTGGTCCCGCGCCCGCACCGAGCGTGCCGCGCTGCTTGCTCGCGGCGACGAGCACGCACGCCAGGAGACGGCGCTCGCCGACGCCCGGCGGGCGGTCCCCGTCGTGCTCGCCGACCGCCGGCACCGCGAGGCGGGCGCGGCGCTCGACCGGCTCGCGCGCCGGGTCACGACCCTGCGCGCGGAGCTGCCGGTGGCCCTGCCCGACGAGCAGCTCGCACCGCACGAGGAGGCCCTGCTGCTCGCTGCGGGCAGGGTGCGTGAGGCACTCCCCCGCCTCGCGGAGCTCGAGGAGATCGAGGGGCGCCTCCCCGAGCAGGCCGACGCCCGCCGGCAGGCCCGCGCCCGGGTGGAGGCCTGCGCTGCCGACGTCGCCGAGGCACCCGACCGGCTGCGCGCGGCCCGCGACCGGCTCCTCGCCGTCCAGGCAGAGGCCGCTGCTCTGCCCGCCCACGAGGCCGGCCTCGTTTCGGTGCGCGAGGCGATCGCCGCCGCCGTCGAGGCCCGGTCCGTCGAGGCCGAGCTGGCTTCCGCCCGGGCCGAGCACCTCGCCGCCCGCGAGGTCACGGTCGCGACGCACGAGCGCCTGCTCGCGGTGCGCGAGGCGCGGATCGAGTCGATGGCCTCCGAGCTGGCGGGGGCGCTGGCCGTGGGCGGCTGCTGCCCCGTGTGCGGCTCCCACGAGCACCCCGCCAAGGCGCAGCCCGGGCCCGATGCCACCGACGCCGCCGCCGAGAAGGACGCCCAGCGCCGGCTCGACGACGCCAAGACCGAGGAGCACCTGCGCGCCGAGCACGTGCGCGACCTCGAGACCAGGCTGGCCCTGCTGCGCGACCGGGCCGGCGACACCGACCCCGACCGCTCCGGGGACGAGCTGACCCGGCTCGAGACCGCCTGCCGCCGGAGCCGAGCGGCCGCCGAGCAGGCCCCCCGCGCCGCCGCGGCGCTCACCCGCGCCGAGCAGGCCGCCGCCGACGCCGGCGCCGCGCTCGACCGGGCCCGGGCCCACCTCGTCGAGGTCGAGCAGCAGCACGCCACCGCCGTACGTGACGCCGACCGGCTGGAGGCCGAGGTAGCCGCCGCCGGCAGCCTGGCCCGACACGCCCTGGCCGGTGGCGACCCCGACGACCTCGACCCGGCCGAGCCCGAGCTGCCGCTGGACGGACGTCCCGACCTGGGCGCGCTGGAGCCGGCGCTGACCCGCCGGTTGACCGTCGTGCGCACGCTGCGCGACCTCACCCACGAGCACGCCGCCGCCGAGACCGCCGTCCGCGAGGCATGGGCCGGGTGCGAGGAGGCCGTCTCCGAGGCCGGCTTCGACGACCTCGACGCCGCGCTGGCCGCCGCCGTTCCCGCCGAGGAGCAGGAGCGGCTCGCGACCGCGGTCGAGGCGCACCGCACGCGGCTGGCAGCGGTGAGCGAGGTCCTCTCCGACGCCCCCGACCCCGACTCCGAGGAGCCCCTGCCCGACCTCGACACCCTGACCGCCCAGCACGCGAGCGCCCAGGAGCTGCTGGGTGCGGCCCATACCCGCGCCACGACGCTGCGGGTGCGGGCCGAGCGGCTCGGGGCGCTGGTGACCGAGCTGACCGCTGCGCTGGAGGAGTGGGCACCGGTGCAGGAGCAGCTGCGCCTGGCGACCTCGGTCTCGTCGTTCGTCGACGGCCGCTCCGCGGACAACCCGCTGCAGATGCGTCTGTCGGCCTACGTCCTGGCCTGGCGGCTCTCCCAGGTGGTCGCCGCCGCCAACGAGCGACTCGCCCGGATGAGCGACCAGCGCTACTCCCTCGAGCACACCGGCCGCCGCGGCGCCGGCGAGACCCGCGGCGGGCTGAGCCTGCTGGTGCGTGACGACTGGTCCGGCGAGAGCCGCGACCCGGTCACGCTGTCGGGTGGGGAGACGTTCGTCGTCTCGCTGGCGCTGGCGCTGGGCCTGGCCGACGTCATCGCTCAGGAGGCAGGCGGCACGGAGCTCGACACCCTCTTCGTCGACGAGGGCTTCGGGTCGCTGGACCCCGAGACCCTCGAGGACGTCATGGACACCCTCGACTCCCTGCGCGAGGGCGGACGCGTGGTCGGCGTGGTCAGCCACGTGAGCGAGATGCGCGACCGGATCCCCGTCCAGCTGCACGTCACCAAGGGCCGCAGCGGGTCGAGCGTGCGGCTCTCACGCGGCGTGTAGGTTGCGGCCATGAGCCGCCCCGAGGTCGATCCGACCTTCCTCGCGCTCCCCTTCCGCCACCTCGGCGAGGTCGCCCTCGCCCGGGCCACGGAGCTGGGCGCCACCCACGCCGACTTCCGCTTCGAGCGCGTGCGCTACCAGCACCTGCGCGCCCGCGACGAGGTCCTGCAGTCCGCCTCCGACGTCGAGGACCTCGGCTTCGCGGTCCGCGTCATCCACTGCGGCGCCTGGGGGTTCGCCTCCGGCGTCGTGCTCAGTCCAGACGAGGCCCGCCGGGTCGCGGAGACCGCGATCGCCGTCGCCGAGGTCGCCGCGACGATGACGACCACGCCGGTCGAGATCGCCCCCGAGCCGGTCCACGCCGATGTCACCTGGGTCTCGGCGTACGACGTGAACCCGCTCGAGGTCGCCACCGCCGACAAGGCCGCGGTCCTCACCGACTGGACCCGTCGGCTGCGCACCGGCGCCGCCGTCGACCACGCCACCGCCTTCGTGATGGCCGTGCAGGAGAACAAGTACTACGTCGACACCGCCGGCACCTCCACCACCCAGCAGCGGGTGCGCATGCAGCCGGGCTTCGAGGCGATGGGCACCGGTGCCGACACCTTCGACTCGATGGCCTCGATCGCCCCGCCCGTGGGCCGGGGCTGGGAGTACGTCGCCGGCAGCACCGCCCAGGGCGCCTGGGACTGGGACGCCGAGCTCGCCGAGGTCCCCGAGCTGCTCGCCGAGAAGCTCAAGGCCCCCAGCGTCGAGCCCGGCTCCTACGACCTGGTCATCCACCCCTCCAACCTGTGGCTGACCATCCACGAGTCGATCGGTCACGCCACCGAGCTCGACCGCGCGCTGGGCTACGAGGCCAACTACGCCGGCACCTCCTTCGCCACCTACGACAAGCTCGGCTCCCTGCAGTACGGCACCCCGGTCATGAACGTCACCGGTGACCGCACTCACCCGCACGGCCTGGCCACCGTCGGCTACGACGACGAGGGTGTGGAGGCCCAGTCGTGGGACATCGTCCGCGACGGGGTGCTCGTCGGCTACCAGCTCGACCGGCCGATGGCCGCGATGAAGCCCGAGCTCGCCGGACCCGACCACCCGCAGGGCCGCTCCAACGGCTGCGCGTACGCCGACTCCCCCGGCCACATCCCGATCCAGCGGATGGCCAACGTCTCCCTGCAGCCGGCCGCCGACGGTCCCGGCACCGACGAGCTCATCGGCCGGGTCGAGCGCGGTCTCTACGTCGTGGGCGACAAGTCGTGGAGCATCGACATGCAGCGCTTCAACTTCCAGTTCACCGGGCAGCGGTTCTACGCGATCCGCGACGGCGAGCTGACCGGGCAGGTGCGCGACGTGGCCTACCAGGCGACCACCACCGACTTCTGGGGCTCGATGGAGGCCGTCGGCGGGCCGCAGACCTGGGTGCTCGGCGGTGCCTTCAACTGCGGCAAGGCCCAGCCCGGCCAGGTGGCCGCCGTCAGCCACGGCTGCCCGACCGCGCTGTTCCGCGGCGTGAACATCCTCAACACCACCCAGGAGGGCGGCCAGTGAGCAGCCAGCAGGTCACCCCGCAGAGCCTGGTCGAGCAGGGACTGCACGCCACGGTCTCCGACGACTGCACGGTGATCGTCCGCGACTCGACCAGCGCCAACCTGCGCTGGGCCAACAACACGCTGACCACCAACGGCGTCATGCACGGCATGGACGTCTCGGTGGTCTCCTTCGTGCGCGGCAGCCAGGGCGTGCAGGTCGGCACCGTCTCGGGCAGCGCCGCCTCCCAGGCGCAGGTCACCGAGCTGGTGCGGGCCGCCGACGCGGCCGCGCGCGCGGCCTCCCCTGCCGAGGACGCCGCCGACCTGGTGCGCGACCGGGTCAGCCCCGACTGGGACGAGTCCCCCGTCCCCACCGACATCCACGTCTACGACGTCTTCGCCCCCGCCCTCGGGGAGGCGTTCGGCCGGTCGACGGCCGCCGACCGGGTGCTCTACGGCTTCGTCAGCCACGAGATCACCACGACCTACCTCGGCTCCACCACCGGGCTGCGGCTGCGCCACGTCCAGCCCACCGGCCACTACGGCTGTACCGGCAAGGACTCCGCCCTCACCCAGTCGGCGTGGGTCGGCGGTGCCACCCGCGACTTCAGCGACGTCGACGCGCTGGCGATGGAGGCCGAGCTCGAGCAGCGCCTCGGCTGGGGCGAGCGGCGCGTCGACCTGCCCGCCGGTCGCTACGACACGATCCTGCCGCCCAGCGCCGTGGCGGACCTGATGATCGACGCCTACTGGTACGCCGGGGCGCGAGCCGCCCACGAGGGGCAATCGGTCTACTCGCGCCGCGGCGGCGGGACCCGGCTGGGCGAGCGTCTCGCCGCCCCCGGAGTCCGGCTCTTCTCCGATCCCGCCCACCCCGGGCTCGGGTGCATGCCCTTCGCGGCCACCGGCTCCTCCGACGACGAGCGCTCTGTCTTCGACAACGGGCTGGCCCTCGGCTCGACCGACTGGATCCGCGACGGCGAGCTGACCTCGCTGGTGCAGACCCGGCAGACGGCCGCGATGACCGGCCAGCCGGTCACGCCGTACGTCGACAACCTGGTGCTCGAGGTCGACGGCGGCACCGGCGACGTCATGGACCTCGTGCGGGGCACCGAGCGTGGTCTGCTGGTGACCTGCCTGTGGTACATCCGCGAGGTCGACCCGCAGTCGTTGCTGCTGACCGGGCTGACCCGCGACGGGGTCTACCTCGTGGAGGACGGCGAGATCACGGGCCTGGTCAACAACTTCCGGTGGAACGAGAGCCCGGTCGACCTGCTGCGCCGCTTCTCCCACGCCTCGTCGACCGTGCCCAGCTTCAGCCGCGAGTGGGGCGACGACTACTTCAGCCGCACCGCCACCCCGGCGCTGCGGGTGCCGGACTTCAACATGTCCAGCGTCTCCCAGGCCCGCTGAAGATCTTCACGCGCCGGTGCAACCGCACCGGACGCTGCGGCGTACTCCTGTCGACATCACATCTCACCAGGAGAAGCCCAGCATGCGCACCGTCCCCGGCCACGCGGCCACCACCCTGCTCACCACCACCCTGCTCGGCGCCGGCCTGCTCACCGGCAGCCTGGCCGCCGGCGCGGCCGCGGTCACGGCCGAGCCGACGCAGACCACCACCACGACCCACGAGCGCGGCCACGTGCTGGAGTGCACCGGCACCTGGCGCACCCGGCCGGTCTTCGCCTCCGTCTACGAGAACAGCGAGTTCGGCCACGAGGTCTTCGTCCACGTCGGTGACGACGGCGACGAGGTCGGCGCCACCCGCCGCCCCACGACCCCGATGATCGAGGACGGCGAGGTCGCCGCCTGGGTCCGGCTCGACGGCCGCCGGGCGCGCCTCACCGGGACGGCCGAGCGGTTCGGCAAGCGGATCGCGGTGCACGAGGAGTTCGACGACGCCGGCCAGCACGTCGTCGTGGACGGCTTCCACAAGCGCCTCGACGCCACGCTCACCATGACGTGGCGCAAGAAGACGGTGCCGCTGAGCTGCGACACCGCCTTCCGTTACGACCTGACGGTGGAGAAGACCCCCGTCGAGTGACCCGTCGACCGGGACCTCAGTCGGCGAAGGCCTCCAGCGGCGGGCAGGCGCACACGAGGTTCCGGTCGCCGTAGGCCTGGTCGATGCGGGCCACGGGCGGCCAGTACTTGTCCGGGTCGATGCCGGTCGGGAAGACCGCCAGCTCACGGGAGTAGGGCCGGTCCCACTCCCCGACGAGGGCGCGGGAGGTGTGGGGGGCTCGTCTCAGCGGCGAGTCCTCCGCACTCCACTCCCCCGCGGCCACCCGGTCGACCTCGCCCTTGATCGCGATCATCGCGTCGCAGAACCGGTCGATCTCCCCGAGGTCCTCGGACTCGGTGGGCTCGACCATCAGCGTGCCGGCGACCGGGAAGGACATCGTCGGCGCGTGGAAGCCGTAGTCGACCAGGCGCTTGGCCACGTCGTCGACGGTGACACCGGTGTCCTTGGTGATGCCGCGGACGTCGAGGATGCACTCGTGGGCCACCAGCCCGTTGTGCCCTCGGTAGAGCACCGGGAAGTGCTCGTCGAGCCGCGCGGCGACGTAGTTGGCCGCCAGCACCGCCGTCGCGGTGGCCCGGGTCAGGCCCTCGGCACCCATCATCCGCACGTAGGCCCACGAGATCGGCAGGATCCCCGCCGAGCCGTAGGGCGCGGCCGAGATCGGGCCGATGCCGCTGCGACGCTCGGGGTCGGGGTGCATCCCGTGCGAGGGGAGGTACGGCGCCAGGTGGGCGCGCACGGCCACCGGGCCGACACCCGGGCCGCCGCCGCCGTGGGGGATGCAGAAGGTCTTGTGCAGGTTCAGGTGCGAGACGTCACCGCCGAACTCACCGGGTCGGGCGTACCCGAGCAGCGCGTTGAGGTTGGCGCCGTCGACGTACACCTGCCCCCCGTGGTCGTGGACGATCTTGCACAGCTCGGTGATCCCCTCCTCGTAGGCGCCGTGCGTCGAGGGGTAGGTCACCATGATCGCGGCCAGCGTCTCGGCGTGCTTCTCGCACTGCGCGCGCAGGTCGTCGAGGTCGACCGAGCCGTCGTCGGTCGACTTGACGACGACGACGCGCATCCCGGCCATCACCGCGGAGGCGGCGTTCGTCCCGTGGGCCGAGCTCGGGATCAGGCAGACGTCGCGCTGGGAGTCGCCGTTGCCGAGGTGGTACCCGCGGATCGCCAGCAGGCCGGCGAGCTCGCCCTGGGAGCCGGCGTTCGGCTGGATCGAGACGCGGTCATAGCCGGTCACCTCGGCCAGCCAGCCTTCGAGGGTGGAGACCAGCTCGTGGTAGCCCTCGGCGTCCTTGGCCGGGACGAACGGGTGCAGATCGGCGAAGCCGGGCAGGGAGACCGGCTCCATCTCGGTGGTGGCGTTGAGCTTCATCGTGCACGACCCGAGCGGGATCATCCCGCGGTCCAGGGCGTAGTCGCGCCCCGAGAGCCGGCGCAGGTAGCGCAGCATCTGGGTCTCGGAACGGTGCCCGTGGAAGGTCTCGTGCGTGAGGTACTCGGTGGTCCGCGCCAGCTCCGCCGGCAGCGCGTCGACGGGCTCGACCTCGCCGGGCGTGACGCCGAACGCGGCGTGCAGCGCGCGCAGGGTGCCGGCCGTGCTGACCTCGGAGAACGACAGGCCCACCGTGTCGGCGTCGACCCGCAGCAGGTGCAGGTCCTCGGCGCGTGCGGCAGCCACCACCTCGTCGGCCCGGCCGGGCACCGCGACCCGGATCGTGTCGAAGAACTGCTCAGTGAGCACCTCGAGCCCGGCGCGGCGCAGCGAGGCGGCCGCGCGCGCGGCGAGGCCGTGGGTGCGCTGCGCGATCGCGCGCAGCCCGTTGGGACCGTGGTAGACGGCGTACATCCCGGCGACGACGGCCAGCAGCACCTGGGCGGTGCAGATGTTGGAGGTCGCCTTGTCACGGCGGATGTGCTGCTCACGGGTCTGCAGCGCCAGGCGGTACGCCGGGCGACCCTCGGCGTCGACCGAGACCCCGACCAGGCGGCCGGGCAGGTGCCGCTCCAGGCCCTCCTTGACCGACATGAACCCGGCGTGGGGACCACCGTGGAACAGCGGGACCCCGAAACGCTGCGAGGAGCCGACCGCGATGTCGGCGCCGAGCTCGCCCGGCGACTCCAGCAGGGTCAGCGCGAGCAGGTCGGCGGCGACGACCGCGAGCCCGCCGCGCTCGTGCACGGCCTCGATGGCCGGGCGGGGGTCGCGGACCGCCCCGGAGGCGCCCGGGTACTGCACCAGCACGCCGCACACCTGCTCCAGCTCTGCCGGGAGACCGGCGGAGACGTCGGCGACGACGACCTCGATGCCCATCGCCTCGGCGCGGGTGCGGACCACCTCGATGGTCTGCGGCAGCGCGTCGGCGTCGACGACGAAGGGTCCGGCGGCCTTACGGTTGGCCCGCCGCACCAGCGTCATCGCCTCGGCGGCGGCAGTGCCCTCGTCCAGCAGCGAGGCGTTGGCGGTCGGCAGGCCGGTCAGGTCGCCGATCACAGTCTGGAAGTTGATCAGCGCCTCGAGCCGGCCCTGGGAGATCTCGGGCTGGTACGGCGTGTACGCGGTGTACCAGCTGGGGTCCTCGAGCACGTTGCGCCGGATCACCGGCGGGGTGATCGTGCCGTGGTAGCCCAGCCCGATCATCGGCTCGGCCGGCCGGTTGCGGGCGGCGAGCTCGCGCAGCTCCTGGGCCACTCGGGCCTCGGTGGCGGGCTCGGGGAGGCCCAGCGAGGCAGCCGAACGGATGCCGCCGGGCACCGCGGCCGACATCAGGGCCTCGAGGGAGTCGAATCCGAGGCGGGCCAGCATGGCCTCGACGTCGGCGGGACGGGGGCCGATGTGGCGATCGGCGAACGGCACGGATGACACGGGGTCGGGGCTCCTCGGGGCGGTGGACGTCCGGGTGCCTCCCCCTCTGTCACGTCCGTCCGTCACCGGACGGGGTCGCTCCAGAGTTGCCTGGCCCACGCGGTCCGGTGGCCTGAGAGGTTCCGGGGAGGAATTGCCCCTTCGGCGCCCCCTGCGGTGGCAGAGGGACTCTCCCGTGCGGGATGTGCAGCGGGGAGGAATCTACCAGCCCCCGCGAGGGTGCGGGCTCAGCCCGCGCTGCGTGCCGCGCGCCGGGCCGCGAGCTCGTCGCCGGCGGTGCTCGCCGCGGCGTCGTCCTCGGCGGTGCGCTCGGAGGGCAGCTCGGCGAGGGTGCCCTCGATCTCGCGCCACACACCGCCGATGGCGATGCCGAAGACGCCCTGTCCGCCCTGGAGCAGGTCGATGACCTCGTCGTTGGAGGTGCACTCGTAGACCGAGGCCCCGTCGCTCATCAACGTCACGCGGGTGAGGTCGTCGGTGCCGCGCTCGCGCAGGTGCGAGACCGCGGTGCGGATCTGCTGCAGCGAGATGCCGGCGTCGAGCAGTCGCTTGATCACCTTGAGGATCAAGATGTCGCGGAAGGAGTAGAGGCGCTGGGAGCCCGAGCCCTTGGCGCCGCGCACGGTGGGCTCGACCAGGCCGGTGCGGGCCCAGTAGTCGAGCTGGCGGTAGGTGATGCCCGCGGCGTTGCAGGCCGTGGGCCCGCGGTAGCCGAGGTCGCTGGGCAGCGGCGAGACGTCGTCGGTGAAGAGGAGTCCCTGCTCGTCGGCTGCCTCGGCCGCGCGTGCGACGTCGACGCCTGTGCGCAGCTCCTGCTCGTGCTCGTTCACGCGGGTCCTCCGGTGTCTACTCCGTTCACCGTAACTCCCAGGGGGAAGACGTCGCAGGCGTTCCCGGGCGGGAGGACCACAACGGTGGAGTTACAACAGAGACGGTTCACCGTAAGCCCGCCCACCGACAGGGTCAAAGACTCTCGCGGCGTGTCGAACCCTCAACCTGAGACTGAGACTTCCCGCCGAACCGGCGTATTGATACGCCGGCTCGGCGTACGCAACGGGTCGAACCGGCGTATTGATACGCCGGCTCGGCGTACGCAACGGGTCGAACCGGCGCAGACGTCCGGGAGGACGCGCCGGCTCGGCGTGGAGGCGCCTCAGTCCGAGGGGGCCTCGAAGTCCTCGGGCGTGACGTGGTCGAGGAACTCGCGGAACTTCTCCACCTCGTCCTCCTGCTCGGCCGGGACGGCCAGGCCGGCCTCGTCGAGCACCTCCTCGGCGCACACGATGCGTGACCCCGTGCGCAGGGCGAGGGCGATGGAGTCCGAGGGACGGGCGGAGACCTCGGCACCGGAGGCCAGGACCAGCGTCGCGAAGAACACCCCGTCCTTGACGTCGGTGATCCGGACCTCCTCCAACGCGTTGTCGGTCGCCTCGAGCACGTCCTTGAGCAGGTCGTGGGTCAGCGGCCGCGGCGGCGTCACCCCCTGCTGGGCGAAGGCGATGGCCGTGGCCTCGACCGCGCCGATCCAGATCGGCAGGTAGCGGTCGCCCGCCACCTCGCGCAGCAGGACGATCGGCTGGTTCGAGGGCATCTCGACCCGGACTCCCATGACGTCCACCTCACGCATGTCGCCCAGCCTACGCGCCGACCGGCAGCACCACAGGGAGGGTCAGCGCGAGAGACCGGTCTTGACCAGCGTCGCGTGCAGCCGGACCGACAACGCGGCGATCTCGGAGGCTGCATCGGCGGCGCGCGCGCTGGCCGCCGCGTCGCGGCCACGCTCCAGCGGGGCCACGACCTGCTGGACCAGGCCGACCTCGCGGTCGGCGGCGGCCTTGAAGGCACGCAGGTGGCGCGGCTCGATGCCGAAGTCGGCGAGCTCGCGCGCGGTGCGGGCGACCACGAGGGCGTCGGTGTCGTAGTGGCCGGTCCCCGGGCGCGGGGAGAGCAGGCCGAACTGCTCGAGCTGCTCGAGCAGCTCCTCGGAGACCTCGGCCACCTTCAGCAGCTCCTTGCGCGAGAGCCGCAGGTCGTCGCGGCGACGGAACGACTCCGGGCTCGGCATGCCGTCGGCGGCCAGCGCGACGGTCGGCACCGTGGGCACGACCGGCTCGATCGGGGGCGGCTCCAGCCCCCGGTCGATGGCGTCGAGGTGCTCACCGATCACCTTCAGCGGCAGGTAGTGGTCGCGCTGCATCCGCAGCACGTAGCGCAGTCGGGTGACGTCCTCGGCGGAGAACTTGCGGTAGCCCGCGGGGGTGCGCTCGGGCTTGATCAGCCCCTTGTCCTCCAGGAAGCGGATCTTGGGGATCGTGACACCGGGGAAGTCCGGGCGCAGCTGCTCGAGCACCTGCCCGATGTTCATCCGGGCCGAGCCGGAGGAGTGGGCTCCCGAGGAGGAGGCGGAGCCGGTGGTCACGGCTCAGGCGCCCTCGTGGCCGGAGAAGAAGACCAGGCGGTACTTGCCGACCTGGACCTCGTCCCCGTCCTTGAGCTGGACGGTGTCGATGCGGTCGCGGTTGACGTAGGTGCCGTTGAGGCTGCCCACGTCGGAGACCGTGAACGTCGCACCCTGCCGGTCGAAGACCGCGTGCCGGCGCGAGACGGTGACGTCGTCGAGGAAGATCTCGCTGTCGGGGTGACGGCCCGCGGTCACCTTGTCGGTGTCGAGGAGGAACCGGTTGCCCGACCCGGGACCGCGCTGCACCACGAGCAGGGCGTGACCCACGGGCAGGGCGTCGACGGCCGCGGCGTCCACCGGGTTCAGCTGGCGGTCCGAGGTCTCCACCCGCGGGTCGCCGGCGGCGATGGAGATGGTCGCGGTCGTCTCGCCCCGCGAGGGCTCGTCAGGGGCGTCCGGCGTGACCAGACGGGTGCCGCACTGGGAGCAGAAACGGGCGTCGTCGGGGTTCTGCCGACCACAGGCGGTGCAGAACGGCATCGGGGTCTCCTCGGGTGGTGGACTCGCGTCGCGGGACGCTTCCCAACCCTCACCCCCGAGTGGAGGGTGATGGTGTGGGAGAACCTATCAGCCGAGCCGTCCCGTTCAACTCCGAACGGGGACGACCGGCACCGGGCTGACGAGGAGCCCGCCGGGGGCGCTCAGCCCTCGAGCGAGGCCTCGTAGGTCGCGGCGTCCATCAGGCCCTCGGCGGCCGAGCCGGTCGGTCGGACCTCGAAGAGCCAGCCGCCGCCGTACGGGTCGTTGTTGACCAGCTCGGGGGTCGCGTCGAGCGACTCGTTGCGGGCCACGACCTCACCGGTGACGGGGGCGTAGACGTCGGAGACCGACTTGGTCGACTCCAGCTCGCCGCACGTGCTGCCGGCCTCGACGCTCTCCCCCACCTCGGGCAGGGAGACGTAGACGATGTCACCGAGGGCGTCCTGGGCGTAGTGGGTGATGCCGATGCGCACCGCGCCCTCGTGCTCGCCCGGGGTGCGGACCCACTCGTGCTCCGCGGTGTACTGCAGGTCGTCGGGGTACAAGAGTCTCTCCTGGGGTCGGGTGTCGGCAGGCTACTGCGCGTCCTCGGGCTGTGCGTACTCGGGCTCGACGGCCGCACGGACCGACTCGATGTCCAGCGAGGCCAGCGTCGTGACCTCGACCTCGGCCCCGTCCTCGGCGAGGTCCACGCGCGGGCCCTCCAGGATCGACATCGCCCCGGCCAGCGCGCTGGGGTCCCCGATCACGTCCACGACGTACGGCGAGCTGAGCAGCTCACCGTCGACGACCAGCCCGCCCTCGGCGCTGGTGAACGAGCTCTGCGCCACGAGCCGGACCTGACCGTTGAGCTGCATGGCCTCCGCGGAGGCGATGCGCAGCCCCTGGACCATGTTGAGCATGGTGTCGGCACGCACGCGCCCGGTGACCTCGGTGATCGTGATGCGGATGCCGGGGCCGGTGACCGGGACGAGCCCGGCCAGCACGCTGAGGGTGTCGGCCTCGTTGGTCGCCTGCTGCAGCGCGACCCGCTCGGCGTTGGTGTCGGAGACCAGCTCGTCGCGGGCCTCCTCCAGGCGCGTGATCTCGGCGCGGGCCCGGCGCGAGGCCCCGGCGAGGCCGGAGAGGACGTTGACGAGGTCCTGCTCGCGGTAGCCGGCGTAGGTGGCGTCGTCCTCGGCGGTCTGGACCTGCACGATCGCGGCGAAGGCCACCACCGCCAGCAGCACCGCCACCACGACCTGGCTGCGGCCGGGGTGCAGCAGCGCCTGGCGCAGCCGGCGACGACCGGTGTCCTCCTCGCCCGCGGGCGCGGGGGGCGGGGGCTGCTGCTCGACGGGCTGCTCGTGCTCGGACATCAGGGGTCGGCTCACGCGTGGAAGAGGTGACGTCGGATGGCTGCCACGTTGGAGAAGATGCGGATGCCCAGGACGACGATGACGCCGGTCGAGAGCTGCCCGCCCACGCCGAGCTGGTCGCCCAGCCACACGATCGCCGCGGCGATGACGACGTTGGAGACGAAGGAGACGACGAAGACCTTGTCGTCGAAGATCCCGTCGAGGTAGGCCCGCAGGCCACCGAAGACTGCGTCGAGCGCGGCCACCACCGCGATCGGGAGGTAGGGCTCGAGGGAGAGCGGCACGTCGGGCTGGAGCACGAGACCGAGGACGATCCCGACCAGCAGGCCCAGGGCGGCGATCACGGGGTGCTCTCCTCGGGGTCTCGGGGTCCGTCGTCAGCGGGCAGCGGCTCGGCGTGGCGCAGCGTCCTGGGGGCAGCGGCCGGGAGGACGAGCTCCTCGACGTTGACCATCTCGAAGCCGAACCCGAACCGTGTCACCAGGTCCGCGACCCCGATGCCGCTGTCGCTGGCCAGCAGGTCTGCCTGGAGGGTACGCCGGTCCCCCACCGCGTTCACGACGTAGGGCGAGCGCAGCGGCTGGCTGTTGACGTTGACGACCGTGCCGGAGTTCTCGATGGCCGTGCGGACGGTGAGCCGCTGGCCGCTGATGCTGATCGCCTCGGCGCCGGCCTGCCACAGCCCGTTGACCAGCAGCTGCAGGTCGGTGTCGCGGATGAGCTCTCCGCCGGGCGGGGCGTCGCTCATGGTGATCCGCACGCCCTCCCCGCGCACCGCGATGAAGCCGGTGCGGATCTGCAGGCGTCGCAGCCGGCTCTGGGCCGTGACCTGGTTGGCGGTGGTCGCGGCGAGCAGCCGCTCGGACTCCTCCACCTCCGAGCGCAGTGCCAGGATGCGGTCCTGGAGCTGCTCGACGGTCTCGCGGCGCTCCACGACGCGGGCCACCAGGACGGTGCGGCTGGACTGGGCCTCGTCGGCGCCCTGCGCCGTCTGCACGGCCGCCGTGGCCACCAGCACCCCGAAGACCGCGACCACGATCGCGGCGGTGCGGTGCGGGGCGCCGCGTCGCACGGCCGGCTCCCCCGCCGCAGCCCGGCGGCGGGCCACGTGGGCGTAGTCCTCGTCCATGGACTGGGCGGTGATGAGCGAGAGCAGCGGGGTCGCCGCGCGCGCACGCGGGTCCGGCGCGGTCGGGTGCTCGAGGTCGACCACGGGTCAGCCCGCCGTGCCCGCTGTCCCGGCCGAGCGCGTGCTCCGGGGACGCCGCTCGGTGGTGCGCAGCAGCTTGCGCACCTGCCAGGCGTACAGGAGCCCGGCCCACCAGTAGAGGCCGACGCCCCAGAACGCGTACGCCCAGCCGAAGACCTGCGCCAGGGCCGCCACGGTGCCCTCGCCGTCGCCGAGCAGCAGCAGCGGGAAGGCGTAGAGCAGGTTGAAGGTGGCGGCCTTGCCGAGGAAGTGCACCGGCAGCGCGCTGTAGCCGCGGGTGCGCAGCAGCGGCACCAGCAGCCACATCAGCGCGTCGCGCAGCGGCAGCGACACCGCCAGCCACCACGGGATGACGTCGCGCAGCGCCAGGCCGACCACGACGGCCAGGATGTAGAGGCGGTCCGCGACCGGGTCGAGCACCTGCCCCAGCGCCGAGGTCTGCCCCCACCGGCGGGCCAGCCAGCCGTCGAGCCAGTCGGTGATGCCGGAGACGACCAGCAGGGCCAGCGCCCAGCCGTCCGCCTCGGGTCCCAGCACCAGCCACAGGAAGACCGGCACCCCGGCGAGCCGGATCGCGCTCAGCAGGTTGGGCAGGGTCCACACCCCGGCGTCCACCCCTGCCGTCGCTCGCTCGATCACGCGCAGGACCCTAGCCAATCACAGGTGGTACGACGTCGGACGGCTCGTCGTGGTGCGCCGCGTCGCGGATCTCGCCGACCAGCTCCTCGATGACGTCCTCCAGCGTGGCGAGCCCGACGGTGGTGCCGTCCGGGGTCACGACCCGGGCCATGTGCGCGCCGCGGCGCTGAAGCTGCTCGAGCACGTCGTGCAGCAGGTCCTCGGGCCCCACGGGGGCGAACGGCCGGACCCACTTGTCCTCCACCGGGCGGCTGCGCCGCTCCTCGTCGGGCTCCAGGACGTCCTTGATGTGCAGGTAGCCGAGCAGCTCGCCGTCGTCGGCGGCCACCGGGAAGCGGCTGTAGCCCGTGGCCGAGCACAGCGCCTCGACGTCCGCGGCGCTCGAGCCGCGCGAGACGGTGGTGAGCGAGTCGGGCGAGAGCAGGACGGCGGCGACGGTCTTCTCGGTGAAGCCGAGCGCCCCGGCCAACCGGTCGTACTCGTCGTCCTCGAGCAGCCCCTCCCCACGCGACTCCTCCACGAGCGCGGCGACCTCCTCGCGGGTGTAGGCCGAGGACAGCTCGTCCTTCGGCTCGACCTTGAGCAGCCGCAGCGTGCCGTTGGCGATGGCGTTGAGCGCGACGATGATCGGGCGCAGCACGGTGACCACGCCGAGCATCGGTGGGCCCAGGACGAGGGCCGCGCGGTCCGGTCCGGCGATCGCGATGTTCTTGGGGACCATCTCCCCCAGCACGACGTGCGCGCAGACCACGATCGCCAGCGCGACCACGAAGGCCACCGGGTGCAGCAGGGCCTCGGGGACCCCGGCGCGCTCGAACAACGGCTCGAGCAGGTGGGCCACCGCCGGCTCACCGACGGCACCGAGTCCGACCGAGCAGATGGTGATGCCCAGCTGGGCGCCGGCCATCATGAGCGAGACGTTCTCCATGGCCGTCAAGGTGGTGCGGGCCATCCGGGAACCGGACTGCGCCAGCGGCTCGATCTGGGAGCGGCGGGCGGAGACGAGGGCGAACTCGGCGCCCACGAAGAAGGCGTTGGCCGCCAGCAGCAGCACGGCGATGACCAGGGCGGTGGCGTCGCTCATGAGTCCTCACCCCCGGTCGGGGTGTCGAGCAGTCGCAGGGAGACCCGGTCGACCCGCAGGCCGTCCATGTGCTCGACGGCCAGCACCGCGAGCTGCTCGCGCGGCTCGTCGGGGTCGCTGCGATCGGGCACGGGGACCTCCGCGATGTCGCCGGTCTCGGGCACCTTGCCCAACGAGCGCATGACCAGGCCGCCGACGGTGTCGTAGGACTCGTCCTCGGGCAGCTCGATGCCGGTGAGGTCCTCGACCTCGTCGGGGCGGAGCATGCCGGAGAGGACCCAGCTGCCGTCGCGGCGCTGACGGCCGCGGGAGCCGAGCCGGTCGTGCTCGTCGGAGATGTCGCCGACGATCTCCTCGATGACGTCCTCGAGGGTCACGATGCCCGCGTGGCCGCCGTACTCGTCGAGCACCACGGCCATCTGGAACCCGTCCTCGCGCAGCAGCTGCAGGAGCGGGTCGAGGCGCAAGGAGTCGGGGACGACGATGGGGCGCACCATCAGGTGCTTGACCTTGGTCGTGGTGCGCTCGTGCACCGGCAGCGCCACCGCGTGCTTGACGTGGACCGTGCCCGCGACGTTGTCGTCCTCGTCGAGCACCGGGAACCGCGAGTGGCCGCTGGAACGGGTCAGGTCGATCACCGCCTGGGCACGGTCGTTGAGCTCCAGGGAGAGGGTGCGCATCCGCGGGGTCATGATCTCGCCCGCGGTGCGGGTGCCGAACTCCACGGAGCGCTCCATCAGCTCGGCCGTGTCGGCGTCCAGGGTGCCCTCGTCGGCGGAGCGGGCGATCAACGAGGCCAGCTCGGTCGAGCTGCGCGCGGAGCGCAGCTCCTCCTGCGGCTCGATGCCCAGTCGGCGTACGAGCGCGTTGGCAGCGCCGTTGAGGAAACGGATGGGGTAGGTGTTGACCGCGGTGAACAGCCGCATCGGCCGCTGGGTGGCGCGCGCGGTCGCCAGCGGCAGCGCGATGGCGAAGTTCTTGGGCACCAGCTCGCCGAAGAGCATCGTGAGGATCGTGCTGATGATCAGGCCGAGGGCCAGCGCGATCGGCGTCACGGCGCCGTCCGGCACGCCGGCCGTGGCGAGCGGGTCCTCGATCAGCGAGGAGATCGCCGGCTCGGCGAGGTAGCCGATGCCCAGGTTGGTCAGCGTGATGCCGACCTGGGCGCCGGAGAGCTGGGTCGAGAGCGAGCGCAGCGCGCGCTGCACACCGACCGCGCCGACGTCCCCGTCGGCGGCCAGCTGGTCGACCTTGTTGCGGTCGACGGTGACCAGCGCGAACTCGGCCGCGACGAAGACACCGCAGGCCACGACGAGCAGGAGGGCTGCGAGCAGGAGCAGCAGGGCGGTCATCGCTCTCCCCGGGACGGTCGCTCAGGGGCGACGGTCAGGAAGAGCGGGCGACTTTGGGAGCCGTCCATCGGGGGAGCTCAGGGTCCTTTGCGATCAGGAGCAGATGACCAGCGAAGTGTAGCGGGCGTCGGTGCGCAGCCCTACCGCTCGCGTGCGTCCTCTGCCACGCTGCCGCGCATGCGTGTGATCCAGTGGGCGACCGGCGGCGTGGGACGAGCCGCGATCGAGGCCGTCGTGAAGCATCCCGAGCTCGAGCTGGTCGGGTGCTGGGTGCACTCCGCGGCCAAGGACGGTGTCGACGTCGGCACCATCATCGGCGGCCCGGAGCTCGGCGTCGCCGCCAGCTCCGACCGCGAGGCGGTGCTGGCGATGGAGGCCGACGCGGTCGTCTACGCACCCCTCGTGCCGGACCCCGAGGAGGTGGCGGCCATCCTGCGCTCGGGCAAGAACGTCGTCACGCCCGTGGGCTGGTTCTACCCCCACCAGCGGGACCGGGCCGTGGTCGAGGCCGCCGCCCTGGAGGCCGGGGTGTCCCTCCACGGCACGGGGCTCAACCCCGGCGGCATCACCGAGCTGCACCCGTTGGTGTTCTCGGCGCTCTCCTCGGCGGTGACCTACGTGCGCGGCGAGGAGTTCTCCGACATCCGCACCTACGACGCCCCCGACGTGGTGCGCCACATCATGATGTTCGGGGGTACGCCGGAGGAGGCGTCCGGCGGTCCGATGCTCGGGCTGCTCAGCGGCGGCTTCAAGCAGTCGGTGCGGATGTGCCTCGACGTGCTCGGCTTCTCCCCCGACGCCGAGATCCGCACCTCCCAGGAGGTGGCGGTGGCGACCGCCCCCATCGACTCCCCCATCGGGACGATCGAGCCGGGCCGGGTGGCCGGTCAGCGGTTCTGCTGGGAGGCCTGGGTGGGCGAGACCTGCGTGGTGCGGGTGGCGGTGAACTGGCTGATGGGCGAGGAGCACCTGGACCCGCCGTGGACCTTCGGGCCCGAGGGCGAGCGCTTCGAGGTCGAGGTGCAGGGCGACCCACCTGCGTTCGTGACGATCAAGGGCTGGCAGCCCGAGACCGTCGAGGAGGGGCTGCTGCGCAACCCCGGGATCGTGGCCACGGCCGTGCACTGCGTGAACTCGATCCCCTACGTGGTGGCGGCCCCGCCCGGCGTGCAGACCTACCTCGACCTGCCGCTCGTGGCGGGGCGCGCACACCCCGACCTGGCCTGAGCCAGGCTGGTGCTCACTCCTCGCCGAGGGTGATCCCGCACTCCTCGTCGGCGTGCTCGGAGATCGCCTCGGTGGCGTCGTTGAACTCCTCGCTGTCGAGCTCCTCGAGCGTGGTGCCGAGCTCCTGCAGCTTCTCCAGGTCCACGCCCTCGGGGATGTTGCCGGTCATCACCTCGGACAGGTCGTCCATCGCCAGGCCGGCGTCCTCGAACGCGTCCTCGATCTTCTGGACGCCGTCCTGCATGACCTTCCAGTCGTCCTCGACCTCCTTGGGCGCCTCGTCGGCGAGGGTGTCGAAGGCCTCGAAGGCGGTGCTGAAGGCGCCGGGGTCGCCGGCCTCGAGGGCGTCGATGTCGGACTTGGCGTCACTGAGGGTGTCGCAGTAGGCCTCGGTGTCGGAGCCGCTGCAACCGCTCAGGGTCACGGAGGCGGCGAGCAGCCCGGCGCCGAGGAGGGCAGAGGGGCGGGTCAGGCGTCGGGTCAGATTCGTCTTCACCCGGGTCAGCATGCCGTGTCGGGGTCCGCAGCGGGAGTCCCCCCGCCGAAGCTGGACGAGACCTGCGCGCCGTCCAGCACCTGGTACGGCGACAGCCCGGTGCTCGAGCGGGCGCGCCAGGCGTCCACGGGGACCGGGCCGGTCCCGGCCAGGAGGAGCACGTTCCCGGGGCGCCGCGCGCGCCGGGTCGCGGGCTCCATCCCGGCCGCGAGCTGCGGCAGCACCGCCCGCAGCCCGGCCACGGTCGACCGGATCACCGGGAAGGGAGCCCGGTCGACGACGTTGAGCAGCGCCACGCCGGTCGGTGCCAGGACGCGGGCCACGTCGGCCAGCGCCGGAGCGGTCAGCAGCTCGGGCGGCACCAGCCCGTCGTCGTACGCGTCGAGGACGAGGAGGTCGGCGCGGCCGTCAGGGAGCGCACGCACCCCGGCCCGTCCGTCCACGGGGCGCACCTTGATGCCGCTGCGTGGCGGCAGGGGCAGCTCGCGTCGCACCAGCGCGGTCAGCTCCTCGTCGGGCTCGAGCACGGTCTGGCGCGATCCCGGTCGCGTGGCGGCGACGTAGCGCGGCAGGCTCAGCCCCGCCCCGCCGACGTGCACCACCCGCAGCGGTGCCCCGGGCTCCCCGATGGCGTCCACGACGTCACCGAGCCGGCGCACGTAGTCGAAGACCAGCCGGGTCGGGTCGTCGAGGTCGACGTGGGACTGCGGCCGCCCGTCCAGCAGCACCACGTGCCCGTCGTCCATGAGCCGGACCTCACGCTTCCCCACGGGACCAACCTCCCACGGGGAGGCCCCGGACACGGCATGATGGGCAGGTCATGTCCTCCCCCGACGCCGACCCTGCGCAGCCTGCCACCTGGCAGGTCGAGCCGCCGCGCCCCGCGGACCGCGGGCTGGTGGGGCGACTGCTGGAGGACGTCGTCGCCGAGGACCCCTCAGTCGCCCCCGAGGTCGCCGCGGGCACCGTGCGGGCCGGCGCCTGGCTGCACCGGGAGCGGCCGTCCTGGTCCGGTGTGGTGGTCGATCCGGCGCGGCCCACCCGCACCGTCGTCGGGTACGTCGACGTGCTCGCCCCCTCCGAGGGGTCTGCCGAGGGCACGGTCACGACCCGTCACCTGCTGGTCCACCCGTCCTACCGTGACCGGGGGGTCCACGCGACCCTGGTCGCCGCTGCCGGCGTCGCGGCCGCCGAGCTGGCCGGCGCCGCTCCCGTGCTGACGCTCGACGACCTGCTGCCCGATCCCGGCGAGGTCACCTACGAGCCGGAGCGCGTGAGCCGTAGCCGGTGGCGCAGCGCCGCCCTGGGCGCGGGAGCCATCGCGGCCGCCGGCGCCGCCGCGGTCCTGGCCGTGCAGGTGGCCAGTGGGCCGCTCGGCGCGGCCCTGCCCTTCCTCTCCCCCCGTGCCCCCGGACTGACGTCGCCCACCCCGTCGGCCGCACCCGCGGAGCCGACGACCGCCCCCAGCCCCCAGTCGGTGGCGGTGGCCGGGGAGCCCCTGGTCCCGCAGCCCACCTCGGGCCCGACCACCGGCCCCGGCCCCGGTCCCGGCACCCCGAGCGGGTCCCCCACACCGTCCCCCTCGCCGACAGCGCCCCCGACCGACCCGCCGCCCTCCCGCACTCCCGGCCTGGCCTCCCTGCTGCTCGACCCCGTCGTCGGGGGGTTGACGGGCACCGTCGACGACGTGACCGGTGGTGCCCTCTCCCCGGTCACCGGCGTGCTCACCGACACCGCCGACGCGACCACCGACGTCCTCGACGAGGTGCTGGACGGGGTGCTGGGGCTGCTCCCCGCCCCCACGTCCGCGGCGGACTGACCCCGCCGCGGGGCCCGTCCGTGGCTGCGCCAGGATGGGCCCATGAGTGCCTACTGGGTCAGCAGCTACCTCGAGATCAAGGACGAGGCGAAGCTCCGGGCGTACGCCGAGCTCGCGGGTCCGGCCATCATCGGCGCCGGGGGCCGCTTCCTGGCGCGTGGCCTGCCGGCGGCGACGTACGAGGCGGGGCGCGAGGAGCGCTGCGTGATCATCGAGTTCGACAGCGTCGAGGGCGCGGTCGCCTGCCACGACTCCACGGCCTACCAGGAAGCGCTGACCGCGCTGGGCGACGGCGCCGTGCGCGACCTGCGGATCGTCCCGGGCGCCTGAACCCGCTCAGCCCCGGCGGCCGCGCCGCCCGGACAGACCACGCACGGCCTCGCCGACGATGAAGCGCGTCGCCGCGGTGGCGGCGTGCAGCCCGGGGTCGGGGTCCTTGCCGCGTCCCATCCGGGCGATCTGGGTCTCGTACCACTCCGACTCCCCGGCCAGGCCCGCCACCGTGGGCAGGGTGTAGCGCGGCAGTGGGCGACCGTCCTCCCCGGCCAGCAGCCGACCGGTCAGGTCCGGGTCGACGGCCAGCGGCCGGCCGAGCCCGATGAGGTCGACCCCGCCGTCCTCGAGCAGCTGCTCCATCGTGGCGCGGGTGCGGATGCCGCCGGTGAGCATCACCGGCACCCGTCCGGCGGTCTCCCGCACGCGCCGGGCGAACCCGGCGAAGTAGGCCTCCTTGTGCCCGGCCGGGCCACGCTCCTCGGAGAGCTCGTCGACCTCGCCGAAGAGCGCCGGGTTCTCGTAGGTGCCGCCAGAGATCTCGACCAGGTCGACGCCCTCCTCGACCAGCATCCGCACGACCTGCTCGGCGTCGTCCTCGGTGAATCCGCCGTGCCGGAAGTCGGAGGAGTTCAGCTTCACGGCGACGGTGAAGCCGTCGCCGGTGCTTGCGCGCACCGCCCGCACCGCCTCGACCAGCGCCCGCGAGCGACCCTCGAGGTCGCCGCCCCAGCGGTCGCTGCGGCGGTTGACGTACGGCGACAGGAACTGCGCCAGCAGGTAGCCGTGGGCCGCGTGCACCTGCACCCCCTCGAAGCCGGCCTCCTCGCAGCGCCGGGCCGAGGCGCCGAAGCCGGCGACGATCGTCTCGATCTCACCCTCCTCGAGGGCGCGCGGCTTGGCGAAGAGGCCGGCCATCCGCACCGCGCCGGCCTCGGCGCTGGGCGCCAGCGGGCGGCCGGTGATGAACCGGTTGGTCTGTCGACCGGGGTGGCTCAGCTGCGCGATCAACGGGCTGCGGCCCGAGGCCTCCCGGACCCGCGTGAGGCGCGCGACGTCGAGGCGCTCGTCGGCCACCACGTTGCGGCTGCGCTCGAGGTAGCGCCGGTCGACCATCAGGTTCCCCGTCACCAGCAGGCCCCCAGCGGCACCGGCGGCCCAGCGACGGTAGACCGCCTCCAGGGCGGGTGTCGCCTGGTGGTCGGAGTCCGCCAGGTTCTCCGTCATCGGCGCCTTGGCGATGCGGTGCGGCAGCGTCAGACCGGAGGGCAGGGTGAGCGGGTCACTGAGTCGGGGCACGCGCGGCACCGTAGTGGAAGCCCGGTCGTCCGCCGGGCGGTTCTCAGCCCTCGGGGCGCAGCGGCACACGGGCGAGGACGTGCTCCGCCGCGGTGCGGACCCGCTCCAGCGCCAGGGCGCGGCCCTCGAAGTCGGGCACGGGCCGCTGCTCGGCCTCCTCCTGGGTGGTGGCGGGGCCGTGCTCGTCGATGTCGGCGATCAGCCAGTCCATCTCCTTGATCTCCTTGCGCTGCGCGACGATGATCCCGTCGGCCAGCTCACGGACGCGGACGTCCTCGATGCCCGCCCGCTCGCTGGTCAGGATCGCGATGGAGTGGTGGGGGATCATGCCCCTCATGTAGGCCGTGTCGTCCACCAGCGCCTGGGAGCGAGACAGGGTGTAACCGCCGGCCATCAGCGCGAGGGCGACACCCACGATGACCAGGTTCAGCCTGCCGTTGCGGTACATCATCGAGCGCATGAAGGCGAGCATCACCAGCGCCATCGCGCCGCCCATCAACACCGCCATGTAGAACCGCTCCTCGCTCCAGCGCACGTGCTCCCATGCGAAGGCGTTGGTGTAGGTGAGCACGAACATCACGGTCGTCGAGGTGGCGATCATCGCGGCGAAGCGCAGGTACATCCGCCGTTCGTGGGAGTCGGTCACGGTTCCTCCTGAGGTCGCTGAGGTGTCGTCTGCACGGTCCCGAGCACCGCACGCCGCGCCTACCCGATCCCCCCGCGGCCACGCACACCAGAGGGTGAAGGGCGACGGAGCGGACCCCCCTACGGTGATCAGGCCATGTCGCTCTCCCTCTCCCCCGCCCACCTCACCCGCTACCGGCAGATCGCGGGGTTGCTGGTGCGCCACGGCCGCGGCGACCTCGTCCGCTCCTCCGGCCTGTCGGAGGTCCTGGAGGACGAGCCGGCCTCCGAGCGCGTCGAGGCAGACGCGGAGCGTCTGGCGGCCGACCTGGAGGCGATGGGTCCGACGTTCGTGAAGCTCGGCCAGCTGATGTCCTCACGGGTGGACCTCATCTCCCCGGCGTACGTCGAGGCGCTCTCCCGGCTGCAGGACGACGTCGAGCCGTTCGAGTTCGAGCAGGTCGAGGACATCGTGGGCAGCGAGCTGCAGGTGCGGCTGCGGTCGGTGTACGCCGAGTTCGACCCGGTCCCGATGGCCGCCGCGTCCCTCGGGCAGGTCCACCGCGCGCGCCTGCGCGACGGTCGGGAGGTGGTCGTCAAGGTGCAACGGCCGGGAGTGCGCGAACGCATCCGCGACGACATGGAGGTGCTGGCGGACCTCGCCGCCCTCCTGGACCGGCACACCGATGCCGGGCGGCGCTTCGGGTTCGCCGACCTGCTCGAGGAGTTCCGCAAGGTGCTCGTCGACGAGCTGGACTACCGCCGCGAGGCCGACAACCTGACACGGATGCGCGAGCTGGTCGCGGGTCGGGCCCGGATCGTCGTGCCCGAGCCCGTGCCCGACCTCACGACCAGCCGGGTCCTCACGATGGAGTACGTCGAGGGCCGCAAGGTCACCTCGCTGGGCCCGCTCGGCCGCATGGAGCTGGACGGCGCCCCGCTGGCTGACGAGCTCTTCGCCGCCTACGTCGACCAGGTCCTCGACCAGGGCGTCTTCCACGCCGACCCGCACCCCGGCAACGTGCTGTTGACGCCGGACGGACGCCTGGTCCTGCTCGACATCGGGATGATCGCCCGGATCGCCCCCTCCGTGCGCGACAGGCTCGTCAAGCTGCTGCTGGCGCTGGCCGACGCCCGCCCCGAGGAGGTGACCCGGGTCGCGATCAGTCTCGGCCAGCGGCTGCCGGACTTCGACGAGCACGCGCTGGGACGCGCGGTCGCCGAGCTCGTGGGGCGGGCGGCCGACGCGAGCCTGGGTGAGCTGGAGATCGGCTCGCTGGTCCTCCAGCTCACCGTGCGTGCGGGTGAGGCGGGTCTGCGGATGGAGCCGGAGCTGGCGCTGCTCGGCAAGGCGCTGCTGAACCTGGACCAGGTGGCGACCACCCTCGACCCGACCTTCGAGCCCCGGGAAGCGCTGCAGCGGCACGTCACCCGGATCATGCAGTCCTCGGTCCGCACCACCCCGGCCGCGATGATGGCCACGCTCCTCGAGACCAAGGAGTTCGTCGAGGAGCTGCCCGGCCGGGTCAACCGGGCCTTCGACGCCCTGGGGCGCGGGCACTTCGAGCTGCGGGTGGACGCCATCGACGAGGACGAGTTCCTGCGGGGCCTGCACAAGCTGGCGAACGTCCTGGCGGCGGCCGTCATCCTGGCCTCGATGATCCTCGCCGCCGCGATCCTCGCGGCGAGCAGCGACGACGAGGGGTCCCTGACCAGCCAGATGGCACTGGCGGTCTTCGTGCTGGCCGTGCTGGGCTCGGTAGGCATGCTGGTGCGCATCGCGCTGCAGACCCGACGCGCCAACCTCGGCCGACGCCGTGGGCCGGGGCCGTCGTGAGCAGATCGGCGTGACCGATCCCGAGCGGACGCCGGACGGCCACTACGTCGTGATCGACGGTCGGCGGTGGCGGGCGACCGACCCCGCGATCCCCGAGGAGCGCCGCGCCGAGCTGACCCGCGTGCTGATGGCCTGGCGGCGGGAGGTCGGTCGCACCAAGGGCACCGACGAGGAGGGCGCGGCCCGCGCCGGGGTGCAGGCGGCCAAGGTCGCGCTGGGTGAGCGGGGCACGCCGTGGTGGGAGCAGAGCGACGCCGAGCGCGAGGAGCGCTGGTCGGCCGGCGTACCCGTTCCGGGGGCGGGTGGGGGCACGTCCGGGGCAGGATGAGCAGGTGCCCCGGGTCTCACGTGTCAGCGTCCTGCAGGTCGGCCGGGTCCGTGTGCGGCCGGACAACGTCGCCGGGACCTGGCGGCCGATGCTGTGGTGGACGGCGTTCTCGCGGGCGTGGACCGGCTGGTTGCCGGTCAACGTCGTGGTCGTCGAGCACGACCGGGGCGTCCTGCTGGTCGACACCGGGCAGAGCCGGGCGTCGATGGAGCCGGGCTACCACCCGGGCGGACTGCTCGGCTGGGCGTACCGCCGGCAGGCCGAGTTCGTGGTCGACGCCGACGACGACCTCGCCGCGCGGTTGGCCGGCCTGGGGCTCACCCCGGCCGATGTCGACACCGTCGTCCTCACCCACCTCCACCAGGACCATGCCGGCAACGTCGGGCTGCTCCCCCACGCCCGGGTGCTGGTCTCCGCCGACGAGCTGAGCCTGCTCGACGAGAGCCGGCCGGCTGCGCACGGCGTCCTGCCCGAGCACGTCGCCCCGCCCTCGGTGACCTTCACACCGGTGCGTCCCACCCCGCTGTCCACCCCGGTCGGCCCGTTCACCACCGGCACCGACCTGTACGACGACGGCACGCTCGTCCTGCTGCCCACGCCCGGGCACTCGCGGGGCTCGCAGAGCCTGCTGGTGCGCCGGCCCGACGCCGACCCACTGCTCGTCGTCGGCGACCTGACCTACGACCCCTCGCTCCTGGCGACCGAACGGGTCCCCGGCACGGGCGCCACCGGGCAGCAGCGCGCCTCGACCCGGGCGGTGAACGCCCTGGTCGGCGCCGAGCCGGGGCTGCGGGTCATCGCGGCGCACGACCCGGCGGCGGCTGACCGCGCGTCGGGCGGGCACACCTGATCCGCTGTCCCGTGCCACGGAGTCCCGGTGACCGGCTCCCGGTGGGCTCCCCAGTGAACCCGTGGCCGGTGGTCGACCCGGCCGCGGGCCCTCAGAACCCGGCGCCGTCGAGGAACGCGACCCACTGGTCGGTGCGGTCGTCGTCGGTCGCCGGCGCCGGCTCCACCTGCAGGTCCTCGTCGATCTCGAAGCGCTGCAGCACGGTGATGACCCACTCGGTGTCGCTGGCCAGGTCCTCGACCTGGGCCAGCTCCTCCTCGCTGGGCCGCGGGTCGAACATCTCGGGGCGGTCGAAGATCGAGACGTAGATGTCGGAGAGGTCGACGGTGAACTCGACCGAGGACAGCGAGTCGTCGGCGTCCAGCCGGATGACCACGTCGGCCGGCGTCGCCTCGTAGAACTCGACGTAGAGCTCGGTCAGCTCGTCGACGTCGATGCCCAGGTTCAGCGCCAGGCCCCCTGCCACGCTGCGAGAGGTCTGCTCGACGTCCGTGCCCATCGCGGCCATGACCTCGGCGTACGGCGCGGTGCCGGTGACGGTCTGCCCGTCCCGCTCGACGTCGTCCAGGACCTCCGGAAGATCGGCCGACATCTGGCGCAGGTCGGTCACGCCCTGCCCGAGCATCAGCTCGACGATCTCGGGCCTGTCCTCGGCGACCCCGGTCAGGTCGAGGTAGGAGACGCCCGGCTCGAACGGACCGAGGTCGGCCGAGGGGTCGGCCTCCTTCAGGGCGGCGTAGTCCCGGGAGTCCAGGGTGATCCGCTCGGGGGTCACCCACAGCTCGAACCCCAGGTCGGTGTCGCCTGACAGCGGGGCCATCGCGGCGGAGAGGTCCACCGCCATGTGGCTCAACCCGGGCGTGACCTCGGCGGTCAGGTCCGGCCGGTCCTCGTCGATCTCGGTCTCGCTGTCCACGCCCAGCAGCGAGGACGAGAGGTCCTGGGCGGTGAAGGACTGCACGCGATAGCTGGTCGCCTCGCTCGCGTCGGCGAAGGCGTCGTCGAGGACGAAGGTCTGGGCCTCGTCGTCGGCCCCGCCACCGCATCCGGTGGCGAGGGCGCAGGTCAGGAGCAGGCCGGCCGCGAGGCGACCCCGAGATGTCGTCATGCCGGCAAGGCTATGCGCGGACGTCCTGGCGTGCGTCGGCGCGTCCGCAGGCACCGTCGGGCCGGGCGCACACCGCGCGGGTCTGCCCCAGGCCCAGCGCCCAGCACGTCGGGCAGCCGCGCAGCGCCACCACACCCGGCACCAGCAGCAGCAGCGACCAGGGAGCCGCCCAGGGCAGCAGCACGAAGGCCGCCAGCACCAGCGGGAGCCCGATCGCCCCGCGCACGTAGTGCTCGCGCAGCGACGCGCTCGCGAAGGTGGTGTCGACCGGCTCCATGTCCTCATCGTGCCAGGCAGCGCCTGAGCGTCCACCGCGGCTTCTCCAGGATGCCACGCTCGTGTGGAGTGTTGACGACACGGATGCCGTGTCACCAGCACTCCACACCGCAGCAGTGCCCCGCGGGGTGGTGCCCCTGAAGCCGCGCCCGGTCGTCGGCGTTCAGCATCTCTCCGACCGGGCTGCACCCGCCCTGCCGACAGGCTGCAAGGTCGCCGCGCAGGACGGGTCCTCAACAGGTGGCAGGTCGGTGACCTGTCAGTGGACGGCCGCTGAGCAGCGGCAATGCCGGGAGAGCGGAGAAAGTGCAACGTGCGTGCGACAGGACCGTCGCGCGATGGCGCGCACGCCAGGCGGCTACTTGTTGCATTGACCCCAGGATCGGGTCTGGCGAGGCTCGGTCCAGGTGGCCGGTCCGTCGCTCGCAATGCGGCTGCCCACGCACCCGATTCATCGGGTCCGTATGGCTCTCATCTGGCATGCGCGGGCCGGCCATCGCAGAGTCGGCAAGAGGCTCCAGAGGGGTTTGCCCGCAGCTCGAAGTAGCGTTGCCCTTCCCGACTCGATGACCCATCAGTTAGCAGGGATCGAGCATCGGGAGAGCGCATGCAACAGCAAAGCAGGGACGGCCTCTGGCCGGGTCGTGATCGGGATGGATCCGCACAAGCGGTCGGCCACGATCGAGGTGATGACCGGCGATGAGACGGTGATCGGTGGGGGTCGGTTCGACACCGACTTGGCAGGTTTCGCCGCGATGAGGCGCTATGTCAACCAGATCCGGCCCGACATCGAGGACCGGGTCTGGGCGGTTGAGGGCTGCAACGGCATCGGTCACCACATCGCGATGCGGCTGCTTGCTGCCGGTGAGCAGGTCATCGACGTCCCACCGAAGATGTCCGCTCGGGCTCGGGTGTTCTCGACCGGGCAGGGCCGCAAGACCGACGCCACCGATGCCCACTCGGTGGCCCTGGTCGGCACCCGCATGTCGGGGCTGCGGCCGGTGGTCAACGACGAACAGCTGGCCGTGTTGCGGCTGCTGGTCGACCGCCGCCGCTCGCTCGGCGAGGACCACACGCGGATGATCTCCCAGTTGCACGCGCTGCTGCTGGAGCTGATCCCCGGTGGGGCCAAGAAGAGCCTGTCCGCGGCCCAGGCCAAGACACTGCTCGCGACTGTGCGTCCACGCGACGTCGTGGGCAAGACCCGACGCCGGGTCGCGGCCGAGCTGATCACGGACCTCGAGCGGGTCTATGCGCGGAAGAAGGCCGCGGACAAGGAACTGAAGGAACTCGTCGCAGCGACCGGCACCAGCCTGCTGGACCTGCACGGCATTGGACCTTCCGGCGCTGCGCGGCTGCTGGTCGAGGTCGCTGACATCACCCGGTTCCCCAACCGCGACCACTTCGCTTCCTGGAACGGCACCGCACCCATCGACGCCTCCTCCGGCGACAACGTGCGGCACCGACTGTCCCGGGCCGGCAACCGGCAGATCAACCGGACCCTGCACATCATGGCCACCGTCCAGCTGCGCAACGACACCGAAGGCCGGCGCTACTACGACCGCCGACGAGCCGACGGCAAGACGCCGATGGAAGCCATGCGTGCACTCAAACGACGACTCTCGAACATCGTCTACCGCGCCATGCTCGACGACGCCGTCAGAGCATCGGCGGCTGCTGAGGTGACGGGCCCGGGAGGGCAACGAGGTAGCGACTCTGACTCCAGCGCGACCGGCTCACAACCCCAACACCGGCTCTTCGGACAAGCCACTCCGGGGCCCGTCACACCCCAGCCTAGAACGCCCCTGCCACGCGTGTCTTGACACAGAGGGGAGCCAGAAGAGCGCACGCGCTAACGGTCAAGCGGGCTCAGATCGACCTGCCGGGTGAGCTACAGGTCCTCTTTAGCGTCGGACGTTCTCCTGTGAGTGGCCACGAACTCATCTACCGAACGACGTCAGCAATATGGGTGGGGCGTGAACCTAGTCATTAAGGGTGCGCTAGGTAATTTGGCTTCGCCATCAACGTCGACAACTCATGGGATAGACATGGAGCGAGAGCAGCGAGCGGACCCCCAGGTGTGGAAGGCACCACCTCAGATCACCGACGAGCCGAAACGCCCCGCGCACACGCTCGGCGAAGTTGCCTTGCTCAACGCAGCGCTGGCCTTTGGGACCCTGGTGGTGCTCCTGTTGGCCTTGGGTCCGCACCTGGAAGGCAACCTGTCCTACAACGCGGGTGAACTAAGCGCACCGTGCTTCGGCGCTGCTGCCCTCATGGTTCTGGTCGCTTGGGCATCCCATAGACCCGTCCCATGGTGGGCGCACATCGTTTCCGTCCCAACACTGGGCGCGGTCCTTGCCTTGGCGTTATCGCTACCCGAACTTCGACAGGACGAGAGCAGTCCTGCGGCAGGTAGCCCCAGTCCTATTGCGGGTAGCGATGGAGACGAGGTTGAAGTCCCTGAGCTGCGCCTCCCGAAGGACGGCGGAGGGTGGACCACGCTCGACACGACGCAGACACGAGCCGAGGTGCAGCGGGTGGTCGAGGGCATCAGGGGCTCGGACGGCGCAACAGACTCAGTGGTAGGGGCGTTCTATGTGCACGCCAGCGCTCCCCAGACTCCCGTGTTTTTCGTCGGCATCAACGGGAACAGCGCGGAGACCGAAGACGCAGAGCAAGCGGTCGTCAACGGCCTGGCTGGCGCACAGGTGACGAACGTGGAGTTCTATCCGGACTCGACCGTGCCCGGCGCCCTGGGTTGTGGATCTGGAGACGCTCAGGGGCTGCAGTGGGTGGCCTGCACCTGGGTGGGGCCTGCTCGCACTGTCCTGATCAGGTGGAACAACGACTCCCTCTCAGTTGATGAAGCAGCCGACCTAGCTCGCGACATTCGCGACCGAGCCCTTCGTCGCAGCTCCTAGCTGGGACCAGCGGCTGCTCGTCCAAAGGGCTGCTGGCGCACTCGACGATCGGTCCGAAACTGCACTAGGGAGGGGCAGGCGAGCGACGTCCCTCCAACGGCGACCCTCGGACGAACGTCATGGGCGAACGACGAGGCAAGGTCACCTTCTTAGAACGCTGCCAGCCAAGCCTAGAATTCCATCCGCTCATCGGCTGCTTGTTCCATTGACCTCAGGACCGGTGCCTGGCGAGGCTCGGTTCAGGCGTCCGGGCCGTCGCTCTCTCATCGGCTGCCCACGCTGGTCGTGTGGCTCTCTTTTGGCCTGCGCGGCCCGGGCGTCGCCAATGGGTCAGGAGAGGCTCAAGAGGGGTTTGCCTAGCTCGAAGCAGCGTTGCCCTCCCGACTCGACAACCGTCAGGGATCGAGCAGGAGGACAGGGCCAGTGAAGGCAAGAGACGCACGGGTCGTGATCGGGATGGACCCGCACAAGCGGTCGGTGACCATCGAGGTCATGGCCGCTGACGAAGAGGTCCTCGGCGGTGGCCGGTTCGGCACCGACGCCGCCGGCTTCACCTCGATGCTGGAGTACGTCACCCGGTGGCCAGACCGGGTCTGGGCCATCGAGGGCTGCAACGGCATCGGTCGCCACGTCGCCATGCGGCTGATCGCCGAGGGGCACGAGGTCGTCGACGTGCCGCCGAAGCTGTCGGCTCGCGCGCGGGTCTTCGCCACCGGTCAGGGACGCAAGACCGACGCCACCGACGCCCACTCCGTCGCGCTGGTCGGCACCCGGATGGCCGGGCTGCGTCCGGTGGTCCACGACGAGCAGCTCGCGGTGCTGCGGCTCCTGGTCGACCGCCGCAGCTCACTGGGCGATGACCACACGCGGATGATCTCCCAGCTCCACCAGCTGCTGCTGGAGCTGATCCCCGGTGGCGCGAAAAAGGACCTCTCCGCCGCGCAAGCCAAGGCGCTGCTGGCCAAGGTCCGTCCGCGCGACACCGTGGGAAAGGCACGCCGCCGCGTCGCCGCCGAACTCATCGCTGACCTGGAGCGGGTCTACGCGCGGAAGAAGGCCGCAGACAAGGAGCTCAAGGAGCTGCTCGCCGCGACGGGCACGACGTTGATGGACCTGCACGGCATCGGCCCCTCAGGAGCCGCGCGGCTGCTGGTCGAGGTCGGCGACATCACCCGCTTCCCTAACCGCGAGCACTTCGCGTCCTGGAACGGCACCGCACCCATCGACGCCTCCTCCGGTGACCAGGTCCGGCATCGGCTATCGCGGGCTGGCAACCGACAGATCAACCGGGTGCTGCACATCATGGCCACCGTCCAGCTGCGCAACGACACCGAAGGCCGCGCCTACTTCGACCGCCGCAAGCGCGACGGCAAGACCTCGATGGAAGCCATGCGTGCACTGAAGCGACGGCTCTCGAACATCGTCTATCGGACCATGCTCGACGACGCCATGCGAGCGAAGGCGACGGGCCCGGGAGGGCAACGAGGTAGCGACTCTGACTCCAGCGCGACCGGCTCACAACCCCCACACCGGCTCTTCGGACAAGCCACTCCGGGGCCCGTCTCCGACCAGCCTAGAACGCCCCTGCCGAAGGTGTCTTGACACAGAGGGGAGCCAGATGCGGATGCCTCTCACGACTGTTCCACTGTTGCACGCTTGTTGCACGCAACCAGAAACAGAACAGCGTCTGACCCGCGTTTCCGCAGGTCAGACGCTGTTTCGGTTCGGTCGGGCTGACAGGATTTGAACCTGCGACCCCCTGACCCCCAGTCAGGTGCGCTACCAAGCTGCGCCACAGCCCGAACGCCGGTCGGTCGGATCGCGACCTCGCGGCGCGTGAACACTACAACAGCGTGCTCCCGACCCCGGAATCGGGGCACGGGCTCAGCGCTTGCGCTTCTCCCGCGGGCGCTGCTGCAGGATGATCGGGGTGCCGATGAAGCCGAACTCCTCGCGCAGACGACGCTCGATGTACCTCTCGTAGGCCGCGTCGAGCTTGCCGGAGGTGAACAGGATGAACGTCGGCGGCGCGGTGGTGGCCTGCGTCCCGAAGAGCACCTTGGGCTGCTTGCCGCTGCGCACCGGGTGCGGGTGCTCGGCCACCAGACGCCCCAGGAAGGTGTTCAGGGCGCCGGTGCCGATCCGGGTCTCCCAGCCCTCCAGGGCGCGGTCCAGCGCCGGCACGAGCCGGTCGATGTGCCAGCCGGTGCGGGCGGTGACGTTGATCCGTGGCGCCCACTGCACCTGCACGAGCTCGCGCTCGATCTCGCGCTCGAGGTAGTGGCGGCGCTCCTCGTCGACGAGGTCCCACTTGTTGAACGCGATCACCAGCGCCCGCCCGGCCTCGCGCACGGTCTGCAGGATGCGCACGTCCTGCTCGGAGATGTTCTGCTGGGCGTCCAGCACCAGCACCGCCACCTCGGCGCGGTCGATGGCGGTGGCCGTGCGCAACGAGGCGTAGTACTCGTGCCCAGAGGCGGACTTCACGCGCTTGCGGATGCCGGCGGTGTCGATGAAGCGCCAGGTGCGTCCCCCGAGCTCGACCAGCTCGTCGACGGGGTCGACGGTGGTGCCGGCCACGTTGTCGACGACGACCCGGTCCTCCCCCGCCAGCTTGTTCAGCAGCGAGGACTTGCCGACGTTCGGGCGGCCGACGATCGCGATGCGGCGCGGCCCGCCGACCTCCGCCTCGGACTCCGGCGGCGTCTCCGGCAGAGCCTTGAGGATCGCGTCGAGCATGTCGCCCGAGCCGCGGCCGTGCAGGGCCGAGACGGGGTAGGGCTCCCCCAGCCCCAGGTTCCACAGCGAGTAGGCCTCGGCCTCGGTGCGTGCGTCGTCGACCTTGTTGGCCGCCAGGACGACCGGCTTGTCGGCCTTGCGCAGGATCCGCACGACCGCCTCGTCGGCGTCGGTGATGCCGACGGCGGCGTCGACGACGAAGAGCACCGCGTCGGCCAGCGAGATCGCGATCTCGGCCTGGCCGGCGATCCGCTGCGCCATGCCACGGGCATCGGGGTCCCAGCCTCCGGTGTCGACGACGGTGAACGCGCGGCCGTTCCAGGACGCCTCGTAGGGCACCCGGTCGCGGGTGACCCCGGGGACGTCCTCCACGACCGCCTCCCGGCGGCCGATGATGCGGTTGACCAGGGTGGACTTGCCGACGTTGGGGCGTCCCACGATGGCCAGCACGGGCACCCGAGCGTCACCACCGGGCGTCGCGTCGAGGGGCTGGTCGGACTGCTCGGTCATGGTGCTCCTGTGTCGGGTGCTTCGGGAAGGCGGACGACCCCGGTCGCGGGGTCGCGCTCCAGGTCGCCCGGGGGCAACGGCCCCGGCAGGTCTCGACCTGTCAGACGGCGCGCGGCGTCGAGCTCCGCGCGCATGTGCTCCCACAGGGAACGCGAGGTGACCTCGACCTGTTCCCTGGTGCGCGGCCACGCCTGGGCGGGTACGCCGACGGGCTGGCCGACCACCACGTCCAGGCGGGCCCCGCGGGGCGGGAGCGAGCCGCTGGGCGCACCCGGCTCGCGGGTGCCGAAGAAGCTCACCGGCACCACCGTGGCGCCGGCGGCCAGTGCGAAGTAGGCCGCGCCGCGGTGGAACCTCTCGAGCTCCCCCGAGCCGCGACGGCCCTCGGGGAAGATGCCGATCGCACGTCCCTCGCGCAGCACCCGCAGGCAGGACCGCACCGCGGCGACGTCGGTCTGGAAACGGTCCAGCGGCACCTGCCCGGCGTGCAGCAGGAAGGTGCCCAGCCGGCCGCTGAACATCTCGATCTTGGTCAGCGCGTGGACCGGTCGCGGCGCGAAGATCGCCAGCAGCGGACCGTCGATGACGCCGGTGTGGTTGGCCGCGAACACGACCGGCCCCGAGGCCGGGACCCGCTCCGCGCCGTGCACGACGACGTCGTACCGGCGCCGCAGGATCCACCGGGCCACGGGTCGCAGCGGCTCGAGGAGGTAGCGCCTGGGGTGGCGCACCGTGTCGGTGCGCGGCAACTCGAGGTGGGAGCTCACGCCCGCACCTCCGCCGCCCGGACCAGCGTCACGACCTCCTCGATGACCTGGTCGAGGGTGAGGTGGGTGGAGTCGATGTGCGCGGCGCCGTCGACCATCGTCAGCGGCGAGGTCTCGCGACCCGAGTCGATCTCGTCACGGCTGCGCAGCACCGCCTCGGTGGCCGCCAGGTCGCTGCCACCCTCCTCGGCCGCGCGGCGCGCGGCGCGAGCCGCGGGGTCAGCGGTCAGATAGACCTTCACCTGGGCGTCCGGCGCCACGTGGCTGGCGATGTCGCGACCCTCGACCACGATGCCGCGGCCGGTGGTCGTCGCCTCGGCGATGATGGCGCGCTGCAGCGCCACCATCTGCTCACGCACCTCGCGGACGGTGGCGACCGGCGACACCGCACCCGTCACGGCCTCGCCTCGGATCGGCCCGGACACGTCCGTGCCGTCGACGCGGATCGTCGGGGCGGTCGGGTCGGTGCCGGAGACGATCGTCGCCTCGCCGCTGCGCAGGGCCACGGCCGCGGCGTCGTGGACGTCCACACCGTGCTCGAGCATCCACCAGGTCATCGCCCGGTACATCGCACCGGTGTCGAGGTAGGCCAGGCCCAGACGGCTCGCCACCGCCCGGCAGGTGCTCGACTTCCCCGAGCCGGAGGTTCCGTCCACGGCCACCACGAGCCCGGAGGTCCGGTCGTGGTGGGAGGGGTTCTGGGTCTCGCTCACGGGGCCGCAGCCTACCGGTGAGTCTCCCAACCGCGAGACTCCAGAGAGCCCAGCAGGTGCTCGGCCCGGCTGTCCTCGACGACCAGCTCGACCAGACCGACCGGCCGACCCGGGTCGTGGTCGATGCGGATGTCCTCGACGTTGACCTCGGAGTCCACCGCGTCGGCCAGCAGCCGCGCGAGCTCCCCGGGGTGGTCGGGCACCGAGACCCAGACCGACCGCATCGGTCGCGCCGGCCCACCATGCTTGGCGGGGATGACCCGGGTGCCGGCGACGCCGGTCGCGAGCAGGTCCTCCAGCCCGGCGCGGTCCCCCGCCCCCACTGCGGCGATGACGCTGTCCAGCTGCGCACGGACCTCCGTCAGCAGGTCCAGGACGGCGGCGGAGTTGGCGCCGACGATCTGGCTGTACAGCCGCGGGTCCCCTGCGGCCACCCGGGTGACGTCACGCACGCCCTGCCCCGACAGCGCCAGGTGGTTCTCCGGGCCCTCGGCCAGCCGCGAGGCGGCCAGGACGGACAGCAGGTGCGGGACGTGGCTGGTGCGGGCCACCGCACGGTCGTGCTCCTCCGGCGTCAGCCACACCGGCACGCCGCCGCACAACCGCACCAGGTCCTCCACGACCTCCACGGCGACCGGCCGGCTGTCGCGGTGCGGGGTGATCGCCCAGGGCCGGCCGTCGAACAGCGACGCCGAGGCGGCCAGTGGGCCGGAGCGCTCGCTCCCGGCCATCGGGTGGCCGCCGACGTACCGGTCGCAGGACGGGCTGTCGGCGACGGCCCGCCACGGCCCGGTCTTGACGCTGCCCACGTCGGTGACCACGGCCTCGGGGTGCGCCTCCAGCGCGGCGGCCACGGCCGCACCCAGGTGGTCCGGCGGCACGGCGACCACCACGAGCTGGGGCACGTCGCCCTCGGCGAGGGCCCGCCCGGCGCCCATCCCCGACGCCGTGCGCACGTGCTCGACCGCGAGGTCGCTCAGCAGCACCTCGAGCCCGGACCGGCGGCAGGCCAGGCCCACCGAGGTGCCGAGCAGTCCCGCGCCGACCACCAGGACGGGGCCGGTGAGCCACTCGCCCCGCTGGCGCTGCTCACTCATCGCTCACTCATCGCCGTCGGGCACCGAGCGCACGCGGGTGAGGTCCGAGCGCAGGGCGGCCGCACCGTGGAGGTAGACGTGGGTGATGTCGGCACGCGGCAGGTCGGTCTCGACGTGCGCCATCATCCGCACGCAGCGCGGCATCGAGCCGTCGATCTCCAGCTCGCGGGCGCACAGCAGCGGGATCTCCCCGAAGCCCAGCCGTCGCGCGGCGTACGCCGGGAACTCCGAGACCAGGTCGCTGGTCGCGGTGAAGATCACCGAGATGAAGTCGTCGACCTCGAGGTCGTTGGCCTCCATGACGTCGGTGACCATCTCCGCGACCCGCTCGAGCATGTGGTCACGCACGTCCTCCTCGAGCTGCGTCGCTCCCCGGATGGCCCGAACCGCCACGGTGTGTCCTTCCCTCGTCGCTGTGGTGTGCGGGGTCAGGCTACTGACCCCGGGGCCTCACAGCTGCGCGCTGTCCAGCAGCAGGCCGAGCTCGTCGTGACCGAGGTCGCGCAGCTCCCCCGACCCGAGCCGACCCAGCTGCACCGGCCCGATGCGGGTGCGGGTCAGCTGGAGGACCGGGTGGCCGACGTGGGCCAGCAGCCGACGCACGATGCGGTTGCGGCCCTCGTGGATGACCAGCTCGACCACCGTGCGTCCCGGGTGGTTGCGGCCGTGCCGGCCGGCCACCACCTTGACGCTGCTGACGGCGACAGGGCCGTCGTCGAGCTCGACGCCCTCCTTGAGCTGCTTGAGGGTCCGGGGGAACACCTCGCCCTCGACCTCCGCGACGTAGGTCTTGTCGACCTCGTAGGAGGGGTGGGCCATCCGCTGGGCGAAGTCGCCGTCGTTGGTCAGCAGCAGCAGCCCCGAGGTGTCGGTGTCCAGCCGGCCCACGTGGAAGAGCCGCTCCGGCCGGTGGGCCACCACGTCACCGAGGCAACGGCGCCCCTCGGGATCCGACATCGTCGACACCACGCCACGCGGCTTGTTGAGCACCAGGTAGACGTGCGGGGAGACCGGTGGCAGCCGGCGACCCTGGACGCGGATCACCGCGCGGGTCGGGTCGACCTTCGTGCCGAGCCGGGTGACTACCTCGCCGTCCACCACGACCTCGCCGGCCAGCATCAGCTCCTCGCACTTGCGTCGCGAGGCCACCCCGGACATCGCCAGCAGCTTCTGCAGCCGGACCAGGCCCTCGTCGTCGGTGGGGATCTCCGGGCCGCTCACGCAGGCTCCTCCGTGGTGTTCTGGGTGTCCGGCTGGGTGCTCGCGGGGGTCACCAGGGCGCTCAGCTCCTCCTCCATGTCGTCGAGCTCGGGGAGGTACGGCGCGAGCTCGGGCAGCTCGTCGAGGCCGGTGATCCCGATCCGCTCGAGGAAGTAGCCGGTCGTGCGGTAGAGGTGCGCGCCGGTCTCGGCGTCGGTGCCGGCCTCCTCGACCAGGCCGCGGGTCAGCAGCGTGCGCATGACGCCGTCCACGTTGACGCCGCGGATCGCCGAGACCCTCGCCCGGGAGACCGGCTGGCGGTAGGCGACCACGGCCAGCGTCTCCAGCGCCGCCTGCGTCAGCCGGGCCTGCTGCCCGTCCAGCACGAAGGCCTCGACGACGTGCGCGTACTCCTCGCGCGTGTAGTAGCGCCAGCCGCCCGCGACGTGGCGCAGCTCGAAGCCGCGGTCGTCCTCGGCGTACTGCTCGGCGAGCAGCTGGAGCCCAGCCACGACGTCCTCGACCGGGTGGCCCACGGCGGTGGCCAGGGTCACGGCGTCCAGGGGCTGGTCGGCCACCATCAGCACCGCCTCTAGGCACGGGCGCAGCGCGGCGACCGGGACGTCGAGCGTCTCCTCGGTGGACTCACTCATCAGGGCCCTCCTCGGGCTCGGGCGGGTCGGAGGGCTGGGGCGCCCCGTCGAACTCGTCGGTCACGAGGTCCTCGGCCTCGGTGTCCTCGTCCCCGGTCCACCGCACGGTGAGCTCGCCGAGCGGGGTCACCTGGTCGAAGGCGACCGCGCCCTCGCGGAACAGCTCCAGCAGCGAGAGGAACCGCGCCACCGTCGTGAGCGTGTCCGGGCTGTCCTTGACCAACGAGCGGAAGGTCAGCGTCTGGGCGCGGCGCAGCCGGTCGACGACGATGGCCGCCTGCTCGCGCACCGAGACCGCCGGGGCGTGGATGTGGTGGGTGGGGAGCTCCAGCACCGGCTTGGGCGCCAGCGCCCGGGCGGCGAGCTGGGCGAACTGCTGCAGGCCGATGCCGATGAGCACCTCCGGCAGCAGCGACGCGAAGCGCTCCTCCATGCCCACCGCACGGGGGTGCCGACGGGCCTCGTCGGCCAGCCGCTGCTCGAGGACTCCGGCGACCTGCTTGAACGCGCGGTACTGCAGGAGCCGGGCGAAGAGCAGGTCGCGGGCCTCCAGGAGGGCGAGGTCCTCCTCGTCCTCGACGTCGCCCTGCGGCAGCAGGCGTGCCGCCTTGAGGTCGAGCAGGGTCGCGGCGACCAGCAGGAAGGACGTGGTCTCCTCGAGGTCGTCGACGCCCCGGGCGCCACCCTGCGCCCCGTCCTGGCTGGCCTCGGCCCGCGCGATCGCCTTGACGTGCGCGATGAACTCGTCGGTGACCCGAGACAGGGACACCTCGGTGATGTCGAGCTTGTGCTTGGAGATCAGCTGGAGCAGCAGGTCGAAGGGGCCCTCGAAGTTGTCCAGGCGTACGGCGAAGCCGGTGCCCGGCTCGGCGGGCGCGACCTCGTCGACGCCGCTGCTCACTCCTGCACCAGCCGGGTCACCAGGTCGCTGGACTCCCCGTGCTCCTCGAAGTCGGCCAGGACCATCGCGACCGCCTCACGCACCAGTCGGCCCCGGTCGATGCCCAGGCCGTGCTCCCCGCGCAACCGCAGCCGGGCCTGCTCGATGGCCATCAGCTCCGCCGAGGACAGGTAGACGGTCATCTTCTCGTCGTGGCGGACCCGGCCGCTCGGCCGCGCGGGGGTCTTCTCGGCCTTCTCGGCCTTCTCGTCCGTCACGGGCTGCTCGGGCGCCGCGGCACCCTCCGCCGCGGCCTGCTGGGCCGCGGTGGGCCGGAACAGGTCGTCCGCGGTGGGGATGCTCACCCGTCGCGCCACCGGGCGAGCACCTCCTTGGCCAGCTGTCGGTAGGAGTCGGCACCGGCCGAGGACGAGGCGTAGGTCGTGATCGGCTCGCCCGCGACGGTGGAGTCGGAGAACTTCACGGTGCGGCGGATGACGGTGTGGAAGACCTTGTCGCCCCACGCCTGGACCAGGCGCTCCATCACCTCGCGGGAGTGCAGGGTCCGGCCGTCGAACATCGTGCCGAGCACGCCGTCGATCTCGAGCTTGGGGTTCAACCGCTCGCGGACCTTGTCGATCGTGGTCTTGAGCAGGGCCACGCCGCGCAGCGCGAAGTACTCGCACTCCAGCGGCACGATCACGCCGTCGGAGGCGGTCAGGGCGTTGACGGTCAGCAGGCCCAGGGAGGGCTGGCAGTCGATGAGGATGACGTCGTACTCCGCCAGCGCCGGCTGGAGCACCCGCTGCAGCGTCTGCTCGCGGGCGACCTCGTGCACCAGCTGCACCTCGGCCGCCGAGAGGTCGATGTTGGAGGGCAGCAGGTCCATCCCGGGCACGCCGGAGGGGACCACCACCTCCTCCAGCGCCACGTCCCGCTCCATCAGCAGGTTGTAGACGGTGAAGTCCATCTCGTGGGGGTTCAGCCCGAGGCCGACCGACAGCGATCCCTGCGGGTCGAAGTCCACCAGCAGCACCTTGCGACCGAACTCCGCCAGCGAGGCACCCAGGTTGATGGTGGTCGTGGTCTTGCCCACGCCGCCCTTCTGGTTGCACATGGCGATGACCCGGGCGCCGCCGTGCTCGGTGAGCGGCGTCGGCTCGGGCAGGACGGGCATCGGGCGTCCGGTCGGACCCAGCGGGGCAGGACCGTCGAAAGGCAGCGGATCGCTCACAGGGGCCATCCCACCATCGGTCACGAAGGTCTCCTCACCCGGCCCCCAAGTCGACAAAGCAACGGAGGCGCTGGGCCGTGACTCTAGGTGCCCGAGGGGTCGGCCACAAGGTCGGCGAGCTCGGGGTGCTGCTCGACGTAGCGGGCCACGAACGAGCACTGCGGGACCACCTGCCGGTCACCGTCCGCGCGGACCTGCGCGAGTGCGGCGGCCACCACCTGCGAGGCGATCCCCCGCCCGCCGTACGCCGGGTCGGTGACGGTGTGCGGGAACACGATGCGCGGCGGGTCCTCGACCAGGACGTACTCGGCGAAGCCCGCCTCGCGACCCTCGACGTACGCAGCCCACCGGGACCGCTCGGGTTCGTGCCGGACCTCGACCTCGCCGGACACCGAGGACTGACTGGGCTCGCTCATGCCAGGAGCCTAGGCGGTGATCTCGGCCGGCCCCTGGTCCAGCGGGGTGACGCCGAGCAGCCGGTCGCGCAGCACGACCATCTCCTCGACCAGGGCCAGGAACCGGGTCGTGCTGTCCCCGACCGCCAGGTCGTCGAAGTAGTGGTGCCGCATGGCGACCCGGGCCAGGTGGTGCTCGTCTCGCTCGAGCCGGTCGGCGACCAGCGCCCCGAGTGCGGGGACGTCGCCCGGGGTCACCACGTCGGCGCACCGGCTGACGGGCACCTCCTCGCGCAGTCGCTCCGGGTCGGCGTGCTTGTCGGTGAGCACCAGCGGCTTCTCGGTGCGCAGGTAGAGCCAGTCCAGGCCCACCGAGGAGACGTCGGTGACGATGGCGTCGCAGTCGGTCATCACGGCGAGCACGTCGGCGGTGGTCAGCGAGAGGTGCCCGGCCGCGGGGTCCTGCAGAGACGCCGCGGTGATGGCCGCGAGCACGGCGTGGTGCCCCTCCCGCACGGCGGGCCGACGGCTCGTGACCACCTTGGGGTGCGGCTTGTAGACCACGCGGACGTCGGGCACCGACAGCAGCTGCTCGACGATCCCGGCGCCCATGACGTCGACGGAGGTGTAGTCGTTGTAGTCCGCGTCGCCCTCCCAGGTCGGGGCGTAGAGCACGGTGCGACGCCCGGACGGCGCCAGCACCGGCTCCCGCGGTACGTCGAGCTGCGGCCGGCCCACGCGCACCAGCCGGGTCGCGTCCAGCTCCATCAGGGCCGCCAGGTGCCGCTGCACGGCCGCCTCCCCCGCCACGAGCACCCGGTCGTAGGCCTTGGCGTTGTTGCTGGCCATCGACTGCTTGTCGCTCTCACCGTGCCCGACGTGCAGGTGCAGCATCCTCGACTCCAGCAGCGACTGGAAGTTCAGCATCGAGTTGTTGCAATAGAGCACCACCTTGGCGTCGAGGCGGGCATAGAGGGCACGCAGCTCGGGGAAGCCGGGGGCGAGCAGCACCTCGAGGCTGGTGCGCTCGCGCAGGACCTCGGCGACCGAGGGGTCGCGGACCACGACGGCCGTGGGGTGGGCCCCGTCGAGGACCTCGAGGACAGGGAGCCACTGCATGAGCTGGTAGACCCGCGTGGTGTCGTCGGCGAAGTAGGCGACGGTCGAGACGTGCTTCACCGCAGGATTCTACGGCCGCGCCGACCGCCCGGACGATTCGCTGCGGGGACGCCCGGGGCCGCCCGTCCCCTCCGCGCCTCCTCATCTCGTCAACAGTTCCTCCACAGCCGTTCCGGAGCGCGGCGCGGGCCTGCCAAGGTGCTCGCGTGCTCCCGACGTTCCCGCGCGCCCGGACGTGCGCGCTCACGATCACCACCCTGGTCCTGGCCGCCCTGCCGACGACCTACGCCGTCGCCGACGCCACGTCTGGCCACCCCGACCAGCGGCGGGCCGGGGCGGCCACCGTCGACCTGCGGCTGCTGCCTTCCCGGGTGAGGGCGGGTGAGCCCGCCTCGGTGCTGGGCCTGGTCGAGCCGGCCCAGCCGGGCCTGGAGGTCCGGCTGGAGCAGCAGGGCCCCGACGGCGTCTGGGTCGAGGTCGACCGCGCGACCAGCGACGGGCAGGGGCGCGCACTCCTGGCGGTCGACACCGACCAGCCCGGACTCGGGGAGCGTGAGGTGGCGACCAGGCGGCTCCGGGTGGTGGCCGACCAGACCGAGGCCCAGGCGGATGCCGCCTCACCCAGTCGCGCGCTGCGGATCAACCCCCAGACCCACTGCCGCCCGCGGGTCGCACCGGTGGACCCGGACGCCACGGGCGAGGCGATCTGCCTGGCCGCACGGCTCGACAACTGGCGTCGCGCCCGGATGGTCGGCGTGGGGCAGCAGGTGAACGCCTCCTCGCAGGACTGGGGCGCTCCGCTGGACTCCCTGGACGCTCCCGTGCCGGTCATCGGCTTCGACCTCGAGGAACTCGACCGGTCCTTCGGCTACGAGTACCCCTTCGGCCAGGAGGTCCTCGACGACCTCCTGGCCCGTGCCCGGGACGGCGCCGTCCTGGTCGCCTCGTGGCACGCCACCAACCCGGGGACCGGAGGTCCGTTCACCGACCGCTCCTGGCGCGACGTCGGCAGCCTCCTCGACGACAGCACCCCCGAAGCGCAGGCGTTCTGGGCCGACTTCGAGGCGAAGATGGCGCTGCTGGCGCGCTTCCAGGACGGCGACGGCGGTCGTTTCCCGCGCACGCCGGTCGTGCTCAGGCCCTTCCACGAGGCCAACGGCGGCTTCTTCTGGTGGGGCAAGCCCGACCGCGCCACCTATCGCCGGCTGTGGACGCGGGTGCAGGCCCGAGCGGCGCAGGCGGGGGTGCACAACGTGCTGTGGGCCTACTCGTTCAACCTGGACACCGTCGGCGTGCGCGACCCCGTCCCGCTCGTCCCGGCCCGCATCGACCTGGCCGGGCTGGACTCCTACGACCCCGAGCAGCCCTCTCGCAGGGCCTCGGCCCGCGACGCCCGTCGGGTCACCGCTGACCGCCTCGGCCTGGCCGGGTACCGCGAGGTCGCCGCGCTCGACCGGGTGCCGCGGATGGCGCTCACCGAGGTCGGCCCGCACGGGAGCGACGGGTCGTGGAACCCCCGGGTGATCAGCAGGGCGGTGTCCCGGTCCCTGTCGTCCCGGGACCTGCGGCCCCTGTGGGCGATGCTGTGGTTCGACGACGCGGGGTACCCCGGGGCCGGGAGCAAGCAGATCTCCTCGCTCGCCGGCGGCCCCCGGTGGCTGCGTTCCTGCCCTGCCGGCTTCTGCCTCTAGCCCGTCTGGTGCGCGCCGGTCGGGCGGTGGCTCACAGCCGGTGGAAGGCCACTGTCGGCATGACCAGCTCGCCCACCGCGTCGGTCGCGTCCAGGTCGGCGACCGCGTCGATGACCCAGTCGTGGTCCCCGGCGGGGTCGTGGACGGTCTGGCGCACCCGCAGCACCCGGGCACCGGTGTCCTCGTCCTTGTCGGGCTGGCGCACCAGCAGCTGCGGAGCCCGGGCGTCGGGACCCATGTCCACCGAGTCGTGGTCGTCGTAGTAGGCCTCGATCGCCTCGTCCCAGGCCGAGCGGGTCATCAGCACCTCGCGCGGCGGCTCGGTGCGGTCCGCGGCCGCCCGCTCCAGGGCCATCAGCCCGTCCAGGTCGTCGCGGGCGACGAGCTCCACGCGACGGAACATCGCGTTGCGCACCATCACCTCGAAGGCGCGGCCCTGCTGGGACAGCGGCCGCGGCGGTGGCGGTGGGGCGTGGGCCGACGTCAGCTCCGACCCAAGCCTCGCCAGGGCGCCCTCGGGATCGGTGAGGGACTCCCACTCGTCGAGCAGCGAGGAGTCGGTCTGCCGGACCGTCTCCCCCAACCAGTCCACGAGCAGCTCCAGCTCCTCGGTGCGGTGCTGCTCGGGCACCGTCTGGCGCAGCGTGCGGTAGGCATCGGTGAGGTAGCGCAGCACCAGTCCCTCGGAGCGCGCGAGCTGGTAGCGGGAGACGACGTCGGTGAACGACATCCCCTGCTCCCACATCTCGCGCACCACGGACTTCGGGGTGAGCAGGTCCTCGGGCAGCCAGGGGTGGGACTGCCGGTAGATCTCGTACGTCGCGCCCAGCAGCTCGGCCAGCGGCTGCGGCCAGGTGATCTCCTCCAGCAGCGCCATCCGCTCGTCGTACTCCAGGCCGTCGGCCTTCATCTCGGCGACGGCCTCCCCCCGGGCGGCGAACTGCTGGGCCATCAGCACCTGACGGGGCGCCTCGAGCACCGCCTCGATCACCGACACCACGTCGAGCACGTAGGTCTCGGCCTCGGGGTCGAGCACGTCGAGGGCGGCCAGCGCGAAGTGGGCCAGCGGCTGGTTGAGCGCGAAGTCGGCCGGCAGGTCGACCCCGACCACGTAGCGCCGGCCGTGCTCGTCAGGCTCGTCGAGGCGCTCCAGCACACCGGAGGCCACCAACGAGCGCGCCAGCCGCAGCGCCCGCCGGGCCAGCCGCAGCTGCTGACGACGGGGCTCGTGGTTCTCGGTGAGCAGCCGTCGCAGCACGGGGAAGGCGTCCTCCTCACGCGACACGACGTTGAGCAGCATCGCGTTGTCCACGCGCATCCGGGGCACCAGAGGCTCCGGCTCACCGGCGACCAGCTTCTCGAAGGTCGCCTCGGTCCACACCACGGTGCCCTCGGGCGGCTTCTTCAGCTGCGCCTTGCTCTTCTTCTTCCCCGCGGCCACCCGCTCGGCGGCCTTGGCCTTGGCCTTCTCGTTCTCGATGACGTGCTCGGGAGCCTGCACCACCACGAAGCCCGAGGTGTCGTAGCCCGCGCGGCCCGCCCGTCCGGCGATCTGGAGGAACTCCCGCGTGCGCAGCACCCGCGAGCGGTTGCCGTCGAACTTCGCCAGGCCGGTGAACAGCACCGTGCGGATCGGCACGTTGATGCCCACCCCGAGGGTGTCGGTGCCGCAGATGACCTGCAGCAGCCCCGCCTGCGCCAGCTGCTCGACGAGCCGGCGGTACCGCGGCAGCATGCCGGCGTGGTGGACACCGATCCCCCGGCGCAGCAGCTTGCCGAGCGTCTTGCCGAAGCCGGCGGCGAAGCGCACCCCCGCCATCCGTTCGGCCAGCTCCGCCTTGCGCTCCTTCGACACCGCGGCCGAGACCCAGCCCGCGTTGAGCAGCGAGGTGGCGTGCTCGACGGCGTCCTTCTGGGTGAAGTGCACGACGTAGACCGGCGCCTGCCCCGTGGTGACCAGCTCCTCGAGCTTGTCCGGCATCGGGTCCAGGGACCAGGTGAACGACAACGGCACCGGCCGTTCGGCTTGGTCGACCAGCACCGACTCGCGGCCGGTGCGCGTCGTGAGGTCCTCGCGCAGCTCGGAGGTGTCGCCCAGCGTGGCCGACATCAGCAGGAACTGGGCGTCGGGCAGCTCCAGCAGCGGCACCTGCCACGCCCAGCCCCGGTCGGCCTCGCCGTAGTAGTGGAACTCGTCCATCACCACGAGCCCCACGTCCGCGGCGCGACCCTCGCGCAGGGTGAGGTTGGCCAGGATCTCGGCGGTGCAGCAGATGATCGGGGCGTCGGGGTTGACCGCCGCGTCGCCGGTGAGCATGCCGACGTCCTCGGCACCGAAGACCTGGCACAGGTCGAAGAACTTCTCGCTCACCAGGGCCTTGATCGGCGCGGTGTAGAAGCTGACCCGGTCGCTCGCGAGCGCCGCCGCGTGGGCGGCGAGTGCCACCAGGGACTTCCCCGACCCCGTGGGGGTCGCCAGCACGACGTTCGACCCGGCGAGCAGCTCGATGACCGCCTCGTCCTGGTGGGGGTAGAGCTCCAGCCCGCGCGAGGCGGCGTACGCCGTGACGGCGGCGTACACCTCGTCGGGGCTCGAGCCGGCCGGCGGCCAGGTGTGGGCGCTCACCGGGCGCGGGGGTGCGCGGTGGCGAAGACCTCGCGCAGGTTGTCGACGGTGACCAGGGTGTAGACCTGCGTCGTGGTCACCGACGCGTGGCCCAGCAGCTCCTGCACGACACGGACGTCGGCACCGCCGTCGAGCAGGTGGGTGGCGAAGGAGTGGCGCAGCGTGTGCGGGGAGACCTCGCGGGTGATGCCCGCCCGCTCGGCCGCCCGGGTGAGGACCGTCCACGCCGACTGCCGCGAGAGCCGGCCACCGCGGGCGTTGAGGAACATCGCCCCCCGGGGCCCCTCACCGGACGCCGAGGACGCCAGCTCGGGCCGGGCGCGGACGAGGTAGGCGTCGACCGCCTCCAGCGCGAACGACCCGACCGGCACCAGCCGCTGCTTGCCCCCCTTGCCGCGCAGCAGGACCGTCCCCTGGCCGGTGGCCGGGTCGATGTCGAGGTCGTCGACGTCGAGACCGACCGCCTCGGAGATACGGGCACCGGTGCCGTAGAGCACCTCGAGCAGGGCGCGGTCGCGCAGCGCCAGCGTCGTGCCGGGCGAGCCGGCCGCGTCGAGGATCGCCTCGACGTCGGAGAGCGGCAGCGCCTTGGGCAGTCGCTTCGCCGGCTGCGGGGGGCGTACGCCGGCAGCCGGGTCGTGCTCGACCAGGCCGTCGGCCACGGCGAACCGGTGGAACCCGCGCACCGCGACCAGGGTGCGGGCCGCCGAGGTCGAGGAGAGCGCCGGGTGGTCGGCGTCCCCCTCCCGCAGGCGGACCAGGAAGTCGGCGACCAGGCTCTCCCCGACCTGGGCGAGGTCGGCGATGCCGCGCTCGTCCAGGTAGCCCCGGTAGCGCCGCAGGTCGCGCCGGTAGGAGGAGAGGGTGTTGGCGGCGACACCGCGCTCGACCGCGAGGTGGTCGAGGTAGGTGCGCACCGCCCGGTCGACGGCTCCGGGTGCCCCGGTCATGGTGGGGGCCGTCACGCCAGGACGGTCTCCGGGTCCACGGCGTCGATCCCGACCGCCTCACCGACCGGCTTGTTGGTCAGCGTGCCGGCGTGGGTGTTGAGGCCCTTGGCGAGGCTGGCGTCGTCGGCCAGGGCCTGGCGCCACCCCTTGTTGGCCAGCGCCACGGTGTAGGGCAGCGTCGCGTTGGTCAGCGCGTAGGTCGAGGTGGTGGGGACCGCGCCGGGCATGTTGGCCACGCAGTAGAAGGTCGACTGGTGCACCTGGTAGGTGGGGTCGGAGTGCGTGGTGGCGCGGGTGTCCTCGAAGCAGCCACCCTGGTCCACCGCGATGTCGACGAGGACCGAGCCCGGCTTCATCTGCGCCACCAGGTCGTTGGTGACCAGCTTGGGGGCAGCCGCCCCGGGGATCAGCACCGCGCCGATCACCATGTCGGCGGTCTTCACGTGCTGCTCGATGGCCAGCTTCGAGGACGCGAGGCCGTGCACCTGGTTGTTGTAGCGCCAGAACGACATCCGCAGCTTGTCCAGGTCGGTGTCGAGCAGCGTGACGTCGGCTCCCATGCCGAGGGCGATGTTGGCGGCGTTCTGGCCCGAGACACCGGCCCCGATGATGACGACCTTGGCGTTCGCCACGCCGCCGACGCCGCCGAGCAGCACGCCCCGGCCGCCCTGGGCCTTGAGCAGCGCGTGCGCCCCGACCTGGGGCGCCAGGCAGCCGGCGACCTCCGACATCGGGTACAGCAGCGGCAGCGAGCCGTTGTCGAGCTGGACGGTCTCGTAGGCGATGCCGGTGACCTTCCGGTCCAGCAGCTCGGTGGTCAGCGGCTTGTCCGCGGCAAGGTGGAGGTAGGTGAAGAGGGTCTGCCCCTCCCGCATCCGGTGGTACTCCTCCGAGACCGGCTCCTTGACCTTCAGGACCATCTCGGCGGTGGCCCACACGTCGTCGGCGGTGCTGAGGATGCGTGCACCGGCGGCGACGAACTCCTCGTCGGTGATCTGGGACCCGAGACCGGCCCCCTCCTCGATCAGCACCTCGTGCCCGTGCGCGGTCAGCTCGTGCACGCCGATGGGCGTGATGGCCACGCGGTACTCGTGGTTCTTGACTTCCTTCGGGACGCCGACCTTCACAGGGGTCTCCTTCTCTACGGTGCGGACGAGCCGGACACTACCCGCCGAGGCCGACCTCGAGGCCCTCCCTCGCGGCGACCACCTCGACGCGCCCCGCGGCACGGTCACGGGCCAGCGCGAGGACGGCATCGACCTCGTCGTCGGTCCGCCACGGGTCGTGGTGGAAGAGCACCAGGGTGCGGGCACCGGCCTCGACGGCCAGCTCGACGTCGTACTCCACGCTGGCGTGGCCCAGGAAGGCCACGTCGGGGAACTGCGCCGCGAGGTGCTGGGCGTCGGTGATGAGCAGGTCGGCACCCGAGGCCAGCGCCAGGGCGGCCTCGTGCCGCTCGCCCAGGCCGTCGGGGCCCGGGCCCAGTCCGGTGGGGCTGTGGTCGGAGAGGTAGGCGAGGGAGCCGCCGGCGTCGGAGACCCGGTAGCCGAAGGTCCGCCCGCCCTTGTGCGGGATCTCGCGGGCGAGCACCTCGAAGCCCTCCACGGTGCGCGCGCCCTCCGCGATCTCCGCGAAGGTCCACCCGCCGCCGAGCTCGCGCGGCTCGACCGGGAAGTGCGGCGGCGAGAAGCAGCGGGCGAGCGTTGCGTGGGCGTCACCGGGCCGTCCGGCCACCTGCTCGGGCAGGAGCACGTCGACGCGACTGCCGTGCGCGGTGCCGGAGCGGAAGAACGGGATGCCGTGGGTGTGGTCCCAGTGCAGGTGCCCCAGCAGTAGGGTCCCGTCGAAGGGCGTGGCGCCCAGCAGCTCGGTCACGCGCATCAGGCCGGTGCCGCCGTCGAGCAGCAGCGTGGGGCGCCCGCCGTCGGGCGCGACGGCGACGCACGAGGTGTGCCCGCCGTAGCGCACGAAGTCGGGGCCCGGGGCGGGCGTGGAGCCGCGCACCCCGCAGAACGTGACCCTCATCGGGTGCCCACGAGCAGACCGGACCGCGCTGTCACGAGGACATCAGACCACGCGCACGGGCCGCGAGGACGGCGATCACCACCGGTGCGTCCTGCACGTCGCCGGCGAGGACGGCGTCGTGGAGGTCCGCGAACGGGACCCAGCCGGCGCGCATGTGCGCCTCCTCGTGCTCGGGCTCGAAGCCCTGCCGTCCCACGTGTCGCAGGCCGCGCGCCAGGAAGATGTGCGCCACCTCGGCGGAGATGCCCGGTGAGGCGTACGTCGTCGCGAGGTGCGTCCACTCCTCGGCCTCGTGCCCGGCCTCCTCGACCAGCTCGCGACGCGCGGCCTCCAGCGGAGACTCGTCGGGACCGCCGTCGAGGAGCCCGGCAGGGATCTCGACGAAGGTGCGCTGCGTGGCGTGGCGGTACTGCCACAGGCACAGGACCCGTTCCTGCTCGTCGACGGCGAGCACGATCGCGGCGCCGGGGTGCTCCAGCACCAAGCGCCGGAACGGCTCGCCCGAGCCGTCCGGCACGGTGATGCGGTCCTCGCGCAGTGCGACCACCCAGTCGTCACGGTGCAGGTCGCGACTCGTGACGACCGGCCAGGAGCCCGGCTCGTCCCGCAGCGGCGGGTGGCTCATCGTCCGGTCCGACTCACTCGTCGTCGGAGGGCTCGCGGCGCAGGCCCTTCTCGTCGATCGGGAAGCGCAGCTCCTTCTGCCGGGCGATGGCCGCACCGACCAGGCCCTTGAACAGCGGGTGCGGCCGGGTCGGGCGCGAGCGCAGCTCGGGGTGGGCCTGGGTGGCCACGTAGTAGGGGTGGACCTCGCGCGGCAGCTCGACGTACTCCACCAGCGTGTCGTCGGGAGAGGTGCCGGAGAAGACCAGCCCCGCCTCCTCCAGTCGCGGCCGGTAGGTGTTGTTGACCTCGTAGCGGTGACGGTGCCGCTCGGAGACGACCTCCTCTCCGTACACCTCGCGCACGATGGAGCCGGCCTTGAGGTGGGCGGGGTACATCCCGAGCCGCATGGTGCCGCCGAGGTCCCCGGCGCCCTCGACGAACTCCTTCTGCTCGGCCATCGTCGCGATGACCGGCTCGGGGGTCTCGGGGTCGAACTCCGTGGACCCGGCCTTCTCCAGGCCCAGCACGGTGCGGGAGTACTCGATGACCATGCACTGCAGGCCCAGGCACAGCCCGAGCGTCGGGATCCCGTGGGTGCGGGCGTAGGTCAGGGCGCCCAGCTTGCCCTCGAGGCCCCGGATGCCGAAGCCCCCGGGGACGCACACGGCGTCGACGTCCTGCAGCCTCCTGGCCGCGCCCGCCTGGGTGGCGCACTCGTCGGAGGGGATCCACTCGATGTTGACCTTGGCGTGGTGCGCGAAGCCGCCGGCCCGCAGCGCCTCGGCCACGGAGAGGTAGGCGTCGGGCAGGTCGATGTACTTGCCGACCAGCGCGATCGTGACCTCCTCCTCGGGGTGGTGCACGCGACGCAGCAGGTCGTCCCACTCACGCCAGTCGACGTCGCGGAAGGGCAGGTCGAGCTTGCGGACGACGTAGGCGTCCAGGCCCTCGCGGTGCAGCACCTTGGGGATGTCGTAGATCGACGGGGCGTCGGCCGCGGTGACCACCGCCTCCCGGTCGACGTCGCACATGTCGGCGATCTTGCGCTTGATGCCCTCGGGGAGCTCCCGGTCGGCGCGGCAGACGACCGCGTCGGGCTGGATGCCGACCTGCCGCAGCGCGGCCACGGAGTGCTGGGTCGGCTTGGTCTTCAGCTCCTTCGAGGGCCCGATGTAGGGGACGAGGGAGACGTGGACGAAGAAGACGTTGTCACGGCCGATGGTCTGGCGGACCTGGCGGGCAGCCTCGAGGAAGGGCAGCGACTCGATGTCACCGACGGTCCCACCGATCTCGGTGATGACCACGTCGACGTCCTCGCCGTGCATGGCCAGGATCCGCTCGCAGATCTCCCCCGTGATGTGCGGGATGACCTGCACCGTCTCGCCGAGGTAGTCGCCGCGGCGCTCCTTGGCGATGACGTTGGAGTAGACCTGCCCGGTGGTGACGTTGGCGCGACCGGACAGGTCGGCGTCCAGGAAGCGCTCGTAGTGACCGATGTCGAGGTCGGTCTCGGCGCCGTCGTTGGTCACGAAGACCTCGCCGTGCTGGAACGGGTTCATCGTCCCGGGGTCCACGTTGAGGTACGGGTCGAGCTTCTGCATCGTCACCGAGAGCCCCCGCGAGCGCAGGAGCCGTCCCAAGCTGGAGGCAGTGAGACCCTTCCCGAGCGAGGAGGCGACGCCTCCGGTCACGAACACGTGCTTGGTCGGGCCTGAGTTCCTCACGGAACTCCATCCTAGGGCATGACCGGCCGTGCTCCGGACTCAGGCGCGCGCGGTCCTCGCCACCTCGAGCAGCTCCCGGGCGTGGGCCAGCGCGGTGTCCGAGCCCGAGAGGCCGGCCATCATCCGCGAGAGCTCGTGCTCGCGCTCCTCCTCGCCCAGCAGCGTCAGCCCGGAGCTGGTGACGGTGCCGTCGTGGGACTTGCGGACCACGACGTGCCGGTCGGCGTACGCCGCGACCTGGGGCAGGTGGGTGACCACCAGCACCTGGGAGCCGCGGGCCAGGGCGGCGAGCCGGCGGCCGACCTCGACCGCGGCAGCGCCGCCGACGCCGGCGTCGACCTCGTCGAAGACGAACGTCGGCACCGGGCTGGTCCCTGCCAGCGCCACCTCGACCGCGAGCATCACCCGGGACAGCTCACCACCGGAGGCGCCCTTGTCGAGCGGGCGGGGGTCCGAGCCGGTGTTGGCCGCCAGCAGCAGCTCGACCTCGTCGATGCCGCTGGGGGCGAAGCGCAGCCACCGCTCCCCCACCTGCAGCGGGGCCCCGGGGGCCTCGGGGTCCTGCGGCGCCTCGGTCTCGTGCTGCCGGACGTCGACCGAGAGCCGTGCGTGCGGCATGGCCAGCAAGGTGAGCTCGTCGCTGACCTGCTCGCCCAGCCGGCGGGCGGCATCCGCACGCAGGTCGCTGAGGGTGGCGGCCGCGGTCGCGAGCTCGGCTCGAAGCCGGGCCCGGTCGGCGCGCAGGGCCTCGACCCGCTCGTCGGAGCCGTCGAGCTCGAGCAGCCGCGCCGCCGAGCGCTCGGCCCACGCGAGCACCTCCTCGAGGGTCTCGCCGTACTTCCGTGTCAGCCGGATCAGGTCGGCGCGCCGCTCGGAGACCGCCGCGAGTCGCGCCGGGTCGGTGTCGATGCCGCTGGCGTACGACGCCACGTCGGTCGCGAGGTCGGCCAGGACGTACCCGAGCTCGGCGGCCCGGTCCGCGAGGGCGGCGGCCTCCGGGTCGTGGTCCCGGACGCCGTCGAGCTGGGTGCGCGCCGCTCCGAGGGTGCCCATCGCGTCGGGGCCGCCCTGCTCGCTGGAGAGCGCCTCCCGTGCCTGCTCGGCGGCCGCCCGCAGCGTGTCGGCGAACCCGAGCCGGGTCTCCTCCGCGGCCAGCTGGGCCTCCTCGCCCGCCTGCGGGGCGACGGCCTCGACCTCCTCGAGACCGAGGCGGAGCAGGTCGGCCTCACGGGCCCGCTCCCGGGCGTGGGTCACGACGTCGGTGAGCTCCTCCTCCACGGCTCGGAGGCGGTCGAAGAACTCGCGGTAGGCCGCCGCGGCCGCTGCGAGCGACTCACCGCCGAAGCGGTCGAGCGCGTCGCGCTGGGCGCGCGGTCGCAGCAGCCGGTGCTGGTCGGACTGGCCGTGCACCGCGACGAGCGGCTCGCTGACCCCGGAGAGCGTCGCGACCGGGACCGAGGCGCCCCCGACGAACGCCCGGGAGCGTCCCTCCGCCGAGACGTTGCGGGCCAGCACGACCCGGCCGTCCTCGACGGTGCCGCCGGCCTCCTCCACACCCTCGACCAGCTCGGGCAGGTCGTCGGTCACGACCACGCCCTCGACCCGGGCGGTGCGGGAGCCGGTGCGGACCGCGCCGCTGTCGGCACGACCGCCGAGCAACAGGCCGAGCGCGGTGACGACCATGGTCTTGCCGGCGCCGGTCTCCCCGGTGATGACGGTGAGCCCGGGCCCGAGCTCGAGGGTCGAGGAGTCGATGACGCCCAGGCTCTGGATCCTGATCTCCTCGATCACGGCGCCTCCCCCCGACGTCGACGTTCGGCGGAGCCGCGCCAGCCCTCCACGGGGAGCCCGAACTTCGCGACCAAGCGGTCGGTGAAGGGGGCCCGGTGCAGCCGGACCAGTCGCACGGGACGCTCGCCGCGGCGCACCTCGATGCGCGCGCCCGGCGGCAGGTCCACCGCACGCCGCCCGTCGGCCCACAGCACACCGGAGCCCTCGGTGTTGGCGAGCACCTCGACGGCCATCACCGAGGTCGGTGCGACGACCAGCGGCCGGGCGAACAGCGCGTGCGCGGAGATCGGCACGAGCAGCAGCGCGTCGACCTGCGGCCACACGATCGGACCTCCGGCGCTGAAGTTGTAGGCGGTGGAGCCGGTGGGCGTGGAGCACACCACGCCGTCGCAGCCCCACCGGGACAGCGGGCGCCCGTCGACCTCGACGACGACCTCGAGCATCCGCTCCCGGGCCGCCTTCTCGACGCTGGCCTCGTTGAGCGCGAAGGTCGAGGTCACCACCTCGCCGTCACGCACCACGCGTACGTCGAGGGTGGTCCGCTCCTCGATGGTGTAGCGGCCGGCGACCACCGCCTCGATGGTGCTCTCGACGTCGTCCTGCTCCGCCTCGGCCAGGAACCCGACGTGGCCGAGGTTGACGCCGAGCAGCGGCGTGCCGGTCGCGTGGGTGACCTCGGCGGCACGCAGGATCGAGCCGTCGCCGCCCAGGACGAGCGCCAGCTCGCAGTCGGCCCCCGCCAGGTCTCCCTCGGCCATGGTCTCGACCCGGATGTCGGGGTCCTCGGGGCTGATGCCCAGGTCGGCCATCTCGCCGGCCGGCATCCGCACCACGATGCCGTGCGCGGACAGGGCCCGGCAACAGGCGAGCGCGACCTCGCAGGCGTCCTCGCGACCGGTGTGGGTCAGCAGCAGCACACGACGGGTCACGGCTCCACCTTCTCACCGGCGGCCGCGGCGAGCGGGTCGTCCCCCCGCACCAGCGCCGCGACCTGCTCGGCGGTGACCGTGGCGGGGCCGCGGCGCAGCCACAGGAAGAACTCGACGTTGCCCGAGGGTCCCGGCAGCGGGCTCGTGGTGGCCGCCACGGCGCCCCACCCCCGACGTGCCGCGGCCTCGGCGACGGCCAGGACCGCCTCGGCGCGCAGCTCCGGGTCGCGCACGACGCCCCCCTTGCCGACCCGGTCCTTCCCGACCTCGAACTGCGGCTTGACCATCAGCGCCAGGTCGCCGTCGGCCCGGGTGACGGCGATGAGCGCGTCGAGCACCAGCGACAACGAGATGAAGGACAGGTCACCGACCACGAGGTCGACGGGCTCGCCCACCAGGTCGAGGTCCAGCTCACGGATGTTGGTGCGGTCGTGCACGACGACCCGGTCGTCGCTCTGCAGCGACCAGGCCAGCTGGCCGTAGCCGACGTCGACCGCCAGCACCCGGGCGGCCCCGCGGCGCAGGAGCACGTCGGTGAACCCGCCGGTGGAGGCTCCGGCGTCGAGGCAGCGCCGGCCGGCCACCGAGAGTCCCACCGTCGAGAAGGCGTCCAGCGCGCCGGCCAGCTTGTGGCCACCCCGGGAGACGTAGTCGGGTCGGTCGACGTCCTCGCGGACCACGATCGCGACGTCGGTCGTGACCCCCGTCGCCGGCTTGCGAGCAGGGGCGCCGGACACCGACACCCGGCCCGCGGCCACCAGCTCACTGGCGTGCTCACGGGAGCGGGCCAGACCTCGGCGGACCAGCTCCTGGTCCAGCCGCAGCCGACGCGGCGGCACCCCGCTCAGCCGTCCTCGGCCACGGGGTCGGCGTCGAGCGCACGGCGCAGCCGCTCCTGGGCGGCGGTGAAGACGGCGGCGTGCTCGGCGAGCGGTCGCTCGCCGAGCTCCTCGATCGACTCGATGACGGCGTCGACGGACGCCACCCCGGTACGCACCTGCTCGTCCATGCCGCGAGGCTATCGCGCGGCGTGGACGTCGTCCTCGGGCGGTTGCAGCCCGGCCACGTCGACCACGGCCCCCGTCCGGTCGAGGTGCTGCCAGGCCGCACAGGCGACGGCTCGCCACCAGTCGTCGGCGTCTCCCCCGCCCCGCACCTGCAGGGCTGCGCCCACCACGCGCGCGGTCCAGCCACGGCACTGCCAGGCCCCGTCCGCCTCCTCGACCCGCGGGTGCGGCGTGAGCAGTCCCGCGAGGTCGGCCGCAAGGTACGTCGGGCGCTCTCCCTCGCGCGCGGCCACGAGGTCCGACAGTCCGCTGACGCCGGTCCGGACGAGCAGCGAGGGGATGTCGAGGCCGACGGCCCCCTCGATGTCGGTGTCGAGTCGGTCCCCCACCATCAGCGGCCGCTCCCCTCCGACGCGCCGCACGGTCTCCTCCAGCAGTGGTCGCTCCGGCTTGCCGGCCACCACCGGGTCGACCCCCGAGAAGCGCCGCAGCGTCTCCACGAGCACGCCGTGCCCCGGTGCCGTGCCGTACGGCGTGGGGATGGACATGTCGGTGTTCGACGCGACCCACCACAGCCCGTCCCGGATGCGCACCGCCGCGCGCATCACGTCGCGCCACAAGACGTCGGGTCCGTAGCCGCTCACGACGGCCTCGGCCTCGTCCTCCACCCCGACCGGCTCCAGCCCCTCCGCCCGCAGCGCCTGCTCGAGCCCCTCTGCGCCGAGCAGCACGACCCGGGCGCCGTCGGGGAGCTGCTGGGCGAGCACACGCGCGGCGGCCTGCGCCGAGGTCACCACGTCGGCGACCTCCGCCCGCACCCCGAGGTCGCTCAGGTGCTGGGCCACCCGCTGCGGCGTGCGCGAGGCGTTGTTCGTGATGAACGCGGGGTGCATCCCCCGGCGACGGGCCACCTCGATCGACTCCGCTGCCCGTGGGACCGCCGCGCCACCCACGTAGACGACCCCGTCCAGGTCGAGCATCACCAGGTCGTGGGCGTCGCACAGCTCCTGATCGCTCCAGCCCAGCACCCCGGCAGCCTACGATGGTCCGATGGACGAGTCCGACCCGGCCGTCACTCCCCCACCGCTGGCGGGGCCCTTCCGCCTGCACACGTTCAGGCCGCGCGGACGACCCGACGTCGGCACCCGGACCCTGTTCGTCCACGAGTGGACGGCCTCGGGATTCACCGTGCGCGGGGTCGTGGGGCTGCTGGACCTCACCGGCGGTCACTGCCCCTCCGCCAGGGCCGTCGTCCTCCCGCACGAGCGCGTGCACGCCGACCAGGTCCACCAGCTGGCCGGCCGGATGGCCCGGGGCCGGGTCGACACCGCCCCCATCCTGCTGGCCCACCGTGGACCGGTCGCGTTGCGCTCGCTGCTGGACGAGGTGTGCTCCGAGCCCCCGCGGCTGGTCCGCAACCTGCGGGACCAGCGGCACCGGGTCTGGGCGCTGTCGCGCCCCAGCGAGCTCGAGCTGGTCGCGGCGGAGCTCGCCGGCACCAGCGCCCTGCTCGCCGACGGGCACCATCGCTACGCCGCCCACCTGCGCCTGCAGCGCTCGGGGACCCGTGGCTCGGACCGGGCGCTCAGCGTGCTGGTGGACCACGAGGACACCCCCCTCCACCTGGGTGCGATCCACCGCGTGCTGCCCGGCCCCGTGCTCCACGTCGCTCGACGACAGGGCTGGGGAGTCGTCACCGTCGGCACCGGCAGTCCCCTGCGCGAGGTCGCCCCTGGGCGCGTGGTCGTGTGGGAGGCGGGCCTGACCCACGTCCTCACCCTGCCACCGACGCCCGGACCTCCGGGCGGTTCCGGTCTGGTGACCACCGCAACCATGCCCGTCCTGGCGGTCGAGCGCATGCTCGCGCAGCTGCCGACCGGCGACACCTCCTACCACCACGAGGCGGAGGCCGCCCTGGCAGAGGCAGGGCGACGGGACCGCAGCGCACTCCTGCTGCCCGCTCCCACCCTCGACGAGGTGCTCTCCATCGTCCGGCAGGGCCGGCTGCTCCCGGAGAAGGCCACGTCGTTCCAGCCCAAGCCGCGACCGGGCCTGCTCACGCGTCGGCTCCGCGACGTCTGAGCCGGCCGGAGGCCACCTCGACCTCCACCCGGCTCTGCGTGCCCGCGCCTGTCCGGAAGAAGCGGCGACGCACCGCCCCACGCACCTCGACCTGGTCACCCTCGCGCCACCCGGCCACGCTGCGCTGGACCCGTGGGGTCCAGGCACAGCAGTCCACGGTGTCGACGGACTGTCGCGAGCCCGCCCCCTCGGGTCTGCGCACCACCAGCCGGAACACCCACACCGTGTCCCCGCTGGGCAGCTGCTTCTCCTCGGGGTCCGCCGACACCCGCCCCGCGAGCGTCACCTCGTTCCGGTCGGCGACCTGTGCGCGCCCTGCCCCATCGCTGTGTGCTCCACGTGCCATCTGCACCTCACCTCCGACACCCGAGCCTGCCGGCTCCCGGGCGGATGCGGCGGAGCCGGCGAACGGCTTGGGGAGACCGGGGCACCGCGCCACGGCTGTGCACGGTGAACGGGCCTGCGACCGGGGAAATGCGAGCAGCCCCGCCTCTGATGAGGCGGGGCTGCTGCGAAGGTATGTCCGGCGGCGTCCTACTCTCCCACGACCTCGCGGTCGCAGTACCATCGGCGCTGAAAGGCTTAACTTCCGGGTTCGGGATGGGACCGGGTGTTTCCCTTTCGCTATGGCCGCCGTAACTCTGGCGACTCACCACACCCCGAACTAGCCACGTGTGTGGGGGTTGGGGGTGGTGGTCAAACTTGTGTGTTTGTGTGTGGACGCGAACATGTGCGCTGGCGTGTTGTCTCAGTCAGTCGACACTGTGTTTGTGTGTCTTGTTGAGTGAGTGTGGGACAAGCCCTCGGCCTATTAGTACCGGTCGGCTGGGCATTGCTGCTGTACACCTCCGGCCTATCAACCCAGTGTTCTGCTGGGGGCCTTACCCGGTTAACCCGGTGGGAAACCTCATCTTGAAACGTGCTTCCCGCTTAGATGCATTCAGCGGTTATCACTTCCGAACGTAGCTAACCAGCCGTGCCCCTGGCGGGACAACTGGCACACCAGAGGTTCGTCCATCCCGGTCCTCTCGTACTAGGGACAGCCTTTCTCAAGTTTCCTGCGCGCGCGGCGGATAGGGACCGAACTGTCTCACGACGTTCTAAACCCAGCTCGCGTGCCGCTTTAATGGGCGAACAGCCCAACCCTTGGGACCTACTCCAGCCCCAGGATGCGACGAGCCGACATCGAGGTGCCAAACCATCCCGTCGATATGGACTCTTGGGGAAGATCAGCCTGTTATCCCCGGGGTACCTTTTATCCGTTGAGCGACCACGCTTCCACATGCCGTGGCCGGATCACTAGTTCCGACTTTCGTCCCTGCTCGACATGTCTGTCTCACAGTCAAGCTCCCTTGTGCACTTACACTCGCCACCTGATTGCCAACCAGGCTGAGGGAACCTTTGAGCGCCTCCGTTACATTTTAGGAGGCAACCGCCCCAGTTAAACTACCCATCAGGCACTGTCCCTGATCCGGATAACGGACCTAGGTTAGACATCTAGTACGACCAGAGTGGTATTTCAACGTTGACTCCACAACCACTGGCGTGGCTGCTTCACAGTCTCCCACCTATCCTACACAAGCCGAACCAAACACCAATACCAAACTATAGTAAAGGTCCCGGGGTCTTTCCGTCCTGCCGCGCGTAACGAGCATCTTTACTCGTAGTGCAATTTCGCCGAGTCCACGGTTGAGACAGTGGGAAAGTCGTTACTCCATTCGTGCAGGTCGGAACTTACCCGACAAGGAATTTCGCTACCTTAGGATGGTTATAGTTACCACCGCCGTTTACTGGGGCTTAAATTCTCCGCTTCGAGATTGCTCTCTAACAGGTCCTCTTAACCTTCCAGCACCGGGCAGGAGTCAGTCCGTATACATCGTCTTACAACTTCGCACGGACCTGTGTTTTTAGTAAACAGTCGCTTTCCCCTGGTCTCTGCGGCCCTTCACGCTTCCCCAGCTAGTGGGTACACGATCCGGGCCCCCCTTCTCCCGAAGTTACGGGGGCATTTTGCCGAGTTCCTTAACCATGGTTCGCTCGATCGCCTTGGTATTCTCTACCTGATCACCTGAGTCGGTTTGGGGTACGGGCGGCGCGTAGCTCGCTAGAGGTTTTTCTCGACAGCATAGGATCACCCACTTCCCCCATACGGGGTCCCCATCACGTCTCAGAATCGTGCATCAAAGCACTGCCAGACGGATTTGCCTATCTGACTCCCTACACGCTTGGCCACAGACAACCATCGCTGTGGTTGGGCTACCTTCCTGCGTCACCCCATCGCTTGACTACTACCAGCTCGGGTCCCATGCTCCACCACCCCGCCTCACCCCGAAGGGATCGGTCATGGGTGGCTTCGGATGGTTAGCATCACCAGGTTCGTCATGGGCGCTACTTTGCCGGTACGGGAATATCAACCCGTTGTCCATCGACTACGCCTGTCGGCCTCGCCTTAGGTCCCGACTTACCCAGGGCAGATTAGCTTGACCCTGGAACCCTTGATCATTCGGCGGACGTGTTTCTCACACGTCATTCGCTACTCATGCCTGCATTCTCACTCGTGTCCTATCCACGGCTAGATCACTCTGCCGCTTCACTCAGAACACGACGCTCCCCTACCCATCCGTACCCACGTTGGTGGTTGATGTACGAATGCCATAGCTTCGGCGGATGACTTGAGCCCCGCTACATTGTCGGCGCGGAATCACTTGACCAGTGAGCTATTACGCACTCTTTCAAGGGTGGCTGCTTCCAAGCCAACCTCCTGGTTGTCAATGCGACTCCACATCCTTTTCCACTTAGTCACCGCTTAGGGGCCTTAGCTGATGGTCTGGGCTGTTTCCCTCTCGACTACGGAGCTTATCCCCCGCAGTCTCACTGCTGCGCTCTCACTTACCGGCATTCGGAGTTTGGCTAACGTCAGTAACCTGGTAGGGCCCATCGGCTATCCAGTGCTCTACCTCCGGCAAGAAACACGCAACGCTGCACCTAAATGCATTTCGGGGAGAACCAGCTATCACGAAGTTTGATTGGCCTTTCACCCCTATCCACAGGTCATCCCCTCAGTTTTCAACCTAAGTGGGTTCGGTCCTCCACGCGGTCTTACCCGCGCTTCAACCTGCCCATGGATAGATCACTTCGCTTCGGGTCTTGATCGTGCGACTAAACCGCCCTATTCGGACTCGCTTTCGCTACGGCTGCCCCACACGGGTTAACCTCGCCACACAACGCAAACTCGCAGGCTCATTCTTCAAAAGGCACGCCGTCACCCCCACAAGGAAGGCTCCGACGGATTGTAGGCACACGGTTTCAGGTACTATTTCACTCCCCGCCAGGGGTACTTTTCACCTTTCCCTCACGGTACTTGTCCGCTATCGGTCATCAAGGAGTATTTAGGCTTAACGGGTGGTCCCGCCAGATTCACACGGAATTTCAGGGGTTCCGTGTTACTTGGGATACCGCGACACAGGCACGCACTTACACCTACGGGGCTATCACCCTCTACGGCGCCGCTTTCCAACGGACTTCGACTTCACACGCACTTTCTTACTGTGCGACCTACCGGCAGATAGATCCACGCGGTCCCACAACCCCACACACACAACCCCTGCCGGGTATCACATGTGCATGGTTTAGCCTCATCCGATTTCGCTCGCCACTACTCTCGGAATCACTGTTGTTTTCTCTTCCTTCGGGTACTGAGATGTTTCACTTCCCCGAGTTCCCTCCACACACCCTATATATTCAGGCGCGGGTAACACGACATGACTCGTGCTGGGTTCCCCCATTCGGACACCCCCGGATCACAGCTCGTTTGCCAACTCCCCAGGGCTTATCGCAGGCTACTACGTCCTTCATCGGCTCTTGATGCCAAGGCATCCACCATGTGCCCTTCATAGCTTGTCTCACAAACACTCAACAAGAAACACAACTACAAAGAAACTACAGCTAACACACAAGACCAAGAACACCCACCAACACCACACACACAAACGCGCATGCGACATCGACGAGCCACTTGACCTCTCGTATTGCTACAAGATGCTCGCGTCCACTATTCACAAACCAAACCCCACCCACCACACGGTGAGCAAGAGCAATCAAGCCCAGAACCCCACCCACATCCCACCAAGGAACATGAGCACCAGCTCAGGCGATAGAGGCATCTGATCCCTCAGACACCCAACAGTGTGCCAACCACCTCACCCACCAACCCGCACCCAGGTTCCACGCCACACCCCCACCCACAAAGGGACAAGAATGCAGCAGTACTGAGGACACGAGCCGAACAGGATCAGCAGCGTACGTCGACGATTCCACTAGTGAGACACCACCATGCGTCACCAAACACTCGTTGGTGATCGGGGTGTGTGCTCCTTAGAAAGGAGGTGATCCAGCCGCACCTTCCGGTACGGCTACCTTGTTACGACTTCGTCCCAATCGCCAGCCCCACCTTCGACGGCTCCCTCCACAAGGGTTGGGCCACCGGCTTCGGGTGTTGCCGACTTTCGTGACGTGACGGGCGGTGTGTACAAGGCCCGGGAACGTATTCACCGCAGCGTTGCTGATCTGCGATTACTAGCGACTCCGACTTCATGGGGTCGAGTTGCAGACCCCAATCCGAACTGAGACCGGCTTTTTGGGATTCGCTCCCCCTCACGGGATCGCAGCCCTTTGTACCGGCCATTGTAGCATGCGTGAAGCCCTGGACATAAGGGGCATGATGACTTGACGTCATCCCCACCTTCCTCCGAGTTGACCCCGGCAGTCTCCTATGAGTCCCCACCATCACGTGCTGGCAACATAGGACGAGGGTTGCGCTCGTTGCGGGACTTAACCCAACATCTCACGACACGAGCTGACGACAGCCATGCACCACCTGTACACCGACAAAAAGGGGCTACATCTCTGCAGCTTTCCGGTGTATGTCAAACCCAGGTAAGGTTCTTCGCGTTGCATCGAATTAATCCGCATGCTCCGCCGCTTGTGCGGGCCCCCGTCAATTCCTTTGAGTTTTAGCCTTGCGGCCGTACTCCCCAGGCGGGGCGCTTAATGCGTTAGCTGCGGCACGGAACCCGTGGAATGGATCCCACACCTAGCGCCCAACGTTTACGGTGTGGACTACCAGGGTATCTAATCCTGTTCGCTCCCCACACTTTCGCTCCTCAGCGTCAGGACATTCCCAGAGAACCGCCTTCGCCACCGGTGTTCCTCCTGATATCTGCGCATTTCACCGCTACACCAGGAATTCCGTTCTCCCCTGAATGCCTCTAGTCTGCCCGTATCGAAAGCAAGCACCGAGTTAAGCCCGGTGTTTTCACTCCCGACGCGACAAACCGCCTACGAGCCCTTTACGCCCAATAATTCCGGACAACGCTCGGACCCTACGTATTACCGCGGCTGCTGGCACGTAGTTGGCCGGTCCTTCTTCTGCACATACCGTCACTTGCGCTTCGTCTGTGCTGAAAGAGGTTTACAACCCGAAGGCCGTCATCCCTCACGCGGCGTTGCTGGATCAGGCTTCCGCCCATTGTCCAATATTCCCCACTGCTGCCTCCCGTAGGAGTCTGGGCCGTGTCTCAGTCCCAGTGTGGCCGGTCACCCTCTCAGGCCGGCTACCCGTCGAAGCCTTGGTAGGCCATTACCCCACCAACAAGCTGATAGGCCGCGAGCACATCCCTGGCCGAAAAAACTTTCCACACACATCTCATGCAAGAGCGTGTCGTATCCGGTATTAATCACCGTTTCCGGTGGCTATCCCGAAGCCAGAGGCAGATTACTCACGTGTTACTCACCCGTTCGCCGCTCGAGTACCACCGAAGTGGCCTTTCCGCTCGACTTGCATGTGTTAAGCACGCCGCCAGCGTTCGTCCTGAGCCAGGATCAAACTCTCCGTTGAAAAACAACACCACCACACACAAACCGCATGCGATGGAAAAAGAGATGCCTGACAGGAGACACTGACACCCAACCCCATCACTAGGGCCAGGAATTTGTCAGAATCATTGTCAAAAGAAATCCATCAACCACACACACCACATGGGTATGCATAGAAGACGGGGCATAACAAACTAATTCGTCGACTATGACACACTGTTGAGTTCTCAAGAATCAGACGCACACCGTCCCGGTCACTCACGCGACCAGCGGCGGGACAACCTGCAGAAACTTACTCGCCGCACTTCTCCGAGTCAACTTGGCAGTTGTTCGAAGCGGTGAAGCGCATATGCTCCTGGTCTTGGCCAGCTCGAGCCACTCATCCGGGACGACCAGAGGGTCAGAACCCTGGAGGGCTTGTCGCTTGCCGCAACGAGATGGAACATTACACGCACGTAGCGGGCGTGCCAAATCCGGGGGGCCTCCCCCTGCCACACCCTCACGGCAGCTGCTTACGCCCACTCATACCGGGCGCAGCCAGCCGTCTGTCCAGCTGGACACGGTGCCTTCAAGTGGGGACCGGCCAACCGATCTGGGCATCACCTCGAGCTCCGAGCCGGCTCACGTGAAGCACGGCAGCCCGGGGAAATGCGAGCAGCCCCGCCTCTGATGAGGCGGGGCTGCTGCGAAGGTATGTCCGGCGGCGTCCTACTCTCCCACGACCTCGCGGTCGCAGTACCATCGGCGCTGAAAGGCTTAACTTCCGGGTTCGGGATGGGACCGGGTGTTTCCCTTTCGCTATGGCCGCCGTAACTCTGGCGACTCACCACACCCCGAACTAGCCACGTGTGTGGGGGTTGGGGGTGGTGGTCAAACTTGTGTGTTTGTGTGTGGACGCGAACATGTGCGCTGGCGTGTTGTCTCAGTCAGTCGACACTGTGTTTGTGTGTCTTGTTGAGTGAGTGTGGGACAAGCCCTCGGCCTATTAGTACCGGTCGGCTGGGCATTGCTGCTGTACACCTCCGGCCTATCAACCCAGTGTTCTGCTGGGGGCCTTACCCGGTTAACCCGGTGGGAAACCTCATCTTGAAACGTGCTTCCCGCTTAGATGCATTCAGCGGTTATCACTTCCGAACGTAGCTAACCAGCCGTGCCCCTGGCGGGACAACTGGCACACCAGAGGTTCGTCCATCCCGGTCCTCTCGTACTAGGGACAGCCTTTCTCAAGTTTCCTGCGCGCGCGGCGGATAGGGACCGAACTGTCTCACGACGTTCTAAACCCAGCTCGCGTGCCGCTTTAATGGGCGAACAGCCCAACCCTTGGGACCTACTCCAGCCCCAGGATGCGACGAGCCGACATCGAGGTGCCAAACCATCCCGTCGATATGGACTCTTGGGGAAGATCAGCCTGTTATCCCCGGGGTACCTTTTATCCGTTGAGCGACCACGCTTCCACATGCCGTGGCCGGATCACTAGTTCCGACTTTCGTCCCTGCTCGACATGTCTGTCTCACAGTCAAGCTCCCTTGTGCACTTACACTCGCCACCTGATTGCCAACCAGGCTGAGGGAACCTTTGAGCGCCTCCGTTACATTTTAGGAGGCAACCGCCCCAGTTAAACTACCCATCAGGCACTGTCCCTGATCCGGATAACGGACCTAGGTTAGACATCTAGTACGACCAGAGTGGTATTTCAACGTTGACTCCACAACCACTGGCGTGGCTGCTTCACAGTCTCCCACCTATCCTACACAAGCCGAACCAAACACCAATACCAAACTATAGTAAAGGTCCCGGGGTCTTTCCGTCCTGCCGCGCGTAACGAGCATCTTTACTCGTAGTGCAATTTCGCCGAGTCCACGGTTGAGACAGTGGGAAAGTCGTTACTCCATTCGTGCAGGTCGGAACTTACCCGACAAGGAATTTCGCTACCTTAGGATGGTTATAGTTACCACCGCCGTTTACTGGGGCTTAAATTCTCCGCTTCGAGATTGCTCTCTAACAGGTCCTCTTAACCTTCCAGCACCGGGCAGGAGTCAGTCCGTATACATCGTCTTACAACTTCGCACGGACCTGTGTTTTTAGTAAACAGTCGCTTTCCCCTGGTCTCTGCGGCCCTTCACGCTTCCCCAGCTAGTGGGTACACGATCCGGGCCCCCCTTCTCCCGAAGTTACGGGGGCATTTTGCCGAGTTCCTTAACCATGGTTCGCTCGATCGCCTTGGTATTCTCTACCTGATCACCTGAGTCGGTTTGGGGTACGGGCGGCGCGTAGCTCGCTAGAGGTTTTTCTCGACAGCATAGGATCACCCACTTCCCCCATACGGGGTCCCCATCACGTCTCAAGATCGTGCATCAAAGCACTGCCAGACGGATTTGCCTATCTGACTCCCTACACGCTTGGCCACAGACAACCATCGCTGTGGTTGGGCTACCTTCCTGCGTCACCCCATCGCTTGACTACTACCAGCTCGGGTCCCATGCTCCACCACCCCGCCTCACCCCGAAGGGATCGGTCATGGGTGGCTTCGGATGGTTAGCATCACCAGGTTCGTCATGGGCGCTACTTTGCCGGTACGGGAATATCAACCCGTTGTCCATCGACTACGCCTGTCGGCCTCGCCTTAGGTCCCGACTTACCCAGGGCAGATTAGCTTGACCCTGGAACCCTTGATCATTCGGCGGACGTGTTTCTCACACGTCATTCGCTACTCATGCCTGCATTCTCACTCGTGTCCTATCCACGGCTAGATCACTCTGCCGCTTCACTCAGAACACGACGCTCCCCTACCCATCCGTACCCACGTTGGTGGTTGATGTACGAATGCCATAGCTTCGGCGGATGACTTGAGCCCCGCTACATTGTCGGCGCGGAATCACTTGACCAGTGAGCTATTACGCACTCTTTCAAGGGTGGCTGCTTCCAAGCCAACCTCCTGGTTGTCAATGCGACTCCACATCCTTTTCCACTTAGTCACCGCTTAGGGGCCTTAGCTGATGGTCTGGGCTGTTTCCCTCTCGACTACGGAGCTTATCCCCCGCAGTCTCACTGCTGCGCTCTCACTTACCGGCATTCGGAGTTTGGCTAACGTCAGTAACCTGGTAGGGCCCATCGGCTATCCAGTGCTCTACCTCCGGCAAGAAACACGCAACGCTGCACCTAAATGCATTTCGGGGAGAACCAGCTATCACGAAGTTTGATTGGCCTTTCACCCCTATCCACAGGTCATCCCCTCAGTTTTCAACCTAAGTGGGTTCGGTCCTCCACGCGGTCTTACCCGCGCTTCAACCTGCCCATGGATAGATCACTTCGCTTCGGGTCTTGATCGTGCGACTAAACCGCCCTATTCGGACTCGCTTTCGCTACGGCTGCCCCACACGGGTTAACCTCGCCACACAACGCAAACTCGCAGGCTCATTCTTCAAAAGGCACGCCGTCACCCCCACAAGGAAGGCTCCGACGGATTGTAGGCACACGGTTTCAGGTACTATTTCACTCCCCGCCAGGGGTACTTTTCACCTTTCCCTCACGGTACTTGTCCGCTATCGGTCATCAAGGAGTATTTAGGCTTAACGGGTGGTCCCGCCAGATTCACACGGAATTTCAGGGGTTCCGTGTTACTTGGGATACCGCGACACAGGCACGCACTTACACCTACGGGGCTATCACCCTCTACGGCGCCGCTTTCCAACGGACTTCGACTTCACACGCACTTTCTTACTGTGCGACCTACCGGCAGATAGATCCACGCGGTCCCACAACCCCACACACACAACCCCTGCCGGGTATCACATGTGCATGGTTTAGCCTCATCCGATTTCGCTCGCCACTACTCTCGGAATCACTGTTGTTTTCTCTTCCTTCGGGTACTGAGATGTTTCACTTCCCCGAGTTCCCTCCACACACCCTATATATTCAGGCGCGGGTAACACGACATGACTCGTGCTGGGTTCCCCCATTCGGACACC